>JAGQHN010000036.1:3787-42840 GCA_020431825.1 Trueperaceae bacterium | reverse complement strand
CGCTTTAGCTGAGTTTCTGACGGAGCTGCCGCCTTTTTAGAACCAATTAAGATATCAACAATGGGTTTAGCAGCCAGTCCAGGAACTGCCGTGCTGCCAAAATGTTCAATGGCGACATCCTGCCCTAAGGCTTCTGTGACTTTCTTAGCTTCGTTTTTAAAGAGGGTTGGCCACTGAGGGTCGTAAGGCGTAACTACAACATTATTTTCTTCTACCTTTGGCAGGTTGTTAGTTGTCATAGTTCTTACCTTAGCAAAAGCTGGAAACAGTCCTGGCTACTTACTGAGGCTAATAAACTTGCTGAGGTTGTAATAGCAGTGTAACAATCAAAATCTAAGGTGATTACCTGATACCTGCTCGATTGTGAGTCCTCATGGTAAGAACCTCAAGTTTAGCGAAGCGTCTCCTGACCAATTTTTATGTGCAGGTAGCTCTTTTTTTTACGCTGCTGGCCTGTTCAGCGTCTTTCTTTTTTATTATTGTACAGAGCAATTATCTGGCCAAAATTGTTAAAGAGGAGTACCTCGAGCATAACCGGGCTATCATTGAGCTGATTGCCACCGAAAGTCAGACCCATCTGGATAATCACGATGACTACGCTCTTTTTCTCTATCTGCGGAAATTTGCCCAGATGCCAGACATCATCAGTATCGAACTTTATAACCCTGAGGGCAAACTGATTAAGGGCATCAAAAACACCTTGAGTGGACGGCAAATCATAAGCTCGGGTGTAAGGCTCGAGCTACCAGACCCCGGTTATACCCTGACAGATGATGTTCTGACCTTATGGCAACCCTTAGGGAGTGCTGTGCAGGGCATCGGCATGGTTAATCTGCAAGCTGACATTAGCAGTGTTTCTGGTTTCCGCCTGCAACTCATGCAGCGCAGTAGCTTTATTTCTGTAATCGGGCTTAGCTTAAGCCTGCTGGTTATGGCGCTTTTCTTCTACCGTCCTTTAAGCAGTTTAGAAAAAGCAAGCCAATTTGCCACCGACTTTATTAAAAAGCCAGGCAAAAGCCTTAAGCTTCCGCCCTTACCTTTGCAGTTTGAGCGGCTTAAAACCAGCCTGAATCAGGCCTCTTTGCAACTCGAGCGACTCGAGCACGAAAAGGCCAACACCCTTGCCTCGCTCAATGTGGTTCTCGACCACTCGGTTGATGGCATTTTGCTGATCGATGAGACCTTGAGGGTACGCTTTTTTAATAAGGCCGCCGAACGAATTTTTGGCTATAAGGCTAATGAAATGATAGGCCAGTCAGTCCAGAAACTAACCCCCATCCCCCTAACGCTTGAAATGCACCGGCAAAACCTGCGTAACGCCCTGCTCAAAGGGCAGCGCAAAAATGGGGAACTCTTTTATATGGAAATTTCTGACAATGAAACCGAGTTTGAGGGCGAACGAGTTTTTATAGCTTTTATCAGAGATGTTACCCAGACCATTTTGGAAAGACGAGCGCACCGAGAAATCGAAGAAAACAATCGCAAGCTGGCAGTCATTGCCAATAAGAGCAGTCACGCCGTGTCTATTGTCAAAGCTGACGGCAGCCATGAATGGATTAATGACAGCTTTACCCAGCTAACTGGCTATAGCCTCGAGGAAATCCAGGGCAAAAAAGCAGCCGAGTTTTTATTTCATTCTGAGAGCAATAATCAGCGATTTGAAGTAGAACGGGCACAAAGTTTCAAAGAAGAACAGGTCATCTATACCAAAAGCAATGAAGCTATTTATGTCATCGCCGAGGGTCAGCCCATTCTTAACGAACAGGGAGAATGTGTTAATTATGTTCTGCTACTCTTTGACATTACCAAGGAGCGGCAAATCAAAGCCAATCTGCTCAAGGCCAAGTACCTGGCCGAAGAAGCCAGCGAAGCCAAAAGTCAGTTTTTATCACGGGTAAGTCATGAGTTTCGCACGCCCCTAAATGCCATTTTGGGCTTTTCTCAACTGCTCGAGCTTGGGCAACTCGAGCCCCTGCAAAAGAGTCACTTGACCCAGATTAGTCAGGCGGGTAAACACCTGCTAAGCCTTGTTAATGATGTTTTAGATATCGCGCAGATTGAGGCAGGCAAATTGTCGCTTTCCATAGAGACACTATCTCTCAGCGATGTTCTGGAAGAAGCCTTGCAGCTTACCAAGCACCTGGCGCAAAAAAACCAGGTGGCAACTCTTGTAAGGCATGCAGATACAAAAAACTCTGAACCTTTTTACGTCAAGGCAGACAAGCAGCGTCTTAAACAGGTTCTTATCAATTTGCTCTCTAACGCCTATAAATACAACAAAGTCCAAGGAACCGTGACGATAAGCAGCCAGAAGCACCAGGGAGGTCTCGAGCTACGAATCAAGGACTCAGGTATCGGCATTGCAGAGCACAGGCTTAAAGATCTGTTTACACCTTTTAATAGGCTTGGCGCAGAACAAACTGCGGTTGAAGGCACAGGCATTGGTTTAAGCCTTAGCAAAGAGCTGGTTAAGCTACTGGGCGGACGTCTTGAAATTAGCAGTCAGGAGGGAGAAGGAACCGAGGTTCTCCTGACCCTTCCGGTGGCAGAAAAGCATCAGCTAAACCCTCAGCTACCTCAGGTCATAAATCTTCCTGCAAGTAAGGGCAACAGCCTTGTCTATCTGGAAGACAATCTCATCAATTTGAAATTGATTGAACATGTCCTCGAGCACCTGCCTGGCACCTCGCTTAAAAGCAGCATGCGTGGAGATACCGGGCTCGAGCTTATCCAGAACCAGCTTCCTGACCTTGTACTGCTTGACCTGCATCTGCCTGGGCTTAGCGGTAGAGAGGTGCTAAAAGCGCTTAAAGCCAATCCAAAAACCGAGGCCATTCCCGTGATCATTTTGAGTGCTGATGCCAGTACTGAAAGCAAACAGAGCTTACGTGAACTCGGGGCAGTGCACTACCTGACCAAACCTATAAACCTGCCCGAGCTCATGACCTGTATTCATACCTATTCAGGCCCCAGAGTAGCTCTGACAAACTAAGACACAAAGCGCTCCCTATGTGTCTTGTCAGGGAATTCTGTAAAGGCCTGTCCTTTATGCTTTAAAGACGATGTTAGAGCTTTACCACAGTCGGCTCGAGGCGAATTTACTTCAATTTGCCAAAACCTTAAGGCAACATGCTTTTTTGATTGGGCCGGGCGAAGTGAGCCTGGGTCTAGAAGCGCTAGGCAAAATAAATATAGCTGACCGTGATGATGTCTTTTTGACCCTGCAAACCATCTTTGCCAAAAGTCCTTCGGAGCAGCGCAGTTTTGCTCGCCACTTTGCCGAGTTCTGGGAAGGAGGTCTCTTAGACAAACCTGATATGAGCCCCCAGGTCAATCAGTTGCCCCAGGCTCGCAAGGTACAAAGTCTTTCTCTGCTCGACTGGGAAAGGGGCACCGACAGTGACGAACAGATTGACACCATGGGTTACAGCCGCGATGAGGTCATTGCTAAAAAAGACAGCATGATTCAGACCAATCAGGTAGATGCCCTGCAAAAACTGGTGCGCCGCCTGGCAAAACAACTGGCTACCAAAGCTTCCCGGCGCTGGGTCGCCTCATCACGCAAGGCCGAACTTACAGACTTACGCCGAACCATCCGAAAAAGTATAAGCAAGGGCGGCGAGCTTTTAGACCTTAAGTTTAAGACTCGAGAGCTAGGCAAAACCCGCATCTTATTTGTGTTTGATGTTTCTGGCTCCATGATGATTTACAGCCACTTTTTGCTACAACTGGCCTTTGCTTTTGTGCGGCAACGCTATATGGGCCGAGCCGAAGTCTTTGGCTTCAGTACCGATCTGTACCGCCTGACGCTCCATCTGCAACGCGGCGGAGTAGACGAAGCTATTATGGCAGCCAGAGAAGCTATGCCCGGGCGCAGTGGTGGCACCAAAATCGGGGTTTGTCTGGCTAAATTACTCGAGCACTACGGCGGCTTTATTGACAGCAAAACCGTCATTATTATTAACAGTGACGGCTGGGATACGGGCGATCTGGACATTTTGCAGCGCAGCATGCGCAGTTTGCACGAACGGGCCAATCAGATTATCTGGCTTAACCCGCTGGCTGCCAGTCCTGGTTATGAACCAACCGCCAGCGGTATGCGCACTGCGATGCCCTATATTGATATCTTTGCCCCGTCTCACAATTTTGAAAGTCTGGAGAACCTAGAGCGCTTGCTTATGAAAGCTAAAGCGTGATCACTGGCATCATTCTGGCAGGGGGGGAAAGCCAGCGCATGGGTAAAGCAAAACTGGCGCTCGAGTATCAGGGAAAAAGTCTTTTAGAGCACGCCATCGGCAAAGCCAAACCACTTTGCGACGAGGTACTGGTAGTGGTTGGCGCCTACCACGACACTTATAAACCCCTGGTAGAAAAAGGTCAGGCAAGCCTTATTTATAATGCTGACTGGCAAGAAGGTCTGGGCTCGAGTCTGCGAACGGGTCTGCTTAGGGTGCCAGAGCAAACTGAACTGGCGCTGGTCTTACTGGGCGATCAACCCTTTATTCCAGAAACGCATCTGCAAGACCTTTTAAAAACGCAGCAAGACTACCGCGCCGATCTGGTTTTTTCCAGTTATGAAGGAATTCAGGGGCCGCCCGTTGTCATTGCAAAAGAACTTTTCAACCATGCCTCAGAGCTTAAAGGCGATAAGGGCGCGAAAACCTTAAAACGAGAAGGTACTCGAGTCGCCGAGCTAGAACTCGAGCACTATCAGGACATTGATACGCCTGAAGATGTGAGGCGCTTTTTAGAGGGCTATACCAAAATGCTTGAATAATGTCATAGTCGGAGTCATCTAGGGATACGCTCTCACGAGCGGTTTTAATGTTATACAAAACATTAAAACCGCATTTTAGTACTAAAACATGCACGCAAATCTTATACAGACTGTAAACTTTAGCCCAAAGCTGTATAAAGATACATCCAGATTGCCCCTATCATGGGCTTTCATTTATATAATCTGGCAATGCTGCAACCCTTTCTTCCTGCCACGCTTTTGTTCACCATGGTCAATGAGCTGTCAGCAGGCATCATTGTGTTAAAGAAAGAGGCAGCTAACGACTTTTATTTTTTTTATTTAAACGATTATGCCAAAAAGCTTTACTGGCTTGACCCCCAGGCATCTATCCTGGGGCAGCCTTTAAGCAGCCAGATGATATGGCAGGATCCCAGTGTACTCGAGCGCCTGCAGAGAGCCTATAGATCATCGGTCAGTCAATCTTTTGAGCAGCTCATCCGTAAAGATGCGTCAGGTTCTGATACCGAGCTGTGGTATCAGATTAAGACCCAGCGCCATGATGATTATCTGGTCTTACTTGTCGAAGATATCAGCAAGCGTAAGCGCTTTGAAGCGCATATTCATAAACTTGCCTTTCAAGATGAGCTTACCGGACTCTATAATCGGCGCTACTTTTTATCACGGACCCCCCAGCTGCTCTCCCTGGCAAAACGCTTTCAGTGGTCATGTGGCCTCCTCTATTTTGACCTGAATGGCTTTAAGGAAATCAATGACACCTTGGGGCACTCGGCAGGCGACGAGGTCTTAAAGCAAATTGCCTGGCGACTAAGCAAACTAAGCCGTGAGCAGGATATCTTGTTTCGCTCAGGTGGCGATGAGTTTGCTCTGTTTTTACCCCAAACAAGCGAGAGTTGCGCTCTAAAAACTGCCCAGCGCATCGCCCAGACCTTTGACGAGTCCATTGAAATCAGTGGACAAGCTTTGAGACCGGGTGCCAGTATTGGCATCGCCGTTTTGCCCTCGAGCGAGGCCCATGTTGACAGTTTGCTCGAGCGCGCCGATAGTGCCATGTACCTTGCCAAAGAACGTAAAGAACTCGAGCATGTTCCTATTCAGCTCTGGACGCCTGGTTAACGATTGTTTACCAGATTTCGTACATCACTTGCGATGGATGACCCTGCTGACTGGATTCGTCTCTCGCCACACAAAATCAGAAACCTTATAGTTAAACACTTAACTTAGCCTGGTCAGAACTTAGCCTGGTCAGAACTTAGCCTGATCAGAACTTAGCCTGGTCAAACGTGTTTCTATGCTAACTGTGCTAGTCTTAAGCAAAAGGCACTTACGCCTCTAAGTTTTCTGCACAGGAGTATTCAGCATGAATCCACTAAAAAAATTAAACGATTTTGGTCAGTCTGTCTATATGGACGAAATCAAACGCAGCATGATGCATGACGGCTACTTAAAAACCCTTATTGAACGTGATGGCCTTCGCGGCGTTACCTCTAACCCTGCCATTTTTGAAAAAGCCATTGCGCAATCAAATGAATATGACAGCGCTATTGCCGACCTCGCTGCTCAGGGCAAAAGTACCGCTGAAATTTATGAGGATATTGTCATTCAAGATATTCAGGATGCCGCCGATCTTTTTAGAGACCTCTACGACGCTAATGAGGGTCGCTACGGCTATGTCAGCCTCGAGGTTGCCCCTGATCTCGCCAATGACACAGAAGGTACTGTCAAAGAAGCCCGTCACTTATGGCAGCGTTTAGGTCGCCCCAACACTTTTATTAAGGTGCCAGGAACATCTGCTGGACTACCTGCCATTACAACCCTGATCTCTGAAGGCATCAATGTTAATGTCACCTTGCTCTTTGGGCTCGAGCGCTACCGTGACGTGGCCTGGGCATACGTCGAAGGTTTAGAAAAAGCCGCAGCCAGTGGTAAAGATATCAGCCGCATTGCTTCCGTTGCCAGCTTTTTCTTAAGCCGCATCGATGTCATGCTTGACCCCATGTTTGATGAGCTTGCTGCCAAAGGTAATGCCACCGCCAAAAACCTGAAAGGCAAGGTCGCCATCGCCAATGCCAAACTGGCCTATCAGATTTACAAAGACGTCTTTGGCAGTGACCGCTGGCAAGCTCTGGCAAATCAGGGCGCCCGGGTTCAGCGCCTGCTCTGGGCTTCAACTGGCACCAAAAACCCTGATTACAGCGATGTTATGTATGTTGAGCCGCTGGTTGGTCAAGATACCGTCAATACCATGCCAACTTCAACACTGGATGCCTACCGTGACCACGGTAACCCTGCCGATCTGATTGAAGACAGCGTAGATGAAGCCAAGCAAGTCTTGGCCGAAGTTGCCAGACTTGGCATCAATATGGATGAGATTACCCAGACCTTAGAAGATGAAGGCGTTGATAAATTTATCAAACCCTTTAACAGTCTGATGAAAACGCTGGATGAAGCAAGAAGCAAAGCCCCTGCTTAAACCCTGACCACAAAACCTAAAGAAGCCCAGAATGCTCGAGCATTCTGGGCTTCTCTTAACTCCCTTACCTTCGTTCCTTGCCTCTTCCTAAACAAAAGAATATCAGATTGTTTTACGTTCTGACCTACATCTGTCACAGGGCTTTAGAAAAGCCTGATGGTGGCATCGATACCACCTGATGCTTTGCACACGAATGCTTGTCTGCTACGGCTTTTGCCGGGCAGTAAAGTCATTCGTTAGTGTGCTAGAAATGTCTGCGTCGCCTCTTATCAGCCATAAGTCCCTGCTACTGATAATTCACTGATAGACCTTCTTTAAGCTGGATTTATAGCCACCTAAAGGAGGAACTACATGAATCAGAGGCAAACAAACTTTTTCCAGACATTCAAAGGTCTTTTTTGCCTGCTCGGCTTGCTCGGTAGCTTGGTAAGTTGTAGTCAATCAGCTTCCGTTTCAACCCCCAATGCTTATCTGAATTCTCTAGGCGCCTGGGACAGCTTTGCGCCCCCAGTAGAAGCGACCCCAACGGACACGCCAGAAGCAAGAGAGCAAGGTGTTAAAGCAGGTGAAACCAAGCCTCTTGATGCCAGTGATCCACTTTTCAATCCCAATTACAGTTGTACAACAACCCGCTATACCCTGGCAAAAAACCCTGAAGCAATTGTGACGATGGCACCTGAAGCCGGTGTACTTATTCCAGGACTCATTTTGCAAGGAGCCTCTTACAAACTTGGTTCCTTGCAGGAATTGCCCATACGCCAACGAGCCCCCATTAAAATCACCATTGATTCATTTGCTACCTCAGATCAGTCCTTTATTGAGGTAGAAAACCCCTCGCCAGCTACCTTGCAAGACAAAGTACGCGAACTCATTCAGAAAACCGAAAGCTCGAGCTTTGTCCCTGGTACCGATGTCAGCTACCGCAAAACCGTTTCTTACTCCAAAGAGCAAATGGCACTGGGTTTAGACCTCAATGCCAAGTATCTTGGTGCTTCGGTGGATGCTAGCCTTGACTACAAAACCGGCAGTACAAAACGCACGGTTACAGCCTACTTTATTCAAAAAGCCTTTACCATAACGGTAGAAGAACCCCAAACCGCAGCCGAGTTTTTCAGCAGTGACTTTACACAGGCCAAATTGCAGGAGCAAATCGATAGAGGTGCCATAGGCCCAGATAATCTACCAACTTTTGTCTCCTCGGTAACTTATGGGCGCATCATGATGTTTTCCTTTACCTCGTCAGCCAGTGTCAAAGATATAAAAGCCTCACTTGATTTTGCCTATAACGGCGGCGCTTTTAGTGGTGAGGTCAATGCTGATGCCAAGTACAAAAACATCCTGAAAAACTCAGAGGTGAAATTTGTACAGGTTGGCGGCCCTGCCAGTGGTGCTTTTAATCTGATTAAATCGCTCGAGGATAATCCTGACGGCAGCAGTTATAACCTTGCCGAATTTTTTGAAGGCGATGTTTCTTTGACCACCTTCAAGCCCATTTCTTACACCCTCAAGCAACTGGGTGGTAATTTTCCCGTTGCCAAGGTTGGTGACACCACCACGTATGACCTGCTCGAGTGCAATCCGGTAAGCAACTTGCCGCAACCCGATCACTGGTGGCAGGGTGAAGGTAATGCCAAAGATCTGGGAGACGTTACTACCTTTGAAAATAATCTCGAGTACGGCGCAGGTAAGTATGGGCAGGCCTTTGCCATGAATGGCGATAACTCTTATTTTGCAGGGTATAAGCCAGAACCTACGGTTTTTGACTCTACTGCTCCTTACACCATAAGTGCCTGGATTAACCCCAGAAGCAATTCGCAATTTAGTGTGTTTATCGCAGAAACGGGACCTTTCCAAAGTGCAGGACAGTTTGTACTAGGCATGATTAAAGTAGGAGCCTCGGGCAATAGTCTTTTCTTTTATCGTAGACCCAACTCAGGCTCGAGCTCTTCTGACCTTTTGATTACGCCTTTAAGCTCAAAAGACGCCGCACCTGCCAATGTCTGGACTCTGGTTACTGCTGTCTATGGCAACGCTGGTGTTGGCGAAAATAATATAAGACTTTTTGTCAACGGAGAAAAAGTGAAAACGGCAGTTGGTCAAGGAAACTTTCCAACAGATGGTTTTGTGACCAGCGATCAGCGGACCCGCTTTGGCAATGCTGGTTATCGCAAGTCTGACGTTAGCTATTCCTACCCCTTTAATGGCCTTATGGATGAAGTTATGACTTTCAACCGGGCCTTAAGCGATGAAGAAGTCAAAACCATGTACGAAGATTTTAAAGGCTATAAGGAATAAAGCGTTGCTCAGGAGGTTTGAGCTTTCCCAAACCTCCTTTTGAGGTTTTTTGCCTGACAGCTCGAGGATTTGCTTTATGATGAGTCATGCCGCTGCTTCAGCTTTTGGGCACGCCCAGGCTTGTTACCGAGGATAGAGTAATGGACATTCCTCCAAAACAAGCTTTACTCTTAGCCAGTTATCTGGCTTATAAAGAGGACTGGGCAAGCCGTGATGAACTGCTCCTTCTCTTTTGGCCCGATGAGGATGAAAAGACTGCCCGGCATAACTTAAGCCAGCTGCTTTATCACTGTAAACAGCAGCGCTGGCTGAAAGCTTTAGAAACTGAGCGTAACCGCGTACGCTGGCTTATTGACAGCGATGTTAAACAGTTTCGTGAAGCTCTGGGAGAAGGTCTCTGGTCTCAGGCCAGCAAGCAGTATTCAGGCAAACTACTGGAAGGGGTTGTTACTGCTTATGCCCCTAGTTTTGAAGACTGGCTTATTCAAGAAAGAGAAAACCTGCACCATGCCTGGCGAGAAGCGGTGTTAAACCATGCAGGGCAACTCGAGTCTGACAACAATTACCCGGAAGCCGTCGCTTTACTGCGCGATGTTTTAAAACAGGACGCACTGGCAGAAGATATTTTGCAGGCCTATTTACGCTGCCTCATTAAAGACAATCAGCGTGACGTAGCCATTAAGGCCTATGAAAGTTTTGCCCAGCAACTAAAAGCAGAACTGGACATGGAGCCGCTCGAGTCCACCCAAGACCTTTTGGATGCGCTAAGTGCGCCTCAGGTTTCAAAGCCCGTACCAAGCCCAATAAAAACAAGTCTGCTACGTCATTTTCCTAACTTTTTAACACCCTTTATGGGCCGAGCGCTCGAGCTTGCCGAGTTACGCCGCCTCTTAAGCGAAACACGGCTTATCACCCTGCTTGGCCTGGGTGGTATGGGCAAAAGTCGTCTGGCTGCAGAATTCGCCCGTGAACAGGCACCCCTTTTTAGAGATGGTGCCGTGTTTATTGAGCTGGCTGCCCTGAACGACACAAGCCTTATTCCTGGCGCCCTCCTGTCTGCTTTGGGGCTCAGTAACGAAACGCAGCGGGCCCCCCTCGAGCAACTTCTCGACTATCTGCAAGATAAAGAGCTGCTTTTACTACTTGATAATTTTGAACATTTGCTTGATGGTTCAGAAATCATTATTGAGATTTTAGAGGCATCGGCAGGATCAAAAATCATTGTAACCTCGCGTGAAGCCCTTGACTTTCATGCTGAGCTGATTTTTGATCTGAGTGGACTTAGTTTGCCCCAGGGTGACAGCCATGAAAACCTCGAGTCCTATGACGCGGTAGCCTTTTTCCTGCGCAATGCCCGCCGCGCCGACCCCATGTTTACGCTCAGTGCCAGCAATAAAAGCGCCCTTTTACAGCTTTGTCGTCTTTTAGGTGGCTCGCCGCTGGCGCTCGAGCTTTCCGCTACCTGGGTGCGTCTCTTAAGCCCACAGGAAATTGTCGAAGAATTAGAACATAATCTTGACCTGCTGGCAGTTAGCCACAAAGACCTGAGTGAGCGCCACCGCAGCATGCGCGCTGTTTTTGAACACTCCTGGAATCTGCTTTCCGATGCCGAGCAGGAAACTCTGGCAAATCTGGCAGTATTTCGGGGTGGCTTTAGCAAAGATGCCGCAGAAGCGGTAACTGGCAGCAAATTGCGAACACTCCTGTCGCTGGTCAACAAATCTCTCTTGCAGCGTACCCAAAAAGGTCGTTTTGAAAGACATGTGGTGGTGCAGCAGTTTAGTTATGAAAAACTGGGCCAGAACCCTGAACAACTGACTCAGCACAAAAAGCAGCATGCCACATATTTTTCCCAGCTTGCCGAAGAAATGGCACAACACTTATCTGGCGCTGAGCAGCTGACTTATTTGGAACGTCTTGACAGCGATCTTAATAATTTCCGCGCTGCGCTTAGCTGGGCGTATGCAGAAAACGATAGTCAACTGGCGCTTCGCCTGGCGGGTCCTCTAAGTCGTTACTGGGAAATCCGCGGCTACTACACCGAAGGTAGAGACTGGCTAAAGAAAATCCTTAGTCTGGACGGGGCAGCTAGCGACTTGCAACTACGCGCCAGAGCCCTGAATGGTTTGGGCAACATCCTTCGGCTTCAAGGACATTTGCAGGAAGCTCGAGGCTCCCTGGAAGAAAGTCTGACCCTGTACCGGGACTTGCAAATGGAACCCAGCATTGCTCAGGTTCTCAGTAATCTCGGGCTGGTCTTAAGAATTCAGGGGGACTATGCACTGGCTCAGGATTTGCTTCATGAAAGTTTAGAGCTTCAGCGCAAGCATAATAATAAACGTGGTATCGCCATGGTGCTAAACAACCTTGCGATTGTAGCCTTCTGGTACGGCAACTACGGCGAATCGCAAAGCTTGCTCGAGGAAAGCCTTGCTATTGTTCGTGAGCTTAACGATGATTTTGGCATTGCCAATGTGCTTAATAACTTAGGCAACGCCCTGCGCTGTCAGGGCGCTTATAAAACGGCGCAGCGCTATCAGGAAGAATGCTTAAGCATCTTTAGAGCCTTAAAAGGCACCCACGGCATTTCACAAGCCCTCAACAATCTTGCTCTGGTAGCCATTGAGTTAGGTCAGTATCAAGAGGCCCTTGACTACCTCGAGGAAAGTTTAGACCTCAAACGCGAGGCTCATGACCTGATGGGCGAAGCGCAGGTTACTACCAATCTCGGTTCCGTAGCCCTTTTGGTGGAGGATTTTGCCGAGGCGGAACTGTACCTGAGTCAAGCGCTAAAGCTGCACAGGCAGTTTCAGGATAGTATTGGGATTGCCATTACTCTCGGTATTCAAGGGGATTTGGCGGAAGCACAAAACAACTATCCTCTCGCACAAAGTCTTTATGAGGAAGCACTCGAGCTTTTTCGAAACCTCAATGACAAGCTAGGCATAGGAGAATCTCTGGGTCATCTTGCTCATATTGCCAGACTATCTGGCGACCTCGCCAGGGCAGAAGCTCTGGCCAAAGAAAGCCTGCTTATGCATCAGGAATCCAATAATGCCAGAGGTATAGCCGAGACCCTCGAGAATCTCGCCCAAACCCTGAGCCAGACAAGCCGAGGCGAACAGGCTGCGACACTCTGGGCAGCTGCAGCAACCCTGCGCGAGAGCATACACTCGAGCCTTACTCCCGGCGAACGAAAAACCTATGAGCAATGGCTAGCGGAAGCTCGTCAAAAAACTGGGGCTAAAGCCTTTGCAAAAGCCTGGGCTTTAGGTAAAACACTGACTCGAGAAAAGACAATGAAACTCGCTCTAAAAGGTAACACCGAAGTTCCAGAACAATCATCAGTGAGTCACTGATAATCTACTGATAACAGATTTCTAAACTAAATCATCACCTTTTTAGGAGGAATGTGCATGTCTAAAAAAGCAACCTTAAGACCTTCTTGCCTAAGCAGATGGCTTTTACTTATAAGCCTGGTCGTTTCCCTGGCAGCTTGCAGCTCTTCGGGCGGAGGTGTCAAAGTTTCTGATGTCAATGGCTTTTTGACAACCTTACCTAGCTGGACTGATTTTTCCCCACCTCAGGAAACGCAGGTAGCCGCCCCCTCAGGAGAAGCCAGCCTTAAAGCATCTGTTAAGCTAAGCACGCCTAGCAAAGACGAAGATGGCAATGTCATCCGTGACGAAACGACCGGCGAACCCCTCAAATTCGAAGATGTCACCTACACCTGTACAGAAACGCCCTATTCCCTTACCAGCAACCCTGAAAAAATTGTTATGTATAACCCTGACGCCAGCATTTTATGGCCCGGCAGCCTGATACAGGGCAAAAGTTATGCTGATGGGGTAGGGTCGCTTTTGGGTTTAACCATTGCCGAAAGGGCTCCTATTCAGGTTGCCATTACTGACTTTTTTAACGACAACCCGGCGCAGGTCGTGGAAAACCCCAGTTTGGTCACGGTGACCAAAGCCATTGGTGACATGGTCGGTGACGCTGCCGCTGAAAATCTTGATACGCCCTCGAGTATTCAATTTAATATTGAGACCTATCACAGCGATAGCGACTTCGCTGCATCTTTTAAACTCTCAGGCAAATATCTCGGTTTTAGTGGCTCTGCCAGTGGTGAAAAAACCAAAAAGGAATCTGAAACCACCGTTGCAGTTCACTTTTATCAGCAGATGTTTACCGTTTCTGTTGCCCCTCCCCAAACCCCTGGTGGCTTTTTTAGCGACGCTTTTACCGCAGCAAAGCTTCAGGAGCAGGTCAATTTGGGAAGAATCGGGCCTAGCAATTTACCGGTATACCTGTCAGAGGTCGTTTATGGTCGCATGATGATGTTCACCATGACCTCAACCGCCAGCGAAGACGAACTAAGAGGCACCATTAATGCCGCCTATAACAGTATTGGCACCAGTGTTAGTGGTAGCCTGTCCGCCTCGCAAAAAAACATTCTGGAAAAATCTAAAATTGCTATTACTTCCTATGGTGGGCCAGCCGATGCCACCATTGCCATGATTCGTTCAGGCGATTGGTCACAGTACTTCACCAAACGCGCTGCGCTCACCACCGCTAAACCTCTTTCTTATGTCTTTCGCAATCTGGGCGATGGCAGTATTGCTAAAGTAAGCGAAGCCGGAACCTTTAATCTTAAAGAGTGCTCCGCCAAAATTTCCACGCCCGGCACCTTTGACTTTGGTCTGGTACAAAAAACCGAAAACATGCCAATCAGCACACCCTATGAACCTTTAATTGGCGATTTTAACGGCGATGACAGAGCCGATCTGCTACTCAATCATAAAGGTAGTGACAATGAACTGGTGCTTGCCTTTGGCAACCAAAAAGGCAACTTCGACTTTCTAAATGCGTCCACCGGCGACTTTCTTTATTTCGCCAAGCACCCGGAAAAAGCCGCTGAAGGTTGGGGGAATTATGAAACGCGCATCCTGGATCTAAACGGCGACAGTTGTGACGACGTGATCTGGAATGTACATATTTCAGGTGCCAATAAAACCTATGCTGGCATTGCACAGCTTGATGGGGGCTGTGGTAGTGGAGACTTTACAGGCTTTGACTTTACAGACGTGTCACCTCATAGCAATAGCAATGCCAGCGGCTGGGAACGCTATGACCTGCTAACCATGGATGTCAATGGCGATGACAAAGACGATCTTGTCTGGAACTTCACCGAAGCAAACAACCGTACCTATGTAGGCTTATCAAAGGGTGATGGCAGTTTTGAAAGCCTTCCCTTTCAGGACCGCGCCGAAGGTGGTTGGACTCCCTACAATGTCTCTGTTGCCAATGTAAACGGTGACAGCTATGCTGACTTGATCTGGGACAGTGGTGACGCCGCAGGGGCCAAACGGGTTTATACCGCCCTCGGTCAGGCAGATGGAAGCTTTAATTTTAGACCTTTCAAAGATTATAGCTTTTCCTATGATCTGGTGGTTGCTAACATTAATAGCGATGTATTTTCAGATATTGTCAGCTCAGGTCTTCGCTTTGATCGCGGTGAAGCTCAGGTAGGCTATGGTCAGGGTAAAGATAGTGATTACACCCTTAGTTCTGTCATAAGAAATACGGCTACCGATGTTGTCTGGGGAACTTACAAAAATAACCTGGGGGATGTCAATGGTGACGGACGTGACGATCTCATCTGGACAGGGCCAGGAGGCGCTCCGACTAATTTAAATGTCAAAAGCATTTACATTGGGCTGGGTACTGACGACTCGGTTCACCCGATAGACTTCAGCAGGGTAAAACAGGACCATCCGCAGGTTCTCAACTGGACTAACTACGATACCCTTGTCGGTGACGTTGATGGTGACGGGCTTGATGACATTATCTGGGTACGGGCAGAAGGCAAAATTAACCGCGTGTTTATTGGACTTGCCAAAAACGAAGACTAGCTTAAGCCGAAATAAGCTCGAGCCTGACTCGAGCTTATTTCATTTCCCACCGTCAAGTGCGTAAATCTGAACTTGGGCCCGGACAAGCTTCAAAATCATTCATGTTGCGTTTGACTCATAAACGCAACATGGCAGCAAAATAGACCTCTTTTGTAAGCTAAAACAACTGTTAACTCCTGGACACTCCAAGTAAGATTTGTGTCAGAAACTGAGAATTATGATGCACTTATAATTTCGCATCTTGGAGCGTCTTCATGCATCACACTGTTTCAAAACTCCTTAAGTATGTCGGACTGGTCATAGGCCTGGGCCTATTAGCCTCCTGCAGTAATTCTCTAAATGGTAGGGAACTTGCCCCTAACAAAGAAGTGGCCCCCTATTATGTTGCCTCCGTTAAAATTGACGGCTCGAGCACTCAAGCAGAGGTCGAGCAGCGCTACGGTGGCAGCACCATAAGCTTTAATCCCAAAGCAGGCTTTGCTGTTTTAGGCTTTAGCAAAGAAGAGGGTGAGTTAAGTACCTTAGCAACTACGGTCAATCAAAATGCCTACAGCAATCCAGAAGTAGGCTCTTCTGGCATAAGTGCCTGGTCCAGTGGTTTTTCTGCCTGGGCGGGTGGCTTTAGCGCCTGGGCTGGTGGCTGGAGTGCCTGGGCTTCTGGTGAAACAAGCTCAACTCCCCCCCTACCTCAAGAAAACGCCAGCATTTTCAACCAGATCAAACTTGCGCAAGCACATGAGCTTTCACATAACTATGGTCAGGGCATTAAAGTTGCTGTTATTGATACCGGTATTGACCTGAATCATCCTATGTTTCAGGGAAGATTAGCCCCCTCAACTGAGTGGAAAGACTATGTTGACAATGATAGTTATCCTCAGGAAGGAAGCTCAAGCGGCAAAGCCTATGGTCACGGTACGGCTGCTGCGGGCATCGTTTTGCAGGTTGCACCTTTGGCAACCATCTTGCCTATACGCGTTTTAGGGCCAGACGGACAGGGTGACCTTGATGACTTGCTTCTGGCAATTGACTGGGCTGTGCAAAAAGGTGCTGATGTCATTAACCTATCACTAGGTAGCGTTGATTATATTGACCCTCTCTTTTATACCGTCGATGCGGCTATGAGTAGCGGTGTTTACATTGTGGCTGCCGCAGGCAATACCGGTAATACCACACTGCTTCACCCAGCAGCAGGTGCTCAGATTATTGCCAATGAAGGCAAACTCATGAGCATTGGTAGTGTAACAAGTACAGATAGCAAATCAAGCTTTTCTTCTTATGGATCTGACCTCGAGTACGTTGCTCCAGGTGAAAAAATCTTAACTGCGTACCCCAACAATCAGGTTGCCAAAGTAACTGGCACCTCCTTTGCGACACCGCTCTATTCGGGCACGCTAGCTCTCTATATGTCAGATATAGGAAACTTCTCGAGCCGAAACTTGGATAGCTATCTCGCCGGTGGTTCGGACTATGTAGGGTTTAGTGATGGTCGTTTAAATGTAGCCAAGGGCTATAACTATTTTTCTATAAGCAGTAGCCCCAGTAGTAGTTCAAAAACGCTAAGCTTGCAGGGTAAATGGACCAGCTCTGGTGGACGTAGCAGCAGCGCCAGTAGCAACCCCAAATATTCTTTCAGCGTCGACCAATCTGGTACGGTAAGCATAGACCTTAGCTCGAGCATTGACACCTACCTTTATCTGCTTAACAGCTCTGGTCAGGTCATTGCCACTGATGATGATGGCGGTAGTGGCTACAACTCAAGAATTCAGATGAGTTTAAGTAAAGGTAGCTATACCGTTGTGGCTGCAACTTATAGCAGTGGTCAATCTGGCAGCTTTACGGTCAGTGTAAACGGTACGGTCAGCAATTTAACAGCAAAATAGTCCTTTCATTTACAGGTACAAAAGCTCGAGTTTGACTCGAGCTTTAATCTTTTCTGAAACCTGATATGCTCTAGAGGCACTAAACTAAGCATGGAGGTTTTATGAAACGACTTTTCGTTCTCGCATCTATCCTTCTTTTAGGCTGGTCTCTAGCCCAAGATGACCCTGCCCCGGCCATGGGCGGCACCGTCACCGTCGCCATCACGGCTGAGCCCCCTGGCTGGGATCCGTCAGCCTCAACATCTCAAGAGATCGCTCGAGTTATGTACCATAACGTCTTTGAGGGTCTGGTTCGCTTTGACGAAAGCGGCAACATCGTCCCGGCACTGGCTGAGTCCTGGGACATTTCAGAAGACGGTCTTAGCTGGACATTTAATATTCGTGAAGGGGTTAAGTTTCATGATGGCAGCGATTTAACGCTAGATGACATTGTTGCCAAATTTGAACGCGCCAAAAACCCTGACTCAGGTCACACCCACCCCGAGTACTATGAAGCGATTGAAAGCATAGCAGCGGGTGAGGGCAATACTATTGTTTTGACCCTTTCTGAAGCAAGCTCGAGCCTTCTCTATAACCTGGCCCGTCCTGACTCAGTCATTTACCCTGCTGCCAAAGCCGAAACTCAGCGCAGTGAACCCATTGGCACGGGTCCCTTTAAGTTTGCTGACTATATTGAAGGTAGTGAAGTTCGCCTGGAAAAATTCGCTGACTATTATATGGACGGTGTTCCTTATCTTGACAGCGTTGTGTTCAAAATCATCTCTGACCCTAATGCCCGCTTTGCGGCACTGCAAGCAGGTGACCTTGATCTGACCGGCGTTACCCCAGAGCAGTATTTACAACTGGCCCAAAGCCCCGATCTCAAAGGCGCCGAAGGTTACGGTACTGCTGAAATCACGCTGGCTATGAATAACTCCCGCGAACCGCTAAACAACAAACTGGTTCGTGAAGCCATTACTTACGCCATAGATAAAGAAGCCATTGTACAGGGTGCTATGTTTGGCTTAGCCAGTGTGATAGGTACTCACATGAGCCCTTCAGAACCCTATTATATAGATCTTAATCCTTACCCTTATGACCCCGAAAAGGCTAAAGAACTACTGGCCGAAGCAGGCTACCCCGATGGTTTTAGCATAAAGTTTGAACTGCCAGAACCCTACAACATAGAGCGGCGTGCCGGAGAAGTAATTGCCCAGCAGCTTGCTGAAGTTGGCATTACGGTTGATTTAAGCGTCGTTGAGTGGGGCACCTGGATTCAGCGCATCTTTTTAGGCGGCGACTACGATATGACCATTATTGGTCACTCAGAACCACGCGACATCAATATCTATGCCAACCCTGACTACTATTACAAATATGACAATCCAGAGATTGGCGAACTCTTAAAGGCTGCGGAACTCGAGCCCGATCAGGACAAGCAAATTGCTATTTATCAGGACATTGCCAAAATCATTGCCGATGACGCGGTAAATGTCTGGGTGATGAGTCCTTTTGCACTCTGGGCAGCCAAGTCCGATGTCTACGGTTTCTGGACCAGCCAACCTACCCCTGCCATTGATATGACCGCGGTTTACCGCGCAGAATAAGCTAAAACACAGAAACCCTAAAAAGGGTAAACTGAAGAGGCAAGCAAGACTTGCCTCTTTTTAGCTATGATGCCAAGGTTTTTATTCACAATGTTTAAACATGCTTAGCTACCTGACACGCCGCTTTTTAACGGCCTTAATCAGCATTTTTCTGGCAGCAGTGCTGGTTTTTTGTGCCCTGCTTGCCATTCCTGGTGACCCTGCTGAAATCATTCTGGGTATTAATGCCAGCCCACAGTCACTGGCAGCCTTAAGAGAAAAGCTTGGGCTTAACGAAGCCCCCATTGTGCGTTTCTTTTCCTGGTTTACTGGCATTTTGCGAGGAGATTTTGGTGACTCGCTCAATTATCAGAAACCTGTTATTGAGCTTATCGCTCCGAGGCTGGGCGTATCTTTTGCGCTGGCTCTGGGCGGCGCTCTTATTGCCTGTCTTATCGCTATTCCTCTAGGGATTTTTGCTGCGCTACGTAAAGGAACCCTGCTTGATCCGCTGATTGTACTGGCTTCACAACTTGGCGCTGCGATTCCCTCGTTTTGGCTGGGACTTATGCTCATTTTGCTCTTTAGTGTCGAACTAAAATGGCTACCTGCCGCTGGTTTTACTCCCTGGTCAAAAGACCCGCTGGGCTTTTTGCGCAGTCTCATTTTGCCAGTGTCGGCACTCGGTCTAGGTCAGGCTGCGGTTATGACCCGTATGACTCGGGCTGCTATGCTCGAGGTTTTAAGTCAGGACTATATACGCACCGCCAAAGCCAAGGGCTTAGCCTTTGGTCAAGTGGTTTACCAGCATGCGCTGCGTAACGCCCTCGTTACCATCATCACCATTTTAGGCTTAAGTCTGTCTAACTTGCTTATTGGTTCTATCGTGGTTGAGCAGGTCTTTTCTATTCCGGGCTTAGGCAGGCTGGCCCTTACGGCGATTGGTACCAGGGACTTTCCCCTTATGCAGGGCGAAGTCATGGTTTATGCCACCGCCATTGTCCTTCTGAGTTTTCTGGTAGATATCTCTTACGGACTTTTAGACCCACGCATTCGTTACGATTAGCCAGTCTGCACGCCAAACTCATGTGAACAAGCACATCTTTGCTAGGCTAAACTTGGTCTGTGTTTAACTTCCCTGAGCCAAATCTGATTCAGCTACAACAGGCAGTGAACAACCAGTATGCTCTGGACCTCACAGGGCTCGAGCCTTTAAATCTTGGCGCTGACCCAAACACCGTGCTTTTTTTAGCCAGAAGCAAAGACCATGCCTATTTTCTTAAACTGCGAAGTGCTAATTTTACCCCTCTTAGCCTGTGTTTTCCCAAACTGTTAAAAGACCAGGGATTAAAGCAGATTATTGCGCCCCTGCCAACACAAAAGGGCGAACTCTATACTCACTTTGATGTCTATAAGCTGATGCTTTTTCCCTTTATAGAAGGCATTTCCGCCTATCAGCAGGCGCTTAGCCCAAAGCAGTGGCAAAGCTTTGGCAGTACTCTGAGAAAGATTCATGGCACATCCATTGCAGCAGACCTCGAGCCCCTTTTTCCCAAAGAAACCTTTTCAGCAGAATGGCGAAATCTGGTCAGAGATTTTCTCGAGCGGATTCAAGTTGAAGCCTTTAGTGAAAAAATCGCTCAGAAAACGGCCGAACTACTCTTAAAGGAGCACACTCAACTTTCCAGGCTAGTCCAGCGGGCTGATGAACTGGCACTCGAGCTAACAAACCAAGCTTTGACTCTGGTTCCCTGCCATGCCGACCTGCATGCTGGCAACCTGCATCTGACCAAAGACCGTTTTTATCTGGTCGACTGGGATACGCTCATCCTGGCCCCAAAAGAACGAGATCTCATGTTTATAGGGGGCGCCCTGTTAGGCAGTCATGTTAGCCCTGAGGAAGAAAAGCAAATGTTTTATCAGGGGTATGGGGAAACAACGATAGTTCAGCCTGCCCTGGCTTATTTTCGCTATGAACGTATCATTCAGGATATTGCAGTTTACTGTCAGGAGCTTTTAGAGAGTAACGAAGGCACCGAAGAAGATCGCGCACAAAGCCTGAACTATCTGGCATCAAACTTTTTTCCTGGCAGTACCATCGACCAGGCTTATGCGGCAGATAACTAGTTCGTGGGTTTTTGCAGCTTGCGGCACAAAAAACTCAATTGGCAAAAATCTATCTACGATACTGGTGCTATTACTCGAGTGGTTATTGGTCAGAGATACCTGCTTTATGACCAGATGATACCTGCTTTATGATTTAATAAAAGGGTCTGGATTATGCGTAGATTTAATCTTTATCTTGGAATCAGCTTGATTGCTCTGGTTATGGTTGCGGCTATCATCAGCTTTTTCTGGACCCCCTTTGACCCCAACAAGATGGACTTTGGCAGCCAGTTTGCCTCTCCTAATTCAGAACATGCGCTCGGAACCGATAATTTTGGTCGCGATCTTTTAAGCCGCTTGATGATAGGCGCACGCAGCACCCTTTATGTTGGCTTTATTGCTGTAGGTATTGCCGCCAGCATCGGCTCACTCATTGGCGCACTGGCAGGTTATTTTGGCAATCTGTTTGATGACATAAGTATGCGCCTTATCGATACGCTCTACGCCTTTCCTGCCATTCTTATGGCGCTGTTGCTGGCAGCTATTTTCAAGCCCGGAACCTTGACCGCCATGACAGCCATTGGCATTGCTACTATTCCTATTTTTGCCCGGCTAATGCGCTCCTCGGTATTAACGCAAAAAAATTTGCCCTATGTCGAGGCTGCCAGAGCTCAAGGCATGGAAGAACTGAGCATCTTGTTTAAGCACATTTTGCCTAACAGCCTCTCCCCGATCATTGTGCAGGCCAGTCTAAGTTTAGCGGTTGCCGTTCTGGCAGAAGCAGCGCTTAGTTTTCTTGGTTTGGGAAGCCCACCCAATGTACCCAGTTGGGGCAATATGCTCCGCGAGGCACAGGGGTTTTTGAGTTTTTCACCTTATCCGGCACTGGTACCAGGGCTTGCCATCATTGTGACGGTACTGGGCTGGAGTCTTTTGGGTGATGGTCTGAGAGATTTCCTTGACCCACGAAATGAACAGTAGTGGAACCCTTACTAAACGCGGGCTTGAGCGCCGCCTGAAGCGCCATTTTTTAAAAGCAACGCATAGCTATTTTGCAGCCTGTGCGCCAGGGTTTGAAGAGGTCCTGGCGGCAGAGATAGCGCAATTACCTGATACTGCTAACTTAGAGCTCGAGCGTGGCGGGGTTAGCTTTGAGAGCAACCTTGACGCCCTCTACCACAGCAATTTAAAACTCAGAACCGCCCACCGCGTTTTGCTGCGAATAGACACATTTCTAGCCCAGTCCTACCCCATGCTTTTTAACGCAGCCAAGAAAATCCCCTGGGAACTTTATCTTGGGTTTAACGAAAGCTACAGCGTAAAGGTCAGCGCCAAAACGTCACGACTGAGGCATCATAAAAACATTGCCAGAACCCTGCATGACGCTGTTTTGGCGAGGGTGGAGCCATTAGGTTTGAAACCAGTACAAAAGGAAGATGATACCTCGCTCGAGTTCCACATTCGTTTTTTTCAGGACAGATGCACCATTAGTCTAAATACCAGTGGTGAACACCTGCATAAACGCGGCTACCGTCAACTGGTTTCCGAAGCCCCAATTAGGGAAACGCTGGCAGCCAGCATCCTGTTAACATCAAAGGCACTTGACTATCAAACTATTGTTGACCCTATGTGCGGCTCTGGCACCCTGCTGATTGAGGGGCTCGAGCTTGCCATGCACAAGGCCGCGGGCAGGCTACGGCAATTTGCCTTTGAGCAGCTACCTGCCTTTCAACCAAGCAAGTGGGAGCGCTTTAAGCACGAAGCCAAAGCTCAGGAGCAGGCAACAAGTCAGCGCTTTATTGGTCGAGACATTGAAGCAAAAAATATTACTATTGCCAGACAAAATGCACTACAAGCAGGTCATACAAAGATTGATTTTCAAGTGGGAGATGCAACCTCTTTTTTACTCGACGTTAAACCTGAACAAACCCTGATAATCAGTAACTTGCCGTACGGCGAAAGGCTCGAGTCAGTCTCGAGCCTTGACATTCTTTTAGCTTCCTTTGCTCAGCACCTGAAAACCAACTATCAGGGCTGTCACTTTGCTTTTATCTGTAAAGAGATTGACTGGCTCCAAAAGGCAAAAATCTCTGTTCTGGAAACTCTCTCCCTTACAAATGGCGGTCTTAAAGTTCAGCTGGTGCAGGGAACTATTCAGGGCAATCCATGGGGACTATAAAGGATGTTTGGTTCGTTTTTCCGTACATAAACTCGGCACTTCACTGATAAGCTTGCGCTCGGGTTAATCGTGCTACTCAGGTTTATTTGCAGGACTGCAAACAAACCATGGGGCTATTTAGGATTGTGGCAAATATCCCTTTATAAAGAAACACATTTCAAACACCAGATGTAACAAAGCTGTAACAGCAATTCCTTAGTCTGATGCTAGCCAGACCTAGCTGGCATGCGCGAGGAATAATGTGAATAGTCAACTCAAAAAGGTATTAACAGGTAGTGGTCTGCTTTTTAGCGCCATGATGATCGTAAACGTACTCAACTACGGTTACGCCCTGGTTTTAGGCAGACTCTTTGGCCCGGTGGCTTACGGAGCCTATGCCTCGTTTATCTCTCTCTTTCTGCTGGTTTCCCTTTTACCGCTAACCTTACAACAGGTGACCGCCAAATTTGCCGCCTCAAAAACCAGCGTGGCTGGCTTCAGCAGTCGTCTGGCTCTGGCATCGGGCATCATCTTTGGACTGGCCCTGCTGTTGCTAGCCCAGCCCCTCTCTCCCATCATTAAACTTCCAGCTTCCTGGCTCATGGGCTTAGGCGTGTTTTTGCCTCTTTACGCCCTTATGGGTACCGGGCGCGGTGAAGCACAAGGGGAACAGGCTTTTGTGGTGCTCGGTTCCAATATGGTGCTCGAGCATGCCCTGAAAATTGCCCTTACGCCTCTGGCTCTGTTTTTTGCCCCTGCCGCTTCAGGAGCTGTTCTGGCAACGCTGGCAGCTGTACCTGTTACCACCTTTCAATTACGCAGGTTTTTCCGGCTAAAACTCAAAAGCCTGATGAGCCCTCAAGAGGTCGGCAAATACGCCGCACCTATTTTTGTAAATCTCTCAGCGCAAGCCATCATTATTAATACCGATGTCTTGCTGGTGAACGCCTTACTCAGTAGCGAAGAAGCAGGGATTTACGCGGCTGTTGCGCTGATTGGCCGCATCGTCTTTTACGGTTCCTGGGCCATTAGTGCGGCCATTTTCCCAATGGTGGCTGCCAGAGCTGCCGAGGGCAAACCCCACCTGGACTTACTCTATATAGCGCTAGGCGCTGTGGCTTTTATAAGTTTAGGCGTCACTGGTTTTTGCGCCCTATTCCCCAAATTTGTTATTGGCATTCTGTTTGGCCAGGCTTACCTGGCAGGTATCAGCCTTATTGCCCCCTATGCGCTTATGACGACCCTGTACTCGCTAGCCAATGTGGTTAGTAATCATTACCTGGCGCTTGGCTCTCATAAGGCAGGCTACTGGCCCCTCTTTGCCGCACTCATTCAGGTCAGTTTGATTTTAGGATTTCACAGCACCAGCTTAGACATCATCTGGATGCAAATGCTTGCCAAGGGTGGACTCTTAGCACTTTTGCTGATGGGTGCAAGCGTGGGCTGGTTTAACAAGTCACAACTTAAAGGAGCGCGTTATGTCTTACGCTAATTTTGAACGCTGGCGCGATGTCAAACTGGATAAGATTGAGCTTTCCATTGTCATCCCTGCCTACAACGAAGAAATTCGCATTTTGCCCACCCTGGCAGCTATGGGTGCCTTTGTCTCGAGCTATATGCCCAACTGGGAAGTCATTGTCTCAGATGATGGCAGCAAAGACACGACTGCCGCTCTGGTTAAAGATCTGGGCTGGAAAAATCTCAAACTCATAGAGCATGCCAATACGGGTAAAGGCGGCGCGGTCAAACGTGGGGTTATGGCAGCCGAGGGGGATTACATCTTGTTTGCTGATGCCGATAACAGTACACCCATCGAAGAACTGATGCGCATGATGGAAAAATTGCATGAGGGTGCCGATATCGCCGTGGGCTCGAGGGCTGCCGAAGGTGCCATTGAAGAAAACAAGAGCTTTTTTAGACATCTGGTGTCCTGGGGGCTCAGAACCGTGGCTGGCTGGCTTAGCGGTGTTAAAGTCAAAGATACTCAGTGCGGCTTTAAACTTTTCAAACGCGACGTGGCTCAAGACCTCTTTGGCAAACAACAGATGGAGGGTTTTTCGTTTGACCTCGAGCTTCTCTATCTTGCCAACAAACTCGGTTATAAGGTCGCCGAAGTACCCGTGCGCTGGTTTGATGCACCCGGCTCAAAAGTTAATTCGGTTAAAGACAGCATTCGTTTTTTAAAAGATATTTTTGCTGTGCGTAAGCTCGACCGCCAGGGGGCTTATGCAGAAAGGGATGCCCATGCATATAGCGCTGGTCAGCACGTTTCCGCCCAGTAAGGGCACCTTAAATGAGTACGGCTTTCACTTTGCCCGGGCCTTAGAAAAAAAGCCCGAAGTAAGCCGCCTAAGCATCATTGCCGATACCCTGAGTGAAAACGTCAAGGAAGCCGAGAACATTCACCGCGTCTGGTCCTTTAATGACGCCAAAAATGCCTGGAAAATAAACAAAAAACTTGATGAGCTAAACCCTGACGCGGTAATTTTCAATCTTCAATTTGCCAGTTTTGGCGATCAGAGAATTCCTGCGGCGCTGGGTCTTTTGGCGCCCTGGATGAGTAAGCGCAAACGCCTGAGTTTTACCCTGCTGCACAATCTTTTTGAAACCGTAGATTTGACGAATGCAGGCTACGCCAAAAACCCTGTAATTAAAACGGCTATGAATCTGGCTGGCAACGCCTTTACCCGGGCACTCTTAAAGAGTGATCTTATTGCCACCACCATGCCTCGCTATGTCGATATTTTGCGTGAAAACTATGGCGCAAAGAATGCCTTTCTGGCACCCCATGGCTCTTTTGATGTTGGTCACATTGCGCCTTTACCTGAAGCACCTACGGTCATGACCTTTGGTAAATTTGGCACCTATAAAAAAGTTGAGGTCTTGCTCGAGGCCCATGCCCAGTTGCAAAAACACCTACCTGATGTTCGCCTGGTGATTGCTGGTAGCGACTCACCCAATGCCAAAGGCTATTTAGAAACTGCCCAAAAGCAGTATAGCCACCTTAGCAATGTCGAGTTTACTGGCTACGTTGCCGAAGAAGACGTGCCGCGCATTTTTTCTGAAGCAACCGTTGTCGCTTTTCCCTATGAAAGTACCACAGGAAGCAGTGGGGTTTTACATCAGGCCGGGCAATTTGGACGAGCGGCAGTTATGCCCGAGATAGGAGACCTGGCTGATCTGATTGCTGATGAAGGCTATAAGGCCCTCAGTTTTAAACCTGGAGATGTGGCGAGTTTGACTGCCGCACTCTATGAATTGCTCTCTAATAGAGCAAAAGCCCAGGAATTAGGCGAAGCTAACCACCGGGCTGCAAGCGGCATTACGCTCGACGATGTTGCAGACTGGTATTTACTCCATATTTCAAGATTGTTAGGACAAACATGGAC
Source organism: Trueperaceae bacterium (assembly GCA_020431825.1). Taxonomy (GTDB): domain Bacteria; phylum Deinococcota; class Deinococci; order Deinococcales; family Trueperaceae; genus JAHEBB01. Next base: position 16,306 of record JAGQHN010000036.1, on the reverse strand, counting down.
ATTAACCGCACAACCCAAGCCGACGGCCTCATCTACCATTTAAGGGGTCGCTTTGACGCGCACGAAGTTGCCAAGCTTAAAGGTACACTCGAGCCTGTCAGCCAGAACTTTAGTCTTGACATGCAAGGCGTGAATTTTATCGATTCCTCAGGCCTGGCGCTACTGGTAAGCCTCTATAAAAAAGCCCGTGAAGCCAATGTCGACATGAAGATATGCAATTTACAAGACACCGTCAAAGTGATTCTTGAAGTTACCAAACTCGACATGGTTTTACCCCTTGACAACCGCCAAAAAGTCGGTAGCTGATGTTAACTGCCGCGCGCTTCTCTTTCCCTGCCAAAACCTCTGAACTGGAAGCGCTTGGTCAGTTTATTGCAAGTCATTGTCAGGATTCTAAACGCGTACTTATCGAACTGGCCATTACGGAAGTGGTGGTTAACGCCATTAAACACGGACAGGCCAGTCGTATCACGGTAGAAATTGAAGATGTAGGTGAAGAATTTAAACTCATCGTCAGCGATGACGGCTCGCCCTTTAACCCTACCCAGCAAAAAGCCCTCCCTATGGGAGAACTTCGTGAAGGTGGTTACGGTTTGGGCATTGTTGAACAGGTCAGCAGTTATTGCGGCTACCAGTTCCAGGAGGGTCATAACTACTTGACCCTGCACTTTAGTAAAGGAGACTTATCATGAAAAAAGAATTGACCATTGAAGGCCGTATAGATGCCCATAAAGCCCCCGAATTAAGAAAGCTCTTTGATTCGCTTTATCAAGCTGGAGTAAAAGATATTTATTTAAACGTCCAAAAAGTAAGCTTTATTGATTCGTCAGGCTTAGCTGCCATTGTTTCAGCCCTAAAAGCAGCCCGTTCTCAGGGCGGCGAGTTCTATCTGGTTAATCCGAGTCAGGCAGTCAGCACCCTGCTTAGCTACACCATGTTAGATCAGATTATTCCTATAAAAACCGAATTTGTCGTTTAACGTTGTAAAGGATACCGCCGGGCACGACGACTTCTTTTTCATCCTGCTTTGCCTGAGCTTCAGCATCTTAACTTGATTCCAAGCAAGCTTCCGACATTAAGTCAGCCATGGCCAGTAGCTCCCTGAAAACCAATAAGCTTAGAGCCTCACGTGAAAATCTGCTCGAGCGCGAAGGGCTAATTTTACTTGGGGTAGCCTTACTGATTGTCGTTTTTTACCACGGCGTTCTAAATTTAAACAAACACTTTATTCATACCTATGACGCACTCATTCATATCTTTATTGGCGTACATTATGCTGAGAACTGGTTTGACCCCTGGGAGCCGCGCTGGTATACCGGCTTTTTTACGGTTGCCTACCCTCCCTTATCTCATTATCTAATCGCTATTTTTGGCAAGCTCTTCAGCAATTATCTAACTGGCTTTGCGGTTGCCCAGCTCTATGCCATCTTGCAACTTACCGTGGGCATGTACCGTTTATCCAAGCTGCTCTTTTCCCCCAGGGCCGCTGGCTATGCTGCCATTGCTCTGGTCATAGGCAGCAGTCTGACCGAAACTGTCCATGTTTTTGGTCAATTGCCAACCACGCTGTCTCTAGGTTTTTTGCTTAATGCCATTCCCTTTATCATTTTTTGGGTTCGCAAAGGTCATACCAGTGACCTCATCAAGGCGGTAGCCTGGACCGCCGCAACAACGTCAGCTCACCATGTAACCACGCTGTTTGGTAGCGTCTTTTTTACTGCCCCTATGATTGTGATTGCTTTGCTCGAGGGTTTTCGGGGGCAACGTCCTGGTGAACCAAGGGGGCAGCGCTTTTTTGAAAAGATGCGCCGCCGCATTTACCGGCTCTTACCCAGACTCTACCGGGCAGGTATTTTTGGTGTTCTAGCTATCCTTTCTCTGGTTATTGTTGTTTTTCCTTACTGGTACTGGTCAAGCAAAGACCCCATTATTCAGGTAGCCATTCCTCACGGCTCGAGGGCCAACTTTTTAATCAGACGTGACCTGGGGCTTATGTTCTGGGTCATTCCCTGGGCCAGCAGTCTCTGGGCCTTTCCTTATGCCATGGCCCGAGGCTTTTTGACCTGGCGCTGGCCCGCTGCTGCCAGCGTTGCCATGCTGGCATTTTTAGGTACGGGGGGCACAACTCCTTTTCCCAAAATACTGCTTGGCCCTGCCTTTGACATCCTGACGCTTGACCGCTTTACCTTCTGGGCCACCATGTTCATTATTCCGTTTATGGGTCGGGCGATAGAAAGTTTAATTCATGGTCGTTTGAAGCTCTATATCACGGCAAACTTTGGGCGGCGCGTTCTTTACATCTTACTGGCAGGTCTGACGTTCATGATCTGCACCTCGGCCCTCTGGATCAGCACCCTGACCCAGTACCGCAAGTTTCAACCTGATCCCATAAACATTGACCCGATTATTAATTTTATCAATAAGGATGAGCACTGGCGCTGGCGCTACCTGAACCTGGGCTTTGGCGATCAGATGGCCTGGCTCTCTGCCAACACCAAAGCCAGTACGCCTGACGGCAACTACCACTCAGCCAGACGCCTGCCTGAACTCACCACCACTCCTATAGAGCGCATGGAGGGAGCAAAGTACACCGGTGGCCCGGGTATCAGTTCTTTGGAGCAGGTCCTGGTTATGCCAGAAAAATACAACGTCAAATTTATCTATAGCAATGATGCTTTTTATGACCCGCTGCTCTTTTTTAATGGCTGGCACCGTCTGGGTCAATTGGAAAATGGCATCATGGTCTGGGAAAGAGAAAACATCCCCCCACTACCTGACCGCTTACCGCGCAAGGTCTGGCCCCTGTATCAGCGGCTCATGTGGGGCATTTTGCCTCTCATCATGCCCGTTATAGCCTATCTGAGCCTGCTGCTACCCGACTGGCGCGTACCGCTTTTGCCCTGGCAGCGCAGGGGACTGGGTAACTGGGCCTACCGCATGCTCAAAGAAGATGTCGAGTACCAGGCAGCCCCGGGTCAGTGGCAGTGGTGGGGCAAATACAAGAATCTGGTTAACAAGGCCAATTTTGCGCGGCGCTCGCTGAGATTTCGTCTGCTCAGTACCAGTTTGCTCTTTTTTATCTTGCTGGCGCCCATTGCGTACACCTATTATCAAAATAAAAAACTTAATGATACGCCTGAAAAAGCAGTTCTGCACTACTGGGACCATCTGGACTTTAAACGTTTTGAAGCAGCTTATCAGTGGCTCGAGCCCAGCAAAGGTCTTGACTTTGACCGCTGGCTTTTAGACTTTTCGGTGGTTGGTGGTCTGCGTTCAGGCTACGCCAAGCTTGAAAACATGTACCCGCATCTTCTGGGTTACGAGGGTGAGGGCACCGTCAAGCATCCTAAACTAGGCGACCGCGCTTTTGTGCGCATAGACCTCGAGTGGCTGACCAGTCTCATGCCCATCAAAGAAAGCATAGACCATGAGCTGGTACGAACCAAACAGGGTTGGCGCATTCTGGCTGAACCAAGCGTGAAAGCGCGTACCCAGGAACGTTTTATTGGTCAGAGCACCATTGATTACTATAAATCCCCTCGCCGCCTCACCCTGGACTTAAAAGACACTAACGCTAGTCTAGATAAACCCCTGATAGAAATTATCAGTGCCCGCCTGGTGAGCTATGAAGTCGAAAAAACCGATCTGGAACTCGAGGCCGAAGGCGTTTTTCACCCTGAACTGGCAAACCTACCTATAGAAGAGCGGCAACTGGTCGCCAAGCGCTTTTCGATTGTGGGTGAGCTGCAAAATGTCGATACCCGTCCAGCCGACCTGACCATCACCGGGATATTACGAGACACAAACGGTAACGAACTCAGCCGCGCCAATGCTGGGCAAATGGTCCTGCACAAGCTGTTACCCGGTGAGCGCACCCCTTTTCGCATTGATTTTGATGATGTTGCCAAAGTAGATGATTTCCCCGAACTGGTCAGCGATTTTGAGGTTTATACTCAGGCGGTTGTTACAGGTCGCAACCTCGAGCGTGACCTGGCTGCCTGGACCACCCCCGCCAGTGACCACATTGATATCCGCGCAGTGAATCTGGGTACCGAAGAAGCGGGCATTCCTCATGCCCTGATCAGTCTCTTTGATGAGGATGGGCTGGCCTGGGTCAATGAATCTTTTGGCATGGAATCCGTCCCACCTCGAGAAGCCAGAGAATTTGCAGCAGCCCTGAGCAGACCACTCAATTATCAGGTTGAAAAAGAACACAAGCTCCAAGACTCAAACCTCACCGATTGGCCGGTTTTTGACCTGGACAATCCGTACTTTAGCCATTACCGGGTGCAGCTTCATGCGTTTTACCGGAATTAGCGCCTTTGTCAAAAAGCGTAAGCGCCTTTTTCTGATTGTTTTAGGGCTCGAGCTTTTGCTTTTAAGCTCTGTTTTTATTCTCAAACCCTTTAAACCTACAGAACAGCTGCTTACTGCTGCCGCTTTGCCTCTGGTGAAACCAGAGCTTACGATAAGCATTACTGATGACGGGGTGGTTTTTAGTCTAACCCCCCTTAGAGGACAGTTTGACCCTCAAGAAGAGGCCAAACTTACCCTAAGCACGGTGGCTGGCCCTTACACCACCTGGCATAAATTAGAGCCTCAGGGTTCAAGTTTTTTGGTGCCCTATGTCAGAGCGGGCAAAACACCTTATAGCCTGAGCCTGGGAACGCACAGCTTTAGCGGCACCCTTGAACGTCTTCCTGGTGAGGCCGTAACGCCTTTAGAGCCGCTACTAACTGCACGGTCAGCTCGAGTCACCAAGGAGGACATGCCCGCCGTTATTGTTCAACCCCTTGATCAAAATGGCAATGTCAGTACCAGCAGCGTGCGGCTGCGCGTCATTAACCCGGATAAGCAAGTAGCCCAAACAGAGCTGAGTGTGACCTCGTTGTATAGCTGGGCTTATCTGCCCCGTTCGCGTTTGGCTGGCAAACAGTACATCATTGCTGAAACCGATACGGCCACAGGTGAGCGCGCTGAACTTGACCTTTTACCGGGTGAAGTAGCGCGCAGTGATTTCCAGGCGCCCGTAGCAGAAGCCCCTGCCAGCGGCCGCGATACCTGGTCCCTAAGGCTTAATTTGCCCCGCGATCTGCTGGTTAACCGCATTACCGACGGCACCAATGTGCTGTTTTATGGCGAGGGGGAAGGTCTGGATTTCTTTGTTACTCGCCCGCTGAATCAGGGTGAGTCCAATCTGGTTTTGCCCACCTACCCGCAAGCCGAAGTCTTTTCCCTGCGTGCTCAGTCTGGCAACTATATTTCTGACACCGTAACCCTCGTAGCTAGCGCCTTAACCCAGGACATTCCCTATAGCTGGTTAAGCACTCAGCCCTTAACCCTCGAGCTTGGCCCTGTGATTGATAGTTATGGTGCCATTCCTGATACCGGCTCAGAGGTCAAGATTGATATTCTCGATGATAACAATGAGCTTATTAGCCAGCTGATTAACCCGCTCAGTGGCGGTAAAGCGCTGATTGTTTTTCCCCCCTTACCCGCAGAGGCCAGTCAGCTGGTGTTTCGTATGGCTGGCGAACTCATCCATCTTGACCTACCTGAAATGCAGGTCAATGTCCTGGAGACCGTACCATGAGAAAAAGCTTTGAGCTAGAAGATAGCAAAACCGAACGTCTGGTCAAAAATCTTCTGTGGCTGGCCTTTTCCCTCTTTGGTCTAGCAGGGATGCTCCTGGGACTTCTGGGCATATCAAACCTTTATGCTTACTTTCAGCGGGCACAAACGGTTGATACAGCCATTAATGTCGTAAGCCCGCGCAAATCTGAAACCGGTCGGCTGATCTGGCTCGAGGACAAGCCTACACCCAGAGTGCTCGAGCCCTTTATGCGCGACCAGATCACCAATGATTACCGGCGCGCCTACGAAGAACTCACCTACAGCTTTTTAACAGGCGATCAGTCTGGCCTGAAAACGTACTTTAGTGACGCTGCCTTAACTGATGTCCTCCTGGCAAGCTCGAGCTTAGAGCGGCAAAAATTCATTGACTGGGATCATCAGCTAAGCGTGGACTTCTACTCACCTGACGGCAGTGTGCTGGCATTTAGGGACAGCTATCAGTATGCCCAAACCTCATTAGACCGCAGTCAGGGAGATTTGCGCATCGCCAGACGTACCCAGGATGTGGTTTTAAAACAGGATGAAGGACTCTGGAAAATCTCGCAGTGGCGTGTGCACAGCGATTATGCCATCAGTCAACCCGAAATGCTCTTTCCTGGCTTAGCTGAAACGGTGCGCCAGATGCGCGGGATTAACTACATTGCCAGAAGTAGTCCCTTTAACGAGCTCTGGCCCAAGCTCAGCCTGGTCGAAATCAATGCTGACTTTGCTACCCTTTCGCGGCTGGGCTTTACTAGCGTTCGCCTATTTATCCCCTATCCAAGTCCAGAAGGCTTAGAACAATTTGCCGATGTCTTAGACATTGCACAGATCTATGACCTGCAGGTTATTCCTACCCTTTTAGACACCTATACCTGCTACTGTGTTGAAGATTTACCCAACATCGTGGCGCAATTTAGTCAGCTCTATGACTTACTCGAGCATCCATCGGTTGTTCTTATTGATTTAAAAAATGAAGCCGACCGTGATTTTGAAAACGCCGGAATTCAGCAGGTGCGGGGGTTCTTAAGTTATCTCATCAGCGTTTTGCAACGGGAAACAGGTAAACCTGTCACCGTCGGTCTGATTGAGCCCGACCCGGTACTGAGTAAACGCCTGGATGTGATTAGTTTGCACCACTATTTGAGCCCGGAAGCACTCAAAGAAAGGCTCGAGTCTGCCAGTACCTATAACAAACCCGTTTTACTCGAGGAGTTTGGCTTTCATAGCTGGGAGCTTAAACTTCCTGACCCGCATACCGAAAGGGAACAGGCCCTTTACTACCAGGAAGTATTGGAGCTCGCCAGGCAGGCAAAAGCTGGCTGGCTGGCCTGGACCCTTTATGATCTGGCCGAGGGCGATATGCCCGGGGGGCGAAGAGTCGAGCGGCATCTGGGTCTTTTAAAAAGTGACGGTCAGAGTAAGGAAGTTATCAGGGTTTTACAAGGAGAACAAGTCAACGCCCCAGGTCTTAAGGACAAACTCTGGAAATTCAGATATTTTGCTGCAGCAGCTCTTGCAGTCCTGCTAAGCCTATTGCTCTTTATCTGGATCTTTAAACCTCTAAAGAAACTAAAAAATCTCCTTTCCCGTAAAACAGGAAAGGAGACTGAGCACTAAACTGAAAAGCTTATTTTCCAGGAAGCTGGAAAACCTGCTTGCTATCGGTGCTGTTACAGGTCGTCTGAACAAAACCCGCTCCGCCCCAGGAGCTGGTAACAGCAATACACTTGTTACTGTGAACAGCCATTAGCTGATAATTTGAGCCTACTGTTTTAAGTTCAAATTGCTGATTGGTATTCCCATGACAGCTGTAGCGCATTAGTTTGGCACCACTCGAGGTACTTGCACTTTCTATATCCATACACTGGCCCGTTGATCTACTGGTAATGGTGTAAACCCCAGACTTACCAGACACCGGTTTAAAGTCAAACTTTTGACCATCCCAGGTGTTACAAGTCCACTGGAAGGGGTAGGTACTCCAGGCATCCATACAACCTTTGGTGTACTGAACAACCAGCTGACTGGTAAAGCTTTGATCTGGTTGCGGAGTAGGCGTGGTACCCGAGGTGGAAACATAAACAACGCTGGTGGCACTGCTTCCGTCAAGTTGAACCGTTTTTAGCGTAGCGCCAGAGTTGTAATCTGCTAAGCGCCAGACATGGCTAACGTAGGAATAAGACGTAAAGGAAGCACCAGGCCTTATGCTGCCGTAATACTTGGCATTGCAGTTATAGTCAATCCAGTAGAGTTTTACATAGTTCTTTGTGTCATTTATAAATTTGACGTATTGTCTCTGGCTGCTATTTTTTGAACAAAGCTGGGTTGCGCTACCTTTGGTTACTTTAAAACTAATGCTTAAGGCTTGACCCAGGTCGCCAGCGGCGTCATCTTTGGCGTAAGGTTTGGCCTCGAGGCTGTAGTTACCTTCGGCAGGTTGCCAGACACCATAAACGCCATTATCATCACCCAGGAGAGAATAGGGCGGCAGGTTTTCAGTTTTAAAGTCACTGCCATTTAGTACGAACTTAACGCTTTCAACCGCACCACTGACATTGGCAATAATGCTGATTTTGTCGGTGCCCAGCTGTGAAAAATCAATTGTGGCATTATTGCTAAGCGTGCCCACAATCGTATTGGTGGCAGCATTAACAAGCGAGAAGCTCGTCACTTTACCGTCAAAGGCGGGCGGCGGGGTGTCATCAACAATAGTGAAGCTAATAGCTACAGGGGTACCGGCAGTTCCTCCAGCATTATCAAGGGCATAAGGGGTTGCGCTTAAGCTAAACGAACCTACGACCTTGGTCAAAGCGGCGCTTAAACTATAGGGTGCCGTATTATCTGTTTGCGCAGTGCCATTTAGGTTTAAGGTAACGCTTTCAACGGCTCCAGAAGTTTCAGCCACTATGTTTAAGGTTGCAGGCAAAGCACTGAGATTAAAACTGGCACCGTTACTCAAGGCACCCAGATCTGCACCGGTACTGCCATTGGTTAAACGGAAACCTGTTACTTTGCCATCAAAAGTGGGGGTTGGCGTCGTATCGATGGGGTTGAGATCAACAGTGGAGGGGCGGACAAACTCATACCCTAGCGCTCTGACATCAGCAATAAACTGCTGTAACTGAGCAATCGAGGTTGCCCCAGGCTGCGTATAAGCAGGATCAAAAATATAAGGATGGACAAACATACCTAGCCAGGGGCAGTTTAGAACGCGGTTGGCTTTAGCTTTTTCATAGATATTAGCCAGACTGTTGTTAGGGCCAATAAAGTTAGTGTTTTCAGGAATCAGCAGTGTACGGTTATAAATATCGCGCACCGGATAGGGCATAAACTGACCCGTCAAGATGTCACCTGAGGCAATAAAACGGCGTTCATATTGTCTGAAATAAACATCTTTAAAACGAGGCAAAAAGTCTACGGGAGCAGCGTAGTGGGGGGTTACCCAGCCAACTGGCAGGAGACCTTGAGCCTCGAGTTCCGCTTTACCTGCTTGAATGCGAGCCACAGCCTGATCGGCAGTAAAGCCCGTCAGTGGCATATTGGTATTAATATTCCAAAATTCCCAGTCAAGACCGGAAATACCTGAGGGATTTAAGAGCCCCTGATACATATGAAAAGAACCGTGCTGGAAAATTTCACCCAGACCAGCTTGAGCATTTTTAAGTACATTTAAGGTGTCAGGGTTATTGGCAAAGGTTAAGCTGGTACCGCCGGGTTCATCAACAAAGTAAGGAAAGGTTGCCACACCAAAAGGCACATTGAGCGCGGTCAGGGTGTCCACAACACGCCCGAGTTCAACAGAGTTCACAAAGGGGCTGATGTCCTCGAGCCTTATAACAGCCTTAGGACTGCAGGTTGTCGCAACCCCTACCATCTGGGGAAGCAAGTCAGCAAATACCAGATAGCGGTCTGTTTCTGTTAAATAGGTAGTTGGTAAATCAGCGACATACCAGAAATTGCCACTTTTAATCACATAAGGCGTTTGACCACCACTGGCATTTTTGGCATAGGTAATCACTTCTGCGGCACCCGAAGCACCTACTAACACCATTTCCATACCCGCACTGGTATCTTTTTTAAAGTTATAGCCCCGGTAATCAATGGTGTTATAGGTCGTAGCAGCGCTTGACTCAGCGGAGCTGTTGGCTGTTTGTATCCCGTTATAGCTAATCCCAAGATTGCTTAAGACAGTGCCCATTTGCCAGATATTGTAGTTAACCCAGGTGACATGAGCGCCAGCAGCAATATCTTGAATCAGGGCAGCTGGAACGACATTATCAAAAGTACTCCCAATATAAATAGTGTGCTTTGAATTTTGGGCGTCGCCAGCCTGATACTGAGAAACTGGCTTCATGACCGGATTAACATCACGAATGCCGCCCACCAAGTTCATGACCATTTGCGCATAAACTTTGGCTGCATCTTCAGTGGTTGCCGCCAGGGTTGTTAGCCCTTTAGGGCTTAAATATTGCTGCGGCACACGCAACTGCTGCGAGCGCAAAACTGCACCAGGAATGTCATCGTATAAGACCACGACATCTGCAAGAGCTTGCAAATCTATATTTTCTTCTGGATCAACCGTGAATGGATTGTCTATTGTGCTTTTAGGCGTTGTCTGATTGTTGGGTGCTGTCGATTGACAGGCAACCATCCCAATTACTACGCTCAACAGCACCACGTAAAGCTTAAACCTCGACGTAGAGCGCATTTTCCCTCCAAAAACTTGACTTATCTCAAGTCACAGGGAGTTTATGCGAAAAACCAAAATTCTTACGTACGCTTATCACAAGAGGAACTGTCCAAACAAACATTCTCTTATGTAGACTATGATTTCTCTCAAATCAAACCGCAAAACAATGAGCAGAACATTAAATTTAAGTCCAAGGTTTTGCTAATGAGGGCGCGTCTAACCCTATATCAACGACGCCTGTAATAAAAAATAGAGAGCGGTAGACCGCTCCCTATAAGAAATTTTGTGATTAGTCTTATTCTTTTGCAGGTGTTGCTGAGCCTTGCTTGAATGAGCGGCGAATAAAATAAATTGCAAGGATCGCTAGTAAGACAATAAAAAGTCCGTTGCTGTTTATACCCTGTACCAGAAACCCTAAACCACCTTGCACCGCTTCAGCACTATTACTCAGGCCAGTCTGGGTTACTTCTACGCCTTTAGATACGCCATCTTGCATTTTGACACCGGTGCTCTGGACAAAGTCTTTTGCCTCGAGAAATCGGGGGTTAGTGTTTAAGTCATTTAAAAACAGATAAGTTAATCTCAGGAGTTCGAATCCACCAAAACTCATTAGGGCAATGCGTAAAATCTTCATAAAGACCTCCCGTACCTCCAAATTGCTTTAGATATACCGAGGCCTTTTGCCCAAAAGCTATAATAAATTTTACATTCTTAAGCTCTAGCCAGTCTCGACGGCTCTCTGCCCCATCTGGCAGCCAAAACCCCTCCCACAAAGCCAAATAAATGCCCCTGCCACGACACGCCTGCACGAATAGGCAAAACCCCAAGCATCATGCCACCATAAAGTAAGCCAACAAAAAGGGCAATCATGAGTGTCACCATACTGCGCTCAAAATAGGCTCTGGCTAATAAATAGCCCAGATAGCCAAAAATAATAATACTGGCACCAATATGTAAGGTATTGCTGCCACCTGTTAACCAGATGCCGATTCCACCAATCAGCCAGATTGTTGCTGTTACCTGAATAAAGCTCGAGAGCCCTCTGAGCATGACAAAAAAGCCCAAAACCAGAAAGGGAAGGGTGTTGGTAGCCAGATGCGCAAAACCACCATGTAAAAGAGGCGCAAAGAGAATCCCTTTGAGACCGTCAATACTCCGAGGCCGAATACCTAAAAGGTTTAGGCGCTGCTGAAAGAAAAGGGTGTCAATAAGCTCGAGCCCCCATAGCAGCGCCACAAAGATTAAGAGATAGCGCAGTTGTTTAAGAAGAGGTTTGCTTGCATCTAATGCTTTAGCCATAGTTCAAGTATGACATGGCGCTAAAGCGTCGCCTTCGTGCAAAAGATGGATATTAAAATGCTGATATCTAAGTTCTCAATTTCCCGCTAAAAGGTCATTTGTGAGCATTCCGAAAGCTTAATAGCATATAGTAGATCCCTGAGAGAATTGGGAGGAATGGATGAAAGCATTCGTAACAGGTGCTACCGGCTTGCTCGGAATCAACCTGATTCGCCTGCTTAAAAGCAAGGGCTATCAGGTGAAAGCACTCATTCGGTCTAAAGACAAAGCACAAAAATGGTTGGGTGATCTTGACCTCGAGCTTATTCAGGGAGATATGACTCGAGTTGGAGATTTTGCCCCGGCCTTAGCGGGCTGCGACGTTCTGTTTCATACCGCAGCCTATTTTAATGACTACTATCAGGGAAACCCCAAAAGCCACTGGGAAAAGCTAAAAGCCGTAAACATTGAGGGAACCAGAAGCTTGCTCGAGGCTGCTGAAGCCCAGCAGATCAAGAAGTTTATCTATGTCTCGAGCAGCGGCACCATTGGTCAGGCTGAAACCAATGTGGCTGATGAAAGCACAGGCGCCGATGAGCAGGTTAAAGCCAATCTTTACTTTAAAAGTAAGGTAGAGACAGATCAAATGATCGAGACCTTTTTGCAGAGCCACTCGCTGGCAGTCACCAGCCTATTACCTGGCTGGATGTTTGGGCCTTTTGATACCGTACCGAGCGCAGCAGGCCGACTTATTTTGGACTTTAGCCAAAGCAAACTGCCTGCGCAGTTTGAGGGAAGCGTCATGATTGTTGATGTACGCGACGCGGCTAACGCCCTGTTTGAAGCGGTTGGCTTAGGGGAAAGTGGCGCGCGTTACCTGGTTGCTGGTCATTTTGTAAAACTGACCGAACTGCTCGAGCTGCTCACCAAAGTCACCG
>JAGQHN010000036.1:0-3688 GCA_020431825.1 Trueperaceae bacterium | reverse complement strand
GGGTTCAGGCTCCCAGACTTAAACTGGCGAAGCCTTTAATCCTTGGGCTGGCCAGAGCCTCGCAAGGTTTATCTCGTCTTAGAACTAAGCCCAGCCTTTTAAGTGTTGATGGCGTGAAGGCACTTATGAACCCTCAAGAATTAAGCAGTGCCAAAGCTCAAAAAATCCTACATGCCAAGTTTCGTCCGTTAGAAGTTACGCTTAAGGATACGCTGGAGTGGTATAAAGGACATGGATACTTAAGTTCATGAGTCAGGAGAAAACAAAGAAAACGCTCAGAGAGAAGCGGGCAGAAAAACGCAGTGAGGAAATTTTAGCAGCTGCTTTTTATTTTTTTGCCACCAAAGGCTATGACCAGACCTCTATGGAGGAAATTGCCGAAGCAGCACTATTAACCCGTGCTGGTCTGTACAAATACTTTTCTGATAAACCTAGCCTACTCGGTGAGCTAAGACGCAAGAAGGTTGACGAATTAAAAACGAGGCTCGAGCAGCATTTGACAGAACTGTCTAGCTTTCAAGAAGTCCTGCACTATCTAATTAAGGAAGTCCTGATCTTTCAACGGGAAAATCAAGGTGCCTTTCGCCTGATGTTTAGTGCAGGTAGCCTGGTTGAACTCAAGAAGGAGCGTGCCTTTGAACCTCTTGGCGATCTTCTAAGGACCCTACTTGGTCAGGCACAGCGTCAAGGGCATATCAGTCAAGAGTTAACAATAGACGAGCTTATTCCCTTTATTGCCAGTATCTTTTTCAAAAACGATGTTTCTATTAATTTACTGGGGCATGAACCAGAAACATCGCCTGAGCGTGATCTATGGCTCATTGAGCGTTTACTCCTGAAAGGCATTAGTCCATAAATTAGAGGATGCAATTGTAGATCACAAGACAAACCCCAAAACATAGGTTTTTTGCTGACCTACGCAGAATCTGGTAAACCGTTTGGTGGTATCATCCTGTCCGATAGTCCGATAAACGTATCGTTTGCAAGCCCATCCAGATTAAGACCTTCATAATTTCATCTGTTTAAGTTCTACCCTTACCACCATTTATGGTTTGAGATGGATAGCTACGCATGAAAGCACTCTTTCCGGAGTAAAAGGCTTGGTAATGTAATCAACTGCACCCTGCCGCTTACCCCAGATGATATCGGTAGATTCGGACTTGGTACTTACAATCACCACAGGGATATCCTTGGTATGGCTGTCACGTCTTAGCGCCCGAATAATTTCATAGCCATTTTTTTCAGGCATGACAATATCTAAGAGAATAAGATCGGGCAGGGCCTTTTTAAGCTCCATTTCGACCGTAGCAGCATCGGTATAAGCCAGTACCGTGTGTCCAGCCGATTGCAGTATACTAGTCAGCATACTCACGGTGGCGGAAGAATCGTCTACAACTGCTATTTTTGCCATTAGTCATTCCCTTATAAATTTAGTTTAGAAGGCAAGCTCTGGCTAGGGTGTAGCGAATAACACGCCGGAAACACTTATGTAAAGAAGCTAACACTCCTTAGGGCTCGAGTCCGCTAAGTAGCGGCTCGAGTTCTTCCCACTCCACCCCGGTCACCCGTCCAGCATCAAACTGCTTATTCAGCTCAGCCTGAAGCGCTAAAAGCTGCCCATGGTCTTTGGCAAGCTCGAGCCCTAAGTGCTGTTTAATCATAAAAATAAGACCTGCCAAACCCGAATCTTTGGTCAGCGAAACCTCGAGAGGGCGACCTAACAGCGCAGGCACATCAAAGGGCGCATACATCCACCAGAATTTATTAAGTCCGTCTGCATGAATACCAGCCCGGGTACGGTGAGCATCTTTGCCATACAGCGGATACTTGGCAGGTAGCGCCTGATTCATAGAAGCATAAAGTTCAGCCAGTCTATTGAGCGCTTTAAAATCTGGCGCGTTAGCTGCAAAGTAACCCATGCCTATCAGGTGCATAAGGACGGCCTCAAGGGGGGCATTTCCTGTGCGTTCCCCTTTGCCCAGACAGGTACCATTTATGGCAGCACAACCTTCCCGAATGGCAGCCAGACAGTTTGGGACAATCATCCAGGTATCGTTATGGGGGTGAAACTCGAGGTCTTCAGGCCTAAGCCCTGCCGCTTTTAGCGCCCGAAACAGTCTGGGGATGCTGCGGGGCAGGGCAACATCATCATAGGGAAGCCCTAGACCCATGGTGTCACATATACGAAATTTGGGGCGCAGACTGTCATCAAACGACTGGGCTTTTTGCAGGACGGCTTCGATAAAGGGGAGCATAAACTCAAGCGAAGCCCTGGTCGCATCTTCTAAGTGAAGGCGCGGTTTTATGCCAAGCTCGAGGGCCACCTCAACCGCAGCCAGATAGGTCTCAGCAGCCTGCTTGCGACCACCCGGTTTAAATTTGTGAAAGGTATGATAGTCAGAAGCCGAGGCAAGCATGCCTGTTTCTTTGACACCCAGACTTTTGATCAGTTCAACATCTTCTCGCTTAGCCCGAATCCAGGTCGTGGGCTCAATGGGCGCGCCACCCAGGTAGCGCTCGAGTGCGCCCTCCAAAGCCTGCCGATCAGACTCACGGTAAACAAAAAACTCCGCTTGCCTGATCGCACCACTTTGACCCGTAAAGGCACAAAGAAGGTCGTAGATTTGCAGGCTTTGCTCAGTACTTAATGGCAAACCGCCCTGCTGACCATCCCGGTGGGTGGTCTCGGTCGTCCAGACCTGAGAGGGTAAATCAGGTTTGGTATCCCAGACATAGGCAGGAAAGTTGTTCTTGGGAAAGCTCTCTAAAAAATAGTCAGGTTGTTTAACATCTTCAACCATAGCGCTCCTTAATCGGCCCCAGCGGGAAAGTCAGGGCTGTAAAGTCCTGTACTCAGCGGCGGAATGACATTTGGCGTCGCTGTCAAACGCTGAATAAGCGCAGGGTCAATCACCGTAAAGTGATAATCAAGGCTTTGATAAGTATCTAAGGTGAGAGGAACACACTGAAAATTGTCAGTCAGAAAAGCCCTTAATCTCTCAGCCAGTTGCTGGGCCTCGAGGGGAGTCTTGGCTAAAACTGCCATTTTTAGCCCAGGTGAGGCTTGCGCCTGCTGGGCCTGAGCAGCGACCAGTTTTAAACTTTCATTAATATCTAAACCCAGGCTAGTTAGCTGCTGAGCAAAGCTCTGACTGAGCTGACTAACCATTGCCTGCTCAGGTCGGCTTGGGGGCTTTGCTGCAACACGGGTACCAGCCCGCCGATTTTGCACCAAGTAGCCCTCACGCTCTAAGGCACGGTAGGCCGCCGCAACGGTGTTGTAATTAAGCTCGAGCTGAGCTGCGAGCTCTTTAACCGTAGGCAACAAAGCTTCCCTCTCCAGGTCTCCTCTTTCAATGAGTAGCCGCAGTTGCGTTTGTAACTGCTCTCCTAAAGGGATGACTGAATGCTTATCCAGGAAAATATCCATAGTCTCTATTTAACTATATAATTAGTTATTATTTATTATTCCATGCTACAAGTATACCAAGTTTTCCAGAGAATTAGATTATTCTCACAAGGTCGGACTTATATTTTTAAATATTTAAGTAGTTATTAAATGTATTAAGTCAAGAGTAAATAGCCCCAAGACGAAAGTTGCTGCATGCACTGTGTAGAGATTCCAGATTTTACTGAAATAGCGGACGCACAGTCGTAATAGAAAAAGCCAGTGGCTTTATTCTGCATC
>JAGQHN010000035.1 GCA_020431825.1 Trueperaceae bacterium | reverse complement strand
CCCGAATAGACCACACAGTTTTTGTTGTAGTTATGAGGCAAATAAGGGTCACTGGCATCGGCAGCAAAGGCAAATTGCAGCACTTTCATACCGGGCAGATCGTTATCATCACGCAGGGATTCTACCTTAGGTGTTATCACACCGAGATCTTCAGCAATAATAGGCAATTCGCCAAGTTCGGCCTTAATAGCATCAAATAGGCTTTGTCCAGGACCCTTGACCCAGCGACCTTTGACAGCGGTTGGCTCAGAGGCAGGTATTTCCCAGTAGGCCTCAAAACCTCGAAAGTGATCTATACGAATGATATCCACAAGCGTCAGGGTCGCTTTAATGCGCTTGAGCCACCAAGTATAACCACGTTTTTGCATTTCCTCCCAGCGGTATAAGGGATTGCCCCAGCGCTGCCCGGTGGCACTAAAGTAGTCTGGTGGTACTCCGGCAATAACGGTAGGGTTTGACTCTTTATCAAGATAAAACAGGTCAGGATTGGCCCAGGCATCGGCGGAATCATAGGCAATAAAAATCGGAATATCACCAATGATTTTGATGTCTCTCTCATTGGCATAGTGACGCAACTCGAGCCACTGGTTAAAAAAGAGCCACTGCCAGAATTTTTGTCTGCTAATAGGGTCAGCCAGTTCTTCTGTATAGCTTTTTATAGCTTTGGGTTTACGCTGGCGAATCGCCTTATCCCAGGTGTTCCAAGCCTGACCGCCATGGGCCTCTTTCACAGACATAAAGAGGGCATAATCATCGAGCCAGTCAGCCTGATCTGCACAAAATTGCTGGAAAGCCTTAGTCTGGGCACTCGAGCCTTTACTCTTAAACCGCTCATAAGCCTGACTAAGCAGCTTAAGTTTGTGCTCAATCACCGGGCCATAATCTACAACTTCATCAGAGAAAGAGGGTAAGGTCGCCAGATCTTCGGCCGTAAGCCAGCCTTCAGACTCGAGCTTTTCAAGGTTTATGAGGTAAGGGTTTCCAGCAAAAGCACTAAAACACTGATAAGGACTATCCCCGTAACCTGTCGGCCCTAGGGGCATCACCTGCCAGAGCCGCTGCCCAGCCGAAGCCAAAAACTCAATCCAGTTATAAGCCTCTCTCCCTAAAGTACCTATACCATAAGCACCCGGTAAGGAAGTAGGATGTAAAATAATGCCAGAGCGACGATCAAACGCCATAATTTCTCCTAATTTATCGCCGATGTACCTGATATTGTGTATTCACTTTTATGAAAACCAAAGCTAGCCAGTTTTGAACCAAGCCGTATACACAAAATCGAACACCTTTATTTATCAAAGGGCTTACCAACGGCCTTGGGCGGAATAGCCCGACCAATAAAGCCTGCAAGGACCAGCATAGTTAGTATAAAAGGTATGCTCTCTACAATCGTAGGCGGCAATAAATTGCTGCCGCCCAGAAGCGTCGCCGCTGCCTGAAAAGCACCAAAAAGCAAGGTCGCACCTAAAACGCCCACTGGATGCCATTTACCAAAAATAAGTGCCGCCAGCGCAATAAAACCACGACCTCCAGACATATTTGCCACATATTGATTTAAATTGCCAATACTCAGATAAGCTCCAGCCAGACCAGCCAAAACTCCTGAAATAATCACACCGTAATAGCGCATCCGGCGTACATTGATACCGACACTATCTGCTGCTTCAGGATGCTCACCTACCGCTCTAAGGCGTAGGCCAAAGGGTGTCTTAAACACGATAAAGTAGACAAGTGGAACCAGAATAAAAGCAAGGTATACCAGCGGACTGAGCTGAAAGCCCGCAGGACCCCAGAGAGGCAAACGGTTTTGAATAGGCTGACTGGTCGTCGTATTTTGGTACAGACCCGTGAGAATGAGCGCAGGCATGCCGATTGCCATAAGATTTATGGCGGTCGCAGAAATGATTTGATCTGCCTTGTAACGAATACTGATAACGGCATGAATCCAGCCGACAAAACCGCCAATAATCGCGGCAAAGACCAGACCCAGCCAGGGCAAATAGGCAAGATTTGCTTCAGGGTTGGCAGCTAATAGCCTGACCTCAAGTTGCTGAACAGAAATAGCTGCAGCCAGACCACCAAACAGGATAATACCCTCGAGGGCAATGTTGACAACCCCTGAGCGTTCGCTAAAAAGTCCTCCTAGAGCCGCCAGCAGCAGTGGGGTAGTCGCACGAAGCGCTGAGCCAATCAGGGTTAACAGAATAACGGTATCCATCAGGCTTCCTCTCCCTTTTTCGGTTCTGGCGCAACCATGCGTTTAAGTGGATTGGTGATGCCCTCAGGCAAGAAACCTCTGGCAGCGATAAAGAGCACCACCAGAGCCAGAATCATACTGACTACGTCCCTGGTCAAGCCGGTAAAAGTGACATTTAAAATGGTTCCACCATTTTTCAAAACGCCAAAGAGAAAGGCTGCCAGAACGACGCCCAAAGGAGTATTCCCTCCAAGCAAGGCAACCGCAATGCCATCAAACCCATCATTGGTTGGTATGGCCTGACGAAGCGAATATTCTTCTAGGGCTCCGCCCAGAACATAGTGACAGGCCGTTAAGCCCGCGAGAGCCCCACTTATAGTCATGGTTAAAATGGTATTGCGAGCGATGTTGGCACCGCCATATTCTGCGGCTTTAGGTGAGACACCCACAGCACGAAGTTCATAGCCCCACTTGGTACGCCATAGGAAATAGTAAACAAAGACCGCCGCTAGAAGCGCAATAATAAAGGAGGTATTTAGCTTGGTAGGACTGAGCAAAATCTCGACATTGGCCTGTCCAAAGAGTGCCGCAATCCCATAGACAAGTAGCCCTAAACCAGCAGAAACTGCCAAATTTCGCCAGCGGTTTCTAAGGATGGGGAACAGTCTAGGCAGCAACCAGAGACCAAGGATCACACCCAATAACGCCCAGACAAGAGCAAGATTCAGGTTGACTACAGCCTCACCCTCGCCGGCAACGCCCAAAAGCGCAGGTAACTGCGAAAGGTGCGATGTCTCTTGTAACGGATAGGATTTGGGTTCAGACCCTGGTGCCTTAAACGGCATATTTAAGACGACTGTAGCGTCGCCAGCTCTTGGCAGACCCACTACAATGATGCCAATCAGAGCAACAACGCCAATGACCGCAAAGGAAAGTCTCGGGGCTTTTGCAGCTCGAGCCCTTAAAGGAGAAATCAAACTCAGGATAATAAGAAGCACAGCCAGAATGCCAAGAAATTGCAGGATTCTCAGAGCAGGGGCGGCAAAGGCAAGACTCGAGGACAAGATAAAGAGCAAAATCGAAGCCGCCACATAATTTAGCAAAATCGTATTAATAACTTCATTGGCACCAAAGCGTGCCTTAAGCCAGCCGGGAATCGCTCCCCAGAGACCACCCCCCAGGGCAGCGGCAAAGATCGCAACAGGTATAACTATCAGTCTTGGGCCTGGCATATAGAGACCAGCCAGCATGGCAAAGACAGCACCCAGAATCATTTGACCAGGAGCGCCAATATTAAAGAGGCCAGCCTGAAATCCAAAGGCAACTGCCAGACCCGTCAAGATAAGTGGCGTAGCAAATTTTAAGGATTCGGCAAAACCACTTAGGGTGCCCAGAGAATCAGAGAAAAGTGTCAAATAAGCGCGCCATAAAATCTCGATACGACCAACCAGACGTACATAAGGACTCGAGATGACAAAATCGCCTCCCGTGCCCGTGGGCTGTAAAAGCAAAATAACGACAGCCGCTACCACCAGCGAGAGAAAAATCGACACCGCAGGCACGGCAATAAGTCGTAAAATTCTGTCCAGCGAAGGACTCAGACGAGGGAAAAAGCGCAGCCCAAAAAAGCTCGCCAGCAAACCGGTAACAAAGGTTAAGAAAGAGGCCATCCCGCTGCCCGGATTGTCATAGGCCAGGCGCCGAATGGTAAAGCCCGCCTGTCTTGCTTCAAGAATCGTAATTTCAATTGAACGCCCGGGAGCACGCTCTAAAACGTCTGTCAGGGCTGCGACATCGGTTCTGTCACCCGGATCTGCCAATTCCTCATTTATAAGACCCTGGATGATCTCGAGCTTGGCAAGTCGCACTCTCTGCTGAACAGTGGCCATACTGGCAAAGGTAGTCACAATTAAGACCAAACCTGCCATTAACCAAAGCAGCGCTCGCTGTTTTTCCTTGAGAAAACTGGCAAGCAAAACCACGCCCAGGGCAAGCAGGCAAAGGATTAAAGTTAAGCCCAGGCCAGGAATCGTAAGCGGATCGGTTCTCCCGGTAAAATCAATGAGCCGCCCTGGAAGCAAAATGACAGCACTTCGGGCACCTGTTTGCCTGGCGATGGCGGCCCAGGGTGCTAGCCAAAGCCCAAGCATACTGAGCAGCGACAGACTTGCTAAAGCTATTCTTTCAATCACGCTGTCATTCTAACTTAGAAGGGCTATAGGATGTACAGGCACCAGGAATTGGCCCTTAAAGAGCTTTTAGTGCGCCGATAAACGCGGCAGCACTGGGAAAGCGCTCGAGTGGGTTTTTGGCCAGGGCACGGCGCAAAAGCTCATCGTAGGCTTTAAGTTCAGGGTGAAAGCTCGAGGGCAGGGCCGGTTTGGTATGTTCCTGAGCATGCATCACCTCTTCCAGGGTTCCGGTAAAAGGCACTTCACCGGTCAGGGCACGGTACAAAATCACTGCTGCCGAGTAAAGATCACTGGTTTTACTGGCCTCCTGGCCTTGCACTACTTCAGGGCTAAAATAGGCAATGGTGCCAACCAGCGTTTTTTTACTATCAAGCTGACTCGCCTGTTTAGCAAGGTCAAAATCAATCAGTTTAGGTACGCCATTAACTACAATGACATTTTCCGGTTTGATATCCCGGTGAATAATATCCTGCTCATGAAGATACTTAAGCCCTTCCAGTAAGCCCAGAAAGAGAGGAAGGAAGGTCTCGGGAGAAGCGCTGTAGTAGTCATTCAGCTTTTTTCCCGGAATAAAAGGCATGAGCACCCCTGCGTGATCTTGCACCTCCACCTTTTGGCAGATTTGATTGATATTTGGATGGCGAAGCCGATGCCCAAATTGATACTCTCTTTCGGCAAAGGCATAAAACTCAGGCATAAAAAACTTGGCAGCAAAAATCTTTTCCTGGTAGCTCACTAGAAAAATTTTAGAGCGCACGCCCCTGGCAATCTCCTGCAAAAAGCCAATTCCCTCGAGCCTTTTTCCGACAAAGTTCACTTAGAGCCAGCTCCGTACACAAACATAGTCCTATCTTTAAAGCGCCAAAGGCCTTAGCCCGGTGTCTAAGCCAGTAGTTTAGCGTTTGCAAGCACCAATTGCTGAGTAGCTTTCCACTCTTTAGAGACTGCCCCACCTTTGCTAAACCAATTGTCAGCCTATCTATCTCCCCAATAAATCTAGCCAACTGAAGATCTCTGGCTACGCTCTAGGCAGCTAAATACTTTGAAAGCTAAGTTTATCGGTAATGCTACAGACTAAACATATGAAATAGCGAAGGGTTTAGAAAACAACGAATCTGGATGGGCTCGCAAACGATACGTTAATGGGACTCTCTGTCAGGATAATACCAGCACTTTGTCATTTAGCTCACAAAAACAATTATCGTGGTCGTGTACCCTACTCAGAATATGCTAAAACATAATTTTAGCTGTATTGTATTTAACGCCTCACCTACATTCTTATGTGGTGCCAGATGGAATGTTCTCGGACATTTCCGAGATTCCCTGGCGAGGCTCTGATTCAAACCTTTTCATACCCTAAAGACATGTAAATATAGCAGTCGTTTTAACCTTATAGCGTTTAAATTAAATACTCTTATCTTTTCTCGTTTTCTCAGGTCTTAAGTTTCATCTTAGCTAAGGAATGGAACGGAGCGGTCATGCTCTTGGCTGTAAATCTAGATAGAAAACAGTAACGATATAGCCATAGCTTTACCAACACTCGAGCCCCCTTTGAAGTTTGGGGCAACTCTGGTCCAACTTAAACAATTCAGGATACTCAGTTCAGGAGGTAACTGCCATGTTAAGTCTGTCTACCGTAAGCATTCTTTTTCTAGAAGTTTCTCTTGGGTTAGCATTATTAGGTTTTCTCTTCAGAATTATCCCGAATGTCAGCGACGACAATGACGCTGAGAGCCTTCCGTAGCATACAAATCGTAGCTATGTCTTTAGCCTGAATTCTAAAAACTGGAGTCGAAATGGAACTGAGTATCTAAAATTTATTTCTACTTCTTATGGCTGGGCAGTCGGCTACGCGGCTTGGCCACTCCTGAGTTCTTGGAGAAATCCTGGCGGCTATCCTCCTGGGCCCTCTTGCCCGGCCTGCTTTATGGCAGCGAAGCGTCAAGCATACTGGGGCATTTTCTGCTTTATATAGGAAGAGCTAAATGGGCAATAAACAGACCCTATAAAAGCTCGAGTCAGTCTTTTTCATACCTTACTTGTGAATACCCTATAAGCCTTTTTCTTAGCGACGAATCAAAATGCCAGCTTTTATGAGTTCTGACAGGGCTTCACGCTCGAGTAAGTCGACACTTGTTGGTACTTTTAATAGTGCATGGCGAAACCCTGAACGCAAAATGGTGGTACGCGTCTTGCCTAAAAATTCTGACACAGCTTTTTTATAGGCGCGCACTTCATCGGGGCCGACCACCAGCTTTTCGCCGCTTTCCAGGTCATGAAGCTCGAGTTGCTCTTCATCGGGGTGTAAATCGGCATCTGCCATAATGTGAATAAAGCTGGCATCTAGACCTCGAGTTTTCAGCGCAACCAGAGCCGTTTCAAAAGAACCAGCATCAAATAAGTCTGAAATAACCAGCACCAGTCCCGCACCTGCCTTAAAGCGGGTTTTAAGCGCAAAATCCTTAAGCGAATTTACAACGCCCGTACTCACCTGCGCCTCTTTGGCCCGATCAATAAAAGCCCAGGTTTGGGATATGCTGGCCCGCCCCTGTACCGGACGGTTGGAGCTGCCATCCAGCAAAAAGACCTGGCTCAGGCTATCTCTTTGCGCTACATAGCTAAGAACGTTGGCAACGGTTTTGGCAAACACGGCTTTAGAGCCCAGACGCATACTTGGGCTATTGTCGAGCACCACATAAAGAGCAATATTGCGCTCGGCCTGATACAGCCGGGTATAAAGTTTCTCAGTGCGGGCATAGACCTTCCAGTCTACATAGCGCAGCTCATCACCGGGTTGATAGGGTCTGAAATCGTAAAACTCAACGCTTTGCCCAGCCTCTTTCGCTAGGCGTTCTCCGGAAAAGCGGCTTAACGCCTTGGAAGCCAGCGCATAACGATCTAACAGCGCTCTGGTGTGTGCAGAGATCATAAAGGCTAGCCTTTATCAACCTGTTTAATAACCTCTCCCAGAATGTCATCTGGGTTGGTACCTTCAACTTCGGCTTCAAAACTGAGCAGTAAGCGGTGCCGTAAGGCGGGAAAGGCAGCTCGGCGTATATCCTCGAGTTCGACATGAGGTCTTGCCGCTGCCAGAGCGTAGCCTTTGGCAGCAAGCGTCATGGCCTGCGCTCCCCGTGGACTGGCACCCAGACGCACCTGAGGGTGACGGTGAGTGGCCTCAGTTAGACGCACCACATAGTCAATCGCACTGCTGGAAATAGGAACACTCCGCAACATGGTTTGCAACTCGAGCAGTTCGCGCTGTGAGAAAATGGGCTCGAGCTTGGTCTCGGTACTGCCTGTGGTGGTCAGCAAAATGCGCCCCAAGGTGGCAGCATCAGGACGGTGAATTAAGAGCTTAAACAAAAAGCGGTCAAGCTGCGCTTCTGGTAAGGGGTAGGTACCTTCCATCTCGAGGGGGTTTTGCGTTGCTAAAACCACAAAAGGATTGGGCAAGCTATATTCTGACCCAGATACCGTAACAATGCGCTCCTGCATAGCTTCCAGAAGAGCTGATTGGGTTTTAGGGGTCGCCCGGTTAATCTCATCGGCAAGGACCAGGTGATGAAAAATGGGACCACGCTGAAACTCAAATCTCGAGCCACTGGCTTCTTCGATAAAAACCATCGTGCCAGTAACATCGGCGGGCATAAGGTCAGGGGTGAACTGAATACGACCAAAACTGAGCTGCGTCACTTCAGAGAGCGCTCTTACGAGACGCGTTTTACCCAGACCTGGCGCCCCTTCTATGAGTACATGTCCCTTGGCCAAAACGGCAATGAGCAAATCTTCAATAATTTTTTCTTGCCCTAAAATAATACGCGCGATCTGCTCACGCAGGCTCTGAAATTTCTTGGTAAAGGTATCAAAACTTAGACTTTTCTGGCTATCCATAATGCCTTTCTCTCTTGAAAACAGCACCCACCTTAGCAGGGGTCATGAAGATCAAATCGTTACTATATACTATTACATGAAGTTTTTTGGCTCTTATTGGGCATTACATCTACCGCTTTACCCGGTAAATGCGCTAAGCTAAAAGAGAACTTTTGACCACTGGAAAGGCAAGAGCTAATCGAGCAATGGCACTGTTAAATCTGCGCAGCAAATCTCATCTTCTTACAATTGACTTATCTTTTGGTCGGGTCAGCCTGCGCCCTTTAAGCGCGCTGAGCAAACAGGACTGGCAGCGCATCGCCATTCATTTTCGTGATTCTGAAATAGCCCATCTTAACGGCACGCCGCCCAACCGCATGCCGCTCTGGTTTCTAAAACGGGTCCTTAAAGCTGATAGTCGCCGCCCAGACCGGGAAACTTTTGGCATTTATGATGAGCATGAGAGCTATATTGGTACCATTGAACTTTATGATATTGGCTATGACAGTGCGACTTTAGGCATTATTATTGGCGAACGCAGTCACTGGAGTAAGGGGTATGGCCCGGAAGCCATTTACGCCTTACTCAGTTTTGCCTTTCATGATTTGCATTTGCGCCGGGTGACCCTGAGCACCTTTGAAGATAATTTACGTGCTCAAACAGCCTTTAAGAAAGCCGGGTTTAGAGAATTGCGCCGGATCAAGAATTATCAGGGCCGTGTTGATGTCCAGATGGAAATCAGTAAACCCGCCTGGCTCGAGCATAAACGCCAGTTTGAACTCACCGGACATTTTGACACCAGTCCTTCCGACTAAACCTTGAACGCGCCTAAACGTCGCTTATTAGTCGGCATCATCCTGCTTATTATCATTCTGGCTATTGTGCTCGCCACTTATCTCATTCAGGCAAGTACGTTCACCATAACGCAGAAGGGGCTTGGCGTTAGCACTCAGTTTCCTCAGGCCAACTGTCAGAAACGACTCACTGCTCAGTTTCCTTTTGTGGACTTCAGGTGTGAAAACCCGGATGATGCTAACGACCCCGCCCTGGAAACGCCTTAGACATCACAAAATCGTCAACTTAAAGTCTCAGCAGGTGATACATTGACTTCATGGATTACTCGCACTTACTTGACGAAGCTCGAGCCCTGCAAGAGCAGCTCAGAAACTGGCGCAGACAGCTTCACCGCTACCCCGAATTAAGCTTTCAGGAAACAAAGACAGCTCAGTTTGTTGGCCAGCACTTAGACTCGCTAAACATTCCTTATAAAACGGGGGTCGCCAAAACCGGCATTGTCGCCGTGCTAGAAGGTTCTGGTTCAAAAACCGTTGGGTTAAGGGCAGACATGGACGCTTTGCCCATTCAGGAAGAAAATGATAGCGACTTTAATAGCGAATATCCTGGGCGCATGCATGCCTGTGGTCATGATGCTCATACGGCCATGCTGCTTGGCGCTGCCACGCTGCTTAAGCAAAAAGCAGATAAGGGCGAGCTGAATGGCAATATTAAACTGCTCTTTCAACCAAGTGAAGAAGACTGGGATGAACAGGGCAAATCGGGTGGACGCTATATGGTCGAGGAGGGGGCACTCGAGGGTCTTGACGCAGTTTTTGGACTCCATGTAGAAGCAGCACTTGGTGTCGGTCAGGTCAGTACCCGAGAAGGGCCTATGCTGGCAGCCGTCGATGACTTTGAGCTCACCTTAAGGGGACTAGGGGGACATGCCGCCGAACCTCACCTGACCACCGATGTCATAGCGCTAAGTGGTCTGGTCATCAATGCCATCCATCAGATTGTGAGTCGCCGCATTGACCCTATGCAGCATGGGCTTATAACCATTGGCAGCATTCATGGGGGTCAGGCAAGCAATGTTATTGACAGCAAGGTCACGATGACCGGAACGATCAGAAGTTTAAGTGAAGCGACTCGAGCCAAGTTACAGCAAGAGCTAGGGGCTGCCTGCGCCCTGGTCAAAGCGTTTGGAGCCGATTATGAGCTTAAGATTCAGCAGGGTTACCCGGTAACCAGCAACCACCCGGAAGTCACAGTGCAGAGTATAAAAGCCCTTGAAAGTTTACTTGGCAGGTCTCAGGTCAAAGAAGCTCCTGTACAACTTGGCAGTGAAGACTTTAGTTTTATGGCTCAGGTCGTTCCTGCCTGTTTTGTCATGCTAGGTGTACGAAACCCGAGCTGGTCCCAGGACTATCCGGTTCATACATCAACCTTCCGCATAGATGAGGATGCGCTTGCCATTGGCACAGCCAGCCTTTGTGCCCTGGCCCTGAAAAGCCTCGAGGCAAACAGTTGACACGGCGACCAGTTAATACTATGTGAAATATCTGACGCCTAGCTGCTTTTGCCTTTTGCTTACAAAGCTCAAGAGGCAAAAAAAATACACTTAGAGGGTTAGGTGAGAACTATCTATCGTGTCTGGGCGCTCCTATGAAGACAAATGAGTTAAGCAACAAAAAACGACTTGAAGCGCTGGCTGAAACGGGTTTGCTTGATAGCTTGCCTGAAGAATCTTTTGACCGGCTTACGCGGCTGGTGCAAAAGTTGCTTGATGTTCCGGTATCCCTTATGTCCCTGGTGGATGATAAGCGGCAGTTTTTTAAAAGTGCTCTGGGACTTCCTGAACCCTGGGCCAGTCTAAGGGGCACGCCCCTATCTCACTCGTTTTGCCAGCATGTGGTCACGGAAAAGCAAGCCCTTAAAGTCTCAGACTCGAGGCTTCACCCAGTGCTCAAAGACAATTTAGCCATAGCTGACCTTAATGTCATTGCCTATCTGGGCATTCCGCTAAAAACACCCAATCAGCAAATTATTGGCTCGCTCTGCGCCATAGATGCCAAACCCAGAGATTGGACAGATAATGAGCAGTCCATTCTCAGCGACATTGCTGAAATTGCCATGTCAGAAATTGCCATGCGGCAAACCCTGAAGGAGAAGGAAGCCCTCAGCCAGGAATTGTCTCAGGGCTCTGGTCGCTTACGCAGCCTGATTAATAATCTTTATGTTTTTGTTGGGCTACTCACCCCTGAAGGCATTCTTATCGAGGCCAATAAGCCAGCGTTACAGGCAGCCAATCTCAAAGAAGCAGATGTTATTGGTAAAGCCTTTGAAGAAACCTACTGGTGGTCCTATAGCAGCGAAAGCAAAAAACAGTTAAGGAAAAGTCTAAGAAAGGCAAAAGCAGGAGAAATCTCACGGTTTCATGCCCCCATTCGCCTGGCAGAAAAGCAATTTATAACGATTGATTTTATGGTGGCACCCATCTTTGATGAAGCGGGAAAAGTCAGTTATCTGGTGCCTTCTGGCATTGATATAACAGAACAACTGCACAACGAAGCCAAACTTAGAGAGCAGTCGCAAATTGTCAATCTGGCCTATGACGCTATTATCCTTTGGTCAAAAGGAGAAGGCATAAGCAGCTGGAGTCAGGGAGCCAGCAATCTGTATGGTTTTAGCGAAGAGGAAGCCCTGGGCAAAATAAGCCATGAGCTACTCAAGACCAAGCACCCCATCTCGCTGGCAAAGCTCGAGTCCACCCTGCTTGAAAAAGATCACTGGGAAGGTGAGCTTATTCAAGAAACCAAGAGCGGCGAACAGGTCATTGTTTCTACCCGTCATCAGCTCATAGACCCTGAAAGCTTTCTGGTTTTAGAAATTAACCGGGACATCAGCGAACAAAAACGCGTCGAAGAGGCTCTGGTGCAACTCAATGAAGACCTGGAAATGCGGGTACAGGAGCGAACCCTGGCGCTCGAGCGCAGTCTTGAGGAACTTAATCAATTTACCTATGTCGCCTCTCATGATCTAAAAGCACCACTTAGAGCCATAGATAACCTGGCAAACTGGATAGAAGAAGATGCCGCTCAGCATCTGCCAGAAGCTTCCAAACGGCACCTTAAACTCATGAAAGGTCGCATCCTGCGGCTCGAGCGACTGCTTGAAGACCTGCTGGCTTACTCCAGAGCAGACCGAACCAGTTACCCGGTTGAAGCGTTTGATCTGGGCGAACTGCTCAACTCTATCATCGACATGCTCAATCCCCCAGAAAGTTTTCGAATCACGATTGATAGTGAGGTTGGCACCATTCAGACGACTCGAGTTCCCCTAGAAACCGTGATCAGAAACCTTATTAATAATGCGGTAAAACACCATGACCGGGATAACGGCAAGATCGCCATTTCTGCCTGGCACGAGGACGACTTCCTTAGTATCGAAGTCAAGGATGATGGCCCCGGCATAGAGCCCAGTTACTTTGACAAGATCTTTATGATTTTTCAAACGCTGCAACCCCGAGATAAGGTGGAAAGCAGTGGTGTTGGCCTTGCCATTGTCAAAAAGTTAGTCGAAAGTCATAACGGTGAGATTGAAGTATCATCTGCGCCCGGTAAGGGCGCTAGCTTTAAGTTTAGCTGGCTGCTAAACAATTCGAGATAAAGAGAGTAGTTATGGATACCAAACACATACACTTATTGCTTATAGAAGATGACGAAGTAGACGCTGAAGCCATCCAGCGCGCCTTTGAGCGGCAGCGTATAGCCAATCCTTTTACCGTCGTAGCTGACGGCATAGAGGCCCTAAAGTGCTTACGCGGTGAAGAGGGCTATGAGCGCTTACCCAGACCCTATATGATTTTACTTGACATCAATATGCCTAGAATGAACGGCATAGAATTTTTACAAACCCTGCGTAAAGACCCTGATTTGTCCTCGAGTGTTGTTTTTGTGCTTACCACCTCAAACAGTGATGAAGACAAAATGGCGGCCTACCGTGAGCACATTGCTGGTTATCTGCTCAAGTCAAGAGCCGGGGCAGACTTTTTGCAACTCATTGAAATGCTAGACGCCTACTGGCGAGTTGTTGAACTTCCCCCTTCCCACTAAAGCAAACCATGATTAACCAGACGCTAGAAATTGCCATTATTGACGACGATGAGGTTGACCGTGAAATCGTCTTCAGGTTGCTTAAAGGCCAGCATACCTGCTACGAGGCCGCAACCGAACAAGAGGCCTATGCGCTGCTTGATGAAAAGGCAATTGATTGCGTTTTACTTGATTACCACTTACCCAAAGCCGATACCTTTAAACTCTTGTCTTACTGCGTCGAGCAGTTTATCCCGGTCATTGTTTTAACAGGCGATGAGCGGCCCGGTGTTATTGTCAAGACTTTGCAACAGGGCGCGCAGGATTATCTGGTTAAAGGCGAGGTTAATCAAACCATTCTTAACTACGCAATTGCCAATGCCTTAGAAAAAGTCAGTCTGCGAAAACGGCTTGACGAGAAAAATCAGAGCCTCGCAGAAAAGAATGAACAGCTAAGAAAACTGGCCTCCGACCTTAGCCTGGCTGAGCAACGTGAGCGGCACCGGATTGCCCAAATTTTGCATGACGATTTGCAGCAACAGGTTTACGGGGCACAAATTATGCTTAGGACCACCCAGCGTCAATTGCCAGACAGTGCCACAGCAAGAATCAATGCTGTTTATGAGCAGCTCGAGCAGATTATTCGCATTTCCAGAGAACTGACCGTGGATTTAAGTCCTCCAGTGTTAAAAGGGGAAGGCTTATATCAGGCTCTACGCTGGTTATCTGATGAAATGTACAAACGCTATGAGCTCCAGGTACTCCTTTACGGCGAAAATAATTTACCGGTACCCAGTGAAGTCATGCGCATTTTTCTCTTCAGGGTTATTCGCGAACTGCTTTTTAATGTCGTTAAACATGGCGAAACCCTTGAAGCTGTGGTGCGCCTGCAAAGAAAGGAACAGGATCTGCTTATTACTGTTGAAGACCATGGTAGAGGCTTTGATCCTGGACATCTTGAAAACCATGGCGGCTTTGGACTTTACTCGGTCAAAGAGCAAATGGAGCTGTTTGGGGGCAGCTTTGAGCTATCGAGTAAACCAGGCTCAGGCACTGTGGTGAGTTTAGGACTACCCGCCTATACCCTGACTTAGTCTCGTCGTATGCAAAGTATATCTTGTAGCGAATTCAGGCTAGTCTAAAGAAAGAAAAGATAAAGTCATGACGGAAGCTAGTAAAACCAAACTTTTTATCATTGATGATCATCAGGTTATCCGGAAAAACCTGAGGCAATTTCTCGAGGCGGAACCTCAGCTTATGATTTGCGGTGAAGCAGCCTCGGCCGAAGAAGCGCTTGAAAAGCTAAAAACGCATGGGGCTGATATGGCGCTCATTGATGTATCTATGCCAGGGATGAGTGGGCTCGAGCTCTTAAAAATCTTAAGAAAAGACTACCCTGGCCTGAAATGCCTGATGGTTTCTGCGCATGCCCAAATGGACTACGCCGAACAGGCCAAGACCCACGGGGCCAGTGCCTATGTTTTAAAGGAAGAACCCCTGGATATTTTGGACGCCATTGAGCGGGTACTGGCTGGCGATACTTTCTTCAGGCTGGGCGGCTAGCTTTAGACTGGGCAGCTAGCCCATTATCTGTTTACTGGCCCAGATGGCCAGCTCTTCTCGAATAATTTTGGAGTTATGACGAATATCCACAGGGAATTTTTGCTTGATGAGAAAATGCTTTACCAAAACGGTTTTTTCATTTTGCTGTGCCAATACCCGTAGAGATTCAAGCAACTGCCTTTTTTGCACTCTTGTCAACCTTTGGGTAGGCTCAACGCATAGTACGGGCTCGAGCCTACCCCCTAGCCTGACGCCAACCAGAGCCGAACGTTTTACTCCAGGGTGAACCTTAAAAATTCGCTCGACCGGTAACGTAAAAAGTGTGCTTTGGGGTAGCTCGAGCCTGTGCGCCTTACGGCCCACAAACCAGAGTCTTCCCTGTTCATCCAGGTAGCCAAGGTCACCCATGCGGTGTAAAAAGGTACCATCTGTGTCTAGCATTTTAGCCAGTGCGTTTGCTTCAGGTCGGTTGCTATACGTCTGGCTCGCCTGCTCGGCCCTGACCACGATTTCGCCAATTTTTCCTGTAGCCAGCGAAAAATCACTGTGCCACTGGGGAACTGCTGCATCAGTAATGGGCATAAGCCGTAAATCCAGGTTGGCCACGGCTCTGCCAACACAAACGCCTGCCCCCTGCTCAGTTAGGAAGCGTGTTTGTCTCACGATTTCAGAGCCTTCTATACTCGTAATGGGCAAGCACTCCGTTGCCCCGTAAGGTATATGAATCTTGGCAGCATCATCTAATAAGGGTCGTAATTTCGCCAGAACCTCTGCCTCGACAGGCGCACCCGCTGAAATAAACCGTTTGAGTCCCGGCAGTTTTTGACCATGCTGCGCCAACTTTTCTGCCAGAACAGGAGAGGCAAACATCGTCGTTACTTTAAATCTGTCTATGGCCTCGAGCAGCTTCTCTGGTTCTGCCTTTGCCGGACGCAAAGTATTGGTATGAGGCAAAACCGAACTGAGGCCAAACGCCAGATCAAAAAAGGTAAAAACGGGCAGGGTTGGCATATCAACTTCTGAGGCTTTGATGCTGTATAGGGCCTGAATGCTCTCCAGTTGTGCCCTCAGGTTTTGCTGGCTAAAACAAACGCCCTTGGGCGTACCGGTACTTCCGCTGGTAAAACTTATAAGAGCAAGGTCTGTCTCGAAGGTTTCTGCCCGTTCAAAAAGGGATGACCCTGCTGCTTTAAAACTGGGAAAACTCCCCTTATGCCGGCCTCTGGGAAAAAGATGTCTCATCTTCTTACCCTGATGCCAACCTAACAGATAGCTTGCCAGCTTGATCAGGCTCGAGCCCACAAAACCATCAACCTCGGCGTCATAGATACATTGCTTGAGCTTTCGCAAGCCCACAGCAGGGTCAAGAAAAACAGGTACCAGACCTGCTTTAAATAAGCCCAGAACAAAGACAAAAAACTCAGCATCAGGATGACTTAGCAGGGCCAGCTTCTGCCCCGCCCTGAACCCCCTGGCAAGTAAGCCACTGGCATAGCGGTTACTGCTCTCATAAACGTAACGATAATCGTAACTGCTATAGTCTCGCTTTGTTCGGTCATAAAAGATGAGAGCAGCTTTATCAGGGTTTTGCTGCGCCGCTTGGTCTACCAGAGCAGAAATGTTAAAGCGCTTCGCCATTCCACTCGATATCATAAGTTGAGGCTTCCAGTAAGCTCAGCTTTTTTTGCCACGCAAGCTCTAAAAAAGGCCAGATGGCTAAACCCTGAAGTAGCGCTGGCAGAGGATCAGCCCAGCGAAACAGAGCGTCTCGGCTCGAGCCAAAGACCTCTAGCCACTCCCTCTTTTTTTTGCTCTTACCAAAAGCCTGCAGCATGGCACTTGCCAGCATAATGCTCTCAGCTTGTTGTGGTTTTACAAAGACAGTTTCATCCCAAAAAGCCTGGGGAAAGGCAGGACAGCTTGCCAGTAAATGAACGCCACTGGTAGCCCTGGGGTTACACTCGAGGGCAAAAACTTCACCCTCTGAGGTCTCTATAAAATCAAAGGCAAACTGCCCGGTCATGCCAAACGCCTGCACAATTTGTCTGACAAAAGCTTCGATACCCTGATGCTGCAAATGCCTGAAAACGACCGATGACCCCTGACCTGCCGTAAACTCGGCGCCATAAACGGTATGTGCTGTCAGCTTGCCGCCAATAGCAAGACTGTAACTACAAAGTGCTTTGCCTTTTAGGTAGCTTTGCGCAAGCCAAGGATTAGCTTCGGAGGGATGGACGGCTTTCAAGCTTTCCCTGGAATGAGGCGGCAAAAGCGCTTTTGTGGCAAACCTCGAGTAAGCAGGTTTTAACACCACCTCATCTAGCGGAAGACTTTCAAGCTCTGTATGAGAACAGATGGGCCGCGTTTCCAAAGCGGCTAAGCCAAGCCCTTTTAGCTTGTCTATAAACTGCCCCTTATGATGCCAGCTCACCAGATCTTTAAGCGGCTCACAAAAAACCTGACAATGCCTACTCAGATCATGATGCGCCCTTGCTATCCAGAAAACTTCCTCGCAGCTTGGAATAAGCAAATCAATCTTTTCTTTTTGAATAATGTCCAGCAAGTTTTGTTTAAAGCTTTCATAGGCCTGTCTTGGTGGCGCAACGAAATACGTTTTATTGCAGGCTCTGGAATAACTGGTCAAACTATGACGAACACTTTCAGCCAGAATAACCCTATGACCTGCTCTTGCGAGAGACCGCGCCAGATCAAGTGTGGCAGGCGCCCGCCCACCGGTTAAAAGGATCTGTTTCATTAATAGGTGAGTATGAGGCCACCCATACTGAGCCCGGCACCCGTACCTACCATGAGAAAGCGGTCACCGCGCTCGAGCCTGCCTGACTTAATCGCTTCATAAAGCGTAAGCGGCAACGATGCAGAGATACAATTCCCCAGAAAGCTTAAGGTTTCAACAATTTTTTCTCGCGGCCAGTTATAGCGTTCTAAAGACCGTAAACCTACCTTACTCGCCTGATGGGGAATCACCAGGTTGATAGCTCCCAAACCTGCAGACAAGCCCGGCTCTAAGCCTTCTAAAAAGTCTTGGGCATGCCGCCTGACGAGGCGCAGCACCGCTAACCCATCCATGTGAAAGAGATTATCCTCTGCCCTTGTCATTTTAGCATTGGGATGAAACTGCGTACCCCCACCACGAACCGTGGTTAACTCAGCGCCTTCAGAAAAAGTTTTAAAGGCTGCGCGGTGCAGACCAGACGACTCACCCTCAGCCAAACTCAGAACAACCGCTGCTGCCCCATCACCAAAGAGGCTAAAACTTTCAGCCTCTTCAGGATTAAGGGCTACCGAAGCAATATCACTACTGATAAGTAATATCGTCCTGTAACGACGCGCTAACAGCAAACTGGCAGCCAGATCGAAGCCTGCCAGAAAACTCAGGCACGTCGCATGAAGGGTCATTGCGGCAGTACCAGCCGCACGTTCGCCTAGTTCACGCTGAATGAAAACCGCATTATCAGGAATGCTTTGCTGGGCTGTACCAGAAGCGTTCAGAATAAGATCGATATCGTTTAGCCCTACATCTGCATCAGCTAAAGCATTTTCGGCGGCCCTAGCACCCATAAAAGCATTGGTTTCAAAACTTTTGTAACGCCGCTCCCTAACTCCGTTTCGCTCTTCAATCCAGTGGGCAGAGCGCCCACATAACCGGGCAAGCTCTTCATTACTGACCCGACGTTCTGGTAAATAGCGCCCAATACCCAGTATTTTGACAGGAATATTCAGGTCTGGCATAAGAGAAAAAATCCCTGGCTAAAGGCCATATTTTTTAAAAAGAGGAACGGCAATACGGCTCGAGACTCCCTCGAGCCCCTGCCAGGGCAAACGCCGATATGACGGCAGATGCCGATCAAACACGGCATTGTATTCGGTCACTCGCACACCACCCCGGAGCCGTTTAAATTCTCCTACGCCGGCACTGGCATGAACACTTAAGCCACGTCTGGCACCCTCGAGTAAGGTCTGTAAGCTAAGCAAACGGTAAAGCCCATAGTCCTGACTTAGCCCTAGGTCATAGCCAAAAATCGGTTGCGTCATTACCTTGCCACGCCAGAAAAACCCAAGCACCGCCACAATTCTTTCATCCATTTTTAGCACCTGATAAGAGACTAAGCCATTTTCCAGACTAAGACGAAGAAATGCCTCACTAAACTGGGGATTAAAGTAAGAGTACTTTTCAAGATAAAGCTGATTATACAGCGCTAGTAACCTTGCTATCTCAGCGTCCGAAGCAGCTTCTAAATTCTCAAGACGAAGCTGGCTTTTTGCCATGACTCTCTTATCAAGCTTGACCTGCTTTTTTTTGAGCGCCTGCTGGGGCTCCTGATAATAGACCTGCCGACTCAAGACCATACGGTACCCTGCCCTTAACAGGCTCGAGAATACCTGAGGATTCTGATAGGCATCTACCGAACGAAAAACGATTGCACGCTCAGGAAAAAGCTCTGGCAAAGCCCTGACAAGTTGCTCTACCTGCGGCTCGTTAAGGCCAGGGTACAGATTGGTTGAGAGTAGCCAGTTATTGACAAGTACCACCCGGTCAAACTCGAGCCAGCGCAGCAAAGTTGCAACTGGCCCTAAAGCAATGCGTATTGCTTTGCCTAGCAGAGGGTTTCCTATATGCTTGGTCTCTTCATAGCCGCCGTAAAGCACGTAGTGACTATAGGGAGAACAGACATAACTATTTTCAGGATGAAAGTGGCTCAGGGTTAAGGGGAGAAGGGTATTATCAAGCTTAAGCAAAAACAGCTCGGTGTTGTGGACATTTTGAATATAGCGCTGTACCCCATGTTTAAAAAAAGGCTCGAGCATCTTTCTGGCATAGCTAGCATCTGGAGTAGCTGGCCAAACCAAAGTATCCAGATTATCTTTAGAGAAAAGCTCGAGGCTCATAAAAAATGATTGAGCGTTTCCTGACAGTGCGACGGAATAATCTGAACCTCCGGGTGCATCAGGTAATACTGATTAATGGTTGCCAGTGTCTTGCGGTAAGCCCTCGCATCATCAAAAATGAGCTGCGCACGGCGCCTTGGTAAGATGTTTTCCTGATAGGAACGTTTCAACCAGCAGGCATCAGCTACCAAAAAGTAAAGCTGTTCACTGGTCTGCACAAACAAACCCATTTGCCCTGCGGCGTGTCCCGGAAGTTCAACGGCAATGAGAGATTCATCTCCGAGTACATCAATACCAAGCTTAAAAGGATGATACCGGAGGGACAAAGCTTTGCGCTGGGAAAGGTTCAGCGGCTTAACTCGAGCCGCAAAATTCTGCGGTAGTAATGACGGCAAAAAGCCTTTTAATAACGCTGCAAATCCCTTCTTGCCTCTAACAGCCTCAAAGGCTGATGCGAAAAAGACAAACTGCGCCCTGTGAAAGTCGTGCAAAGCAGCAATATGATCGGCGTGAAAATGGGAAATAAAGACTGTCTCAATGTCCTTTGCCGCAATACCTCTCGCTTTTAATTGCGAGCTGGCCAGCCAGCTATCTTCGAGAAAAACCGGGGTAATCCGGGCATACAGACCATAAGGAAAAGTGCGAGTTGCTGAAAAAAAATGCTCGGAATAGCCGGTATCAAAAAGCATAGGGCCACGACCCGGGTGCTCGAGCAGCGCAAACATGGCTGGAAAGCGGATGTCTTTTCTGGCGCCCCCTCGAATGACCACGTGTTCCGGGTGAGTGCAGTAACCTGCCTGTAAAATACTAAGTTTCATAGGACCAGGCTTCATACGGCCAGCTTGCTAAAAAGCGCTCGAGTCCTTCATCGGTACTGACCCTGGGTTCATAACTCAGCTCCTTTTGAGCAGCAGAAATATCGAGTGTCATAGAATGAACCAGCAGACCTACTGTGTACCGCGTTAGTGGTGGCTCGGGCTGACGGGGTAAGCTGCCATAAACGATTTCCATAGCTCTTGCCATAACAAGGGCAAGCTGTTTTGGCACTTTTCTCCGGGGCCTTTTCAGGTGTAACAAATCGCAAAGCGTGAAAATCTTATCCCAGAGGCGCACAGCTTCACCATTGGTAATATTATATTTTTTACCTAAGCAATGCTCAGGCGCATCAACTGCCAGCAGAACGGCATCAACAACATTATCAACATAGCTTAAATCAACAAGATTCTGCCCATCACCCAGAATCGGTAAACGACCCTGTTCTAACCGCTTAAGTAATCTTGGCAAAATGCTACTGTCCCCAGGACCATAAATCGCTCTGGGTCGCAGGCTAATCGTCGCTAGCCCCTGAGCATAAGCGTCGTCTACCCGCTGTTCTGCTAAACGCTTGGTCGCAATATAGGCATTTTGGGGGGCAACCTGCTCGGCATCTTCGCGGACATTTAAACGCGAGCTTTGACTAAAGTAAAGGGCCGGAGTCGACAGATGAATAAAGCGCTCGAGCCCCTCAGCCAGCGCAGCCTGAAGCAAATTTTCAGTTGCTACAACATTGGCCTGGTAAAACGCCTCATACTTTCCCCACGGAGATGACAGCGCAGCACAGTGAATAATCTGGTGCTGATTTTTGACCAGGTTCTGGACACTTGTCTGATCGGTTAAATCTGCTTGCTTAAAACGAATGCCTTTGGTGATAAGCCCCTGAGCCTTCGCAAGATTTCGGCCTGTTGCAAGAACCTCGAGCCCTTCATCATGGAGGTGCAGGGCTAGTTTTTCACCCAAGAAACCTGTTGCACCTGTAATCAGAACCTTCAAGTGTTCTCCTTATCTTGCGCATCATAAATAAAAGGCAGGCTCTGGTTTGGCTAAGAGCCAAGCACAGCTCACGAAGCTGGAGCCGCAAAAAAAGTCTTGACCGCCTCCGCTGCATTTTGCCCCATGCCTGGAATGCTGGCAAGCTCCTCTATGCTGGCTTCTTTTAGCTGGTCAATAGAGGAAAAATGGGTTAAAAGCGCATCACGGCGTTTGGGGCCAATCCCTGGAATATCATCGAGAATACTTCTGGTCATAGCCTCACCCCGCTTTTTACGATTAAAACCCACGGCGGTGCGGTGGGCCTCATCACGGATATTGATGAGTAACCGCAAGGCAGGGTGCGTCTCAGGTACGATAATCTCACTTTTTGACTCTGTGATAATAGTCTCCTGCTTTTTCGCTAAGCCAAGCATCGGGATATCTAGACCAGCTTCATTGAGCGCGCGTTTAGCGCTGCTCATTTGCCCTTTACCCCCATCAATAAGCAAAAGATCAGGCATGGGCATTTTGTCAGACAGCGAACCTGTAAAACGGCGGTAGATAACCTGGTGCATACTGTAAAAATCGTCAGGTTTATCTAGTCCAGTGATGCGCACTCGTTTGTATTCACTCTTTTTAGAACGCCCACCTTCAAATACCACAATGCTGGCGACGGTGTGCGTACCCATCAGGTTTGAAATGTCGTAGCCTTCTATGCGGTAAGGGGCATTTTCCAGATTGGCGAGTTGCTGCAATTCTTTGACCCCTGGGGCTTCCCCGCGGCGCTCGAGGAGTGCTAACTCTGCTTCTAAACCCGTCACGGCGTTACGCTCAGCCATCGCCATAAGCTCGAGCTTATCGCCCCGTTGCGGCACCCGCAGTTCCACCTTGCGCCCGCTGCGCTCATCAAAAAACTCCTGCCAGAACTGCATATCCAGATCATTTTCTGGAAGCATAATGAGAGGCGGAATATACGTCGCCTGAGCATAATAATTGGCAAAAAAAGGCTCGAGCAATTCGGCAACGGTTGCGTCAGCGGCATTGCTTAAAAAGCGCTTATCACGGCCTACAACCCGGCCTCTGCGCATTTGAAAAAGCTGCACCATGGCATAATTGCCTGCCTGCGCTACGCCCAAAAAATCCAGATCTTCATTGGAAGCTCTGGCAACATCGCTGTCATAGCCCGTCAGGCGCTGCAGCGCCTGTATCCGGTCACGGTATATGCGAGCCAGTTCAAAATCCTGCCGCGTAGCAGCCGCACGCATTTCGGCTTGCAGCATTTCGGCGGTCTCTTCAACCCGACCTTCCAAAAAAGTCCTGACCTGTTCAACGACTTTGGCATAGTCTTCCTGACTTACTTCAGCGATGCAAGGAGCAAGGCAGCGCCCCATATGAAAGCGCAAACAAGGTTTTTTGCGCGTTTGCATAGGCAGCCCACTGTTTTGCCGCAAGGGAAAAATCGATGCGATTAAGTCCTGCACCCGTCTAATAGCACCGGGATTGGGGTAAGGACCAAAATACTTGGCCCCATCATTAATGATGCGCCGGGTAAAAACCAGCATGGGAAAAGGTTCATTGGTGAGCTTCAAAAAGGGATAGCTTTTATCATCTTTTAGAGCAACGTTGTAGTGCGGTTTGTAGCGCTTAATAAGGTTAGCCTCGAGGATAAGCGCCTCAACTTCTGACTTGGTAACTATAAACTCGAGTCGCACCGCCTCTTGCGTAATCAGCTTAGCCTTCTTTTCCGCCCCACTATTGAAATAAGAATTGACCCGATTACGCAGATTAAGAGCTTTGCCCACATAAATAACAGTGTTTTCTTTGTTGTAGTAAAGGTAGCAGCCTGACTCAGTCGGCAGCACCGGTAAATCGTCACGAATCATCTGTCTTTAGTTTAGCGTTTATATCAACATTTAACGGCATGCTGGGGTCATTTTGAGCCAAGCTTAAAGCCCTTTTTATACCGCCCTCATACTCGGTGCAGTGCGCACTCAAACGCTCTTGTAAAAAACCTCAGAAGCTCAAAATTGGTGCTCTAAAAGGCCAGCAAACAATTCCTGAAACCACAAAACCTGTTAAGAGTGCTGGCTGTATCGTCTTCAAGATTCCAGCCTGGCTGCATTAGCGGTAGCTTGACTTTGCCTTTCCAACAAAACTTGCACCCTTTGTTGATTCCTTGGCTTCAACTCGCACTAGCCTTCTCGTCAGGCTCGGATTAGCTCGCACTAAGTGGTGCTGGAATTCCGGTACTAGCAGGTTCAAGTTCTGATACTTATTGGAAAGGCTAACAATAACAATTTTGTAAGATTGTTTTGCCTAAAATAGGCCAGTGGCATCGCTTGACACCCTGCATGACTCCTACGAAAAGCGCTGGCGACGTTTCTTGCTATGGGTTACGCCTCTGGGCATTTTAGCCTTTGTTATTTGCCTCATCTTTGAGCGCCCCAGCCACCAGTATCTCCGGTTTGATGTCATTGCTTACAGCATTAGTGCTGTATTCATGCTGGTTCTGGAGTTACTGCTCCTCTTCAGGTCAGACTTGGTAAGACAAACCATTACCCTTTTTGTCGTAGGCGTATCGAGCTTTTTTCTGGTACGTATTACCTACCTCATGATTATTTTGCAGGGCGGGGTTGACATCCCTGCACAATTATCTGAAGGCTTTTACTGGATTCCCGTCATTTATCTCTTATCTCTGGCTCTACCAGGCTCGCTCTTTCATAAGCGTATTCGCACTTTGTTTACGGCACTTTTTGTCTTTGCCGCCAGCATTTTTATCAGTCTGGCAATCTATCAGCAGATGTGGGACGCTGCTTACGCTATTTCAGAGCTGGCACTTGCCAACTTTGCCATCTTCTTATTGGCACGTACCCTGGCGCAGTACAAAGATGATCTGGTCAGTACCCAGGTTCAGCTTAATTTGACCGAGCACTATGCTTATGTTGATAGTGTGACCAATTTACCGAACCGCCTGCAACTCGAGACCTATCTGGACAAGCGATTAAAAGAGGCCAAAGCCGAGGGCTCGAGCTTTGCTGTTCTTTTTATTGACTTTGATAACTTCAAACTGATTAACGATGTTTTGGGCCATGAAGCAGGTGATCAGGTACTTAAAACCATAAGCAGCCGCATGCAGAAAATCATTGGTAAATCCGACTTTTTGGCCAGACAAAGCGGTGATGAATTTGTGGTAGTAAGTAGCCCCAATAAAAGCAAAGAGGACTTGCAGAAGCTGGCAACTCGTCTGCGCGAAGCCGTTTATGCTCCCTTAACCTTAGGCAACGACCATACTCAGCTTACCGCCAGTATCGGTATGAGTTTTTACCCGGATAGTGCCAGCAGCGCTGCCGAGCTTTTAAGACAGGCGGACGCCGCTATGTACCGTGTCAAGCACTCCGGCAAAAATGGTGCTGTCTTTTTTGACACGCAGGTTGATGACCGCTCAGAAAGCCAATTTGTGGAGCAGGATATTCGCTACGCACTCGAGCGCCAGGAGATGTCACTGGTTGCGCAACCTATTGTCAACTTACACACCGAGCAAATCGTTCGTTTTGAAGTGCTGGCACGCTGGACCCATACGACCAAAGGCCCCATTTCTCCGGGACTCTTTATTCCTGCGGCAGAGCGTAATGGCTTTATTGTGACACTCGGCGAGTGGATTTTACGCGAAGCCTGTAGCAGAGCCAAGCTCTGGCTCGAGTCCTTTCCTGAGCTGCGCATCAGTGTCAATGTCTCGAGGGTTC
The DNA here is from genome assembly GCA_020431825.1 of Trueperaceae bacterium. Lineage (GTDB taxonomy): Bacteria > Deinococcota > Deinococci > Deinococcales > Trueperaceae > JAHEBB01. Next base: position 18,155 of record JAGQHN010000035.1, on the reverse strand, counting down.
AAGTCTCTCATCCTGAGTTTATCGTTATGGTCAAACGCATTCTTGATGAAACAGGCTTTGACCCCAATCATCTTGACCTGGAAATGACCGAGTCTGTCCTGGACAATAACCTCGAGCAGGTACAGGATTGCTTGACCCAGTTAAGGCAACTTGGCATTGGCCTGATGATGGATGACTTTGGTAAGGGCTATTCCTCGTTGTCATATCTCAAAGATTTTCCTTTTGATGTCATCAAGCTAGACCGGGCTTTTGTGCAAGATTTAAGCCTCGAGCAGGAATCTGGCGCTTACGGCAAAGCAATCTTGAGTGGCGTCAGTCAGATTGCCAAACATCTAAATCTCGAGCTGGTTGCCGAAGGTATAGAGACTAAGGTGCAGCAGCAGCAATGCATCACACTGGGCTATCATCTGGGGCAGGGCTATTATTTTAGTAAACCCGTTGACTTTTCCCTGGTGCCTGAACTGATAACGAAAAAAAACAGCCTGCTCCCCCTGCAACTCGAGCTAAGAGAACAAGATAGTCTTAAGATGTCGTAATAAAGCGAATCGTTGGCACCTCCCCACAACCGTTATAAACAATACGGATATAGCCATTTCCTCCAGCGGAAACCAGACTTGCCCTCAGTTCACCACTGCTAAATAGCGGCATCGTTTCGCAACTCGAGTCGTACTGTAAAGCCTGAGGGGTTGTCACGTTAAAAACAAGTTTATCTTCACCGCTTTGCCAGTCAAACTGACCCGTTACTGTCACGCTGCTATCCGGCAGAGGCGAAATGAAACTTAAGGTCTCGCCGCCATTCGCGCTCAAGGCATAAGTGAGCTTATTACTAATCTGAGCACTGGCGGCTACCCCAAGCAGCATAAAAGTACGCGTAATATCAAGATCTTGCGCATAATTTAGGCTACTGCCCTGATATCTCACAGTACGTGTACCATTGCGGAGTTCGGTATAGGCGGTGTCCTGCATACCGATAACCGCCAGATTGAGATTGTTGAGACTCGAGTCAAAACCATTAACACTGAGATCAGTCGAGGGATCCGTGACGCCAAGCTGCCCCGTCAGACTTGCCTGAACCCCGTAACGCCCTACCGCAGTGCAGTTAAACGTAAAAAGGGCAGCCGCTGGCACCAGATCAAGATCAAAATCAGTTATGTCACCACTCACAGCAACACAGCCTAAAAGCGCAGCCGATTTCAGTTCAGCAGGACGCAAATTGACCAGCGTCATACTGTCAATAACTTCGGTACTATCGGTGGTAATCGCGGTAGCAATAGCATCGGCCTTTGCCTGATTAATAACACCCTGCACCACGTCTGTCGGGCTGGAACAGGCTGCCAGAAAGCCTAGCAGCAGTATATATAAACCTGGTTTTTTCATACCCTTACCTTTCAGATGATTCAATCCTTAGCTTTTCCAACTGCGCTAAGCATGACCTGTTTAAGGCTATTTTGGCAATGAAACAGCTCATCTTTCAGGTTTCATTAAAGTTTGTAAAAGCTTGATCAGCGCCTTACCCGTTTTCAAAGTTCCCCTTTCTCTAATCAAGCCAAGTTCTTATCCTCGTGCTTCTACTTAGGTAGGATAGAAAAAAGGAGCGGCTATGGCAGAAACAAACTACAAACACGATCTGGTGGGGGCGATGGGCATGCCGATTGCTGAAAACCCCACTGGCCTGATGATGGAGGCAGCCTTCAGGCATCTGGGTTTAAACTGGCGCTATCAACTTTTTGAAGTGGCTGAGGCTTCCCTCAAAGACGCTCTTACAGGCATGCGTGCGCTTGGGTTTAAAGGCATGAATTTTACCATTCCGCACAAAGTGAATGTCCTGAATTATCTTGATAGGGTTGCCCCTGACGCAGCCATTATTGGTGCGGTAAATACGGTTCGTTTGGAGGGTAATCAACTCATTGGCGAAAATACCGATGGTAAAGGATTTATCCGTTCATTAAGTGAAGCTGGCATTTCTCCTGTGGTAAATCATGCTGTCATACTCGGGGCGGGCGGTGCCGCTAGAGCAATAACAGTCGAACTGGCACTCGCAGGCACAAAACAGCTAACGATTGTTAACCGCAGCCATGAGCGCGGTCAGACGCTGGTTGATTTGCTAAACGCCAAAACGCCTGCAAAGGCAGGGCTCGAGCCCTGGCAAACAACCTACACCGTACCCCAGGACTGCGACATTCTGGTCAATGCCACCTCAATTGGTCTCTATCCCGACCCTGCCAAACCTGATATTGATTACGACAGTCTGACAAAGCAAATGATCGTCTCTGATGTCATCCCAAACCCTCCTCAAACCGCCTTTTTGAACGAAGCTGCCAAACGCGGCGCGCGCACCCTTGATGGTCTGGGGATGCTGGTTTATCAGGGAGCTATTGCCTTTAAGATGTGGACAGGCAAAGAAGCGCCGACTGACGTCATGAAACGGGCACTCGAGGAAGCTTTTGCCTAGACCGTTTAAACTCGAGCTTATGAAGCTGCACGTCAGAGTGCTCTTTAAACATGATGAAAATGACCGACTCATCGCAGTTAATCAGTGGAATGGCGGCATTGTCCCCAGATTTTTTCTGGGCCGCACACAACAAGGCGCTATCTGGCGCTTTCATGCGCGCTTACCTCAAACCCTAATGGATGAGCTTAGTTCTCTCTGTCAGGAAGAGACTGCCGACCCCTTCACCGAACCCAAACACAAAGCGAGCTATCTCGCACTGCTAAATGCCCATGCCCCTGATGGTCAAGTCTGGCAAGGCCCCGCCTATGCCTGTTTTCAAAAACCTGCCCTCTCTGGACAAACCGCAGCAATAACAGGAGAAAACAAGCATCTACTTGAGGGAGGGCTCGAGGACTGGCTAGCTGATATCCCCTATTGGCAACCCTTTATGGCCTCACTCGAGGATAATAAAGCAGTAGCCGTTTGTGCCAGCGTACGAACCTTTGGTGGTGCTTATGAGGCTGGTGTTGAAACTTTAGCAGCTTACCGTCAAAAGGGTCATGCCGCTCATGCGGTTTCAGCCTGGGCAAACAGCTTACTCGCCCAAAATTCACTTCCGCTTTACAGTACTTCCTGGGAAAATAAAGCCTCTCAAGCAATTGCCAGAAAGCATGGTTTTGAGTTTTATGGAAGCGATTTTCATATTAGCTAAAGAACGTGTTTGCTTCTATGCTCGAGCCCAGCAGATTACGACCAATCAGCCTCGTATCAATTATTAAGCCTTTGATTCCTCAAGACAAAATTCGCCCATAGTATTCTTGCCCAGGTGACGGTCTAGCCACTTATGCCAGGGTGGGTTTTGGGGTCTTCGGCATCGTCTCAACAGGGGCATACGTCAACTTGACAATTATGTTAGCTAGGGTCAATATAATAATTAGGCTTGCCTAAATTACTTGCTTGAGACCCTTATCTTAACCATCAAAGCCTGAGAAAGTCTTTCCTATGCCATCAGACCAAAACCCTGCTCAGTCCGACCAAAGCATCCGAAACGCCGCACAAGACATCCTCGAGCTTCGTAGTACCCACCGTGGTTTAAAGCGCATCTTACCCTTTTTAGGCCCCGCCTTTATTGCTGCTGTTGCTTATATTGACCCCGGGAATTTTGCCACCAATATTGAGGGAGGCTCACGTTACGGCTACAGACTGCTCTGGGTAGTCCTGGCTGCCAATCTCATGGCCATGCTCATTCAGGCACTTTCTGCCAAGCTGGGTATTGCGACGGGCAAAAACCTTCCCGAACTCATCCGCGACCATTATCCTAGACCTGTTGTCTGGCTTTTTTGGGTTCAGGCAGAGCTGGTCGCCATTGCTACTGATCTAGCAGAATTTCTCGGGGCAGCCATTGGTTTTCAGCTTCTTTTTGGTCTCCCCTTATTTTGGGGTGGCGTACTGACGGGCATAGCCACCTTTGCCCTTCTGGGCTTGCAGCGTTACGGTTTTCGTCCTTTAGAGGCGGTGATTGCCGCCATGGTTGCCACAGTTGCCGGAGCTTATCTGGTCGAAGTCTTTTTAAGTAAACCCAATACTCTCAGTCTTGCAAAAGGGTTTATCCCCAGTTTTAGCGGTAGTCATAGCATCTATTTGGCAGCAGGCATTCTGGGCGCTACGGTCATGCCCCATGTTATTTATCTGCACTCAGCCCTTACGCAAAGGCGCATTCAGGCAAACTCCGACAAGCAGCGCCGCAGACTCTACCGCTATAACCTTATTGATGTTGTTGTGGGCATGAGCATTGCAGGCTTTGTCAATATGGCTATGCTGGCTATGGCAGCTGCCACCTTTTACTTTACGGGTCAGCAGAATGTTGCTGAAATTGAAACTGCCTATCAAACGCTCAGCCCACTTTTAGGAAGCCTGGCAAGTGGTGTTTTTGCCTTTTCGCTGCTGATTTCTGGCCTGTCCTCGAGTACCGTTGGCACCATGGCAGGACAGATCATCATGCAGGGCTTTGTCCACTTTACGATACCGCTGTGGCTTCGCAGACTCATCACCATGCTACCCGCTATGGTGGTCATCATTATGGGGCTCGAGCCTACAGCTGTACTGGTATTGTCGCAGGTGGTTCTCAGCTTTGGCATTCCCTTTGCCCTTCTCCCGCTCCTGCAATTCACCCGTAAACGCGAGGTTGTGGGTGTACTTGCCAACAGTTGGCTAAGCAACCTGCTGGGCTGGCTGATTGCTAGCATCATTATTGCCTTGAATGTGTTTTTGCTTGTTCAGCTTGTTAACGGACAGGTTTAGCCCTAGCTAAGATGCAAGCCACACTTTGATGCGCTCGAGCGTCCTGACCACATCTTCCCTGGCCTGCTCAATCAGATCATCGGCAGTTAACAGTGCATTATTGACCCGCTGCTGACAGTCAAAGCCGTTGGCAGGGGTAAATCCACCATCGCGGTAAAGCGCAATGGCTTTATCAATGGGCACTTCATAAAGCACCGTGACTTCCTGACAGTTAAGGTGATAGTGGTCAAGCGGACGGTCACTTTTCATGACATAGGTTTCCTGAAATTCGCGGTCTACTGCGCCCTCGTAAGTACGTTCAACCTGAAAGGTATCCAGGTAATAAAGGTCCTTTGAGCAGACATAAAGCCCAATTTCCTCTTCGGCTTCGCGCACCACCTGACGAATGGTTTCACCTGCACCAAAATGACCACCAACGGTGACATCGATTTTCTTTGGCTCGAGGTCTTTGAATTTGCTGCGCCGCTGAAACAGTACGTACTGATTATCTTTAATCAACCACAGATGAAAACTTCGGTGCCAGTCCCCATCCCGGTGAACATCGGCTCTCGCTTTGGTCTGCCCGGTCCAGTTGCCCAATTCATCCAAAACATCAAATTGCTCAGTCAACACGTCTTGCACCCTTATAGTTTACGATAGCTGGACTTAAAGCAAAATGACTTTTCTCTTACGCTTTTCTGCTTGAGCCAAATAGTCAGTAAAAATTGAAGAAGGAAACAGAATCTTGGAAACTTTTAGCTTTAGTGAAAATGGCGACGTTGATGTAAGACAGCTCAACCATCTCTACCAGCTTATTGGCTGGGATAAGCATAAGAGGCGCACCGAGAATGCAACCAGACTTATGCTCGAGCTAAGTCACTTTTATGTTGCGGCGCACACAGAAACAGGCCTATTAGTGGGTTTTGCTCGAGTGTGCGGCGACCCTTATATTGTTCAGGTTCTTGATGTTATCACGCATCCTGATTACCGAAGACTCGGCATTGCCAGCAGATGCATGGAGCATGTAAAGGCACACCTGGACAAAGCAAGTTACATTTCCGTTACTTTGACCGATGGAACGCAAATTCCTGGCTTTTATCAAAAATTTGGCTTTCGTGAGATTGAGGAACCCTGTCTGGTCTGGAAAAAGACCAGGCTGTAACCTTAGTTCTTATTTTTGGTCTTTCAGCCTACCCTTTTCATAACGCTCATCTCCCTCTTTCACAGACTGATTGTAGGCACTCGAGCCTCCCCTGGGAATAGACAGACTCTGCCAGTCTTTTGACTTTAAATGCTTCGCTAGAAAAACGATTTGCCCCACATGATAACCATAATGCGAAATTTGTCTTTCTATCGCCTCAATAACACTGTGCGCTTCCCCGCGTATGTAAACAGGTTTTGCCAAATCAGCTTCGGTTAAGGGCCCAATTGCCCCAAATAAAATCTGCCATCCCTCTTCCCATCTTGCCATCATGGCTTCATAAGAGTCATAGCCACCTTCAAACTCAGTGTCGCGGTTACGGTCAGGCTTTTCCCCATCACTGGTCAAGAAATCACGCCAGCGCGAACGCATATTGCCTGCCAGATGCTTGACAATCAGCTCTACCGAATTGGCTTCAGAGTCGATGGTCAGCTTCAGTTCTTCATGATTTAGCTGGGCCATGGCCTTTTCTGCCAGGCGTTTCTGAGAGCGAAAGACTTCTATCACTGTTTTGAGATACTGCTCAGCAAAGTTCATTTTTCTCCTTTAGCTGCAAGCTCGAGCTTAAATCTTAGCCCTTCAAGCAAAAAGTCGATAGCCTGCCCCATACCTGGATTAAAAGGCAAGGCTTTGAGTTCCGCTAGAAGTTGCCAGTAACGATCAAACCGCCGATCTCTGGTACTGTAGAAAAACTCGTACATCCAGCTTAAAAAAGAAAGATTGGCCTCTTTTAAAAGGGCCACAGCCAAGGCCCTTACCCAGTCTGAAACAAGCTCCTGGGCTTCAGCGCTTTGCGGTGGCGCCTCTTTTGCGCATAATTGAACTGCCCTTTTTGTAACGTCAGAAAAGGCCTTTTGCCACGTACCAAGTCGCTCTGGCGACAAATCTTTAAAAGGCTCGCGCTGCAAGGCAAAGGTTTGTCGGAAATGTTCATCGGCAGCCAGTTCCGCCAGCTCCAGCCAGGCCTCGAGCTGACCTGCATTCATAGTTTCAGGCATATCCAAAATGGCAGCTCGCCAGATTTCACTTTGCTGCACATCTGCTTTAGGCATGCCCAGATGTCTAGCCAAAAATGCTTCTCGCTCGAGTCGAGTAAGCTCTGAGAGTATCTTTAAACGCTCGAGCCTTGCCAGCAGCACCTCCTCTTTGTCTTCGGCTTTTGCCACAGCCTTTAAGACAATCTGCTGCCGCATGAGTGCTCTTGTTTGCTCCTCCAAACTTTCAACCTGCAGTTGCAGCATAGCCCGCAAATTTTCCTTAGCGCTTAGTAAGTCGGTAATGGTCTTCAGATCAAAACCTACATCACGCAGGGTGCGAATGAGCTTCAGGCGACTGGCATCATGTTCAGAGTAAAAACGGTAACCTGCTTCAGAAGTTTCGCTGGGCTCGAGTAAACCCAATTTATGATAATGCCGCAGCGTTTGCACACTCACACCAGCCTGCTTTGCCAGTTCGCCGATACCATAAAACCCCTCCACCTCTTGACTCTACAATGATTGTAGACCTTATGCTGTTTTTCAGGAGGACAAGATGCAAGTCACACTCGTTAATGCCCTTGACCTACAACGACAAGCCCTGGAAACCTGCTCTCTCGAACTGTTTGAGCAGGAGGTAATGGAAAGGATAGGGCCGTTCTGGAAACCCTTTATGAACCGCTTTCCTGGGGGAAACCCTACCTTAAGTCCAGCGATGAATGCCGCGCAAATGATGGGCTATTACTCACCTCTTGACGACTGTCAGGAGGGCATAAAGGCCATTACCGCCTTTGAACAAGCAAATACCTGGCAAGCCTGCGCAACTGCTGCGCAACGCGCACTTGATGCCCTTAGTCCAGAAACCCACGGATTAAAGCTAGGGCCCATTCATTTCACCTTTATCCTGGGGAATTTGAAAACCCTGAAACTCGAGTATGGTGCCTATACAGGCGCTCAAGGCATGGGTTCCGCTCTGGTCATGGGCTGGCCAAATGAAATAGGAACCCCACGCCTGCCGGTTGCCAGTGCTCACGAAATCAATCACCTTGTACGTTTTGCTTTTGAACCTTTTATGCCTAATTTAACCTTGGGTAAATACCTTGTCGCTGAAGGACTCGCAGAATCCTTTGCTTTAGAAATTGTGGGTGATAAAAGCTTGATTGGGCCATACTCGAGCGCCCTCAGCCAATCCCAACTTGAAGCTGTCAAACCAAAGTTCAGCGCAGCCCTTTATGAAGCCGATTTTAATGTTGCCAGAGCCTATATTTTTGGTGACTGGGCGGCAGAGCAGTTCCACTATCCGAAAAAAGGAATTCCTGATTATGCTGGCTATACAGTAGGCTTTGAACTGGTACAGACTTACCTCAGACGAAGTGGGAAAACGGCTACAGAAGCCACCTATATACCCTGGGAAGAAATTGTAAACGAGTCAGGTTACTTTGAAGAGGCGTAGCTATCTGAGCCCAAATCTCCTCTGAAATAAATCTTCCTTAGTCCCCCTTTTTAAAAGGGGGAAACTTTATACTCCCTTTAAGCGAAGGGACAAGAATTTATGCTTCTTTACCTCTTAAAAGTCAGGAAACTCGTTTAAATCATCCTTGACATTAAACACGCCTGCGACATTATTTAGATTAACGGTTATCGCTGTAAGACGCTCAACGACAGCTGCCTCTTGTAAGGGTTTGCCCTGCCTTGGCAAATAAAGCTCAACATTAAAAAAGTACTGAAAAGGACGTTCTACCACGGCACGCACCAGGAAATCCGAGGTTCTGACACTGGGCAAAATCAGGAAATCCCCTTTGAGCACATAGCCCGGAAAGAGTAAGTAAAGCGTACGCAACTCTACACCCGGTGCAAATATCTTATTGGTATCTCCCAGATCAAGCCATAATACTTTGTCTTTGGGCACGGCTAGAAATTCAGCATCAAACTGTGCATCTTCGGGAAGAGGCGGGTGGCGCAGGCCTTTTTTAAAAATCTGACAATCGGTCATGGGGAAAAAAAGACGGTTGTTGTTTAATATTCCTGAAACGTCGCCCTGTGGCAAAAGATGCATGGTGCCATAAATGCGCATGGTGGTGGTATGAACCCGTACAGATACTTTGGTAGTCGGTGTCTTCATAAACTTTTCTGCCAGCAAATGCTGCTCTTAAACCTAAACTAGCATGGCTTTGTGAAGGTAAGATGTTTTGACTGGGTCATTTCTGGGCAAAGCAGGGCGAAATGTCATAAACTTCATATATCTGCTGTTTGAACATTGCAGATTCAGATAGCACTAGTGGTTAGCGCTTATGCAAACGTATGCCGAAAGCATTTAGGAGGTAAGCATGTCAGACAAGAGTCTTTTTGAGAGACTGGGTGGTGCAGACACGGTTGATTCCATGGTGACTGAGTTTTATGACCGGGTATTGGCTGACCCCGAGCTCGAGCCCTTCTTTAAAAACGCCAATCTGGATAAACTCCTGGCCATGCAACGCGAGTTCTTTACCGCTGCCTTAGATGGTCCTCTGCCCTATACGGGTTTGCCCCTCAATTATGCCCATCAGGACCGCGGTATCGAGCGCAAACACTTTGCTCTCTTTGTTAATCATTTGCTTGAGACTTTAAAAGATCGAGGCGTTCAAGAGGATGAAGTAGGTGACGTGATTGCTCGAGTCAATACTTACATTACTGATATAACCGGCAGTCTCGGTTCCGCAGGTTGATATGGACAATCAGTTTATCCTGAGCCCTTACTATATAGATAAGCCTGCAGAGCACTTAAAGAGGTTTGCAAAAGCCGGCTGGCAAATCAACGAAGTCGATCTACCTGACACCACCAATCCTCAAGACAAAGCCAGCGCGGTTCATAAGGGGATTGCTGATAAAGTCGAAGCCGCGCTAAAAGAGGGAAAAAGGCCCATAAGCGTTGCCGGGGATTGCTGCTCTACCATTCCTGTTTATGCAGGTTTGCAGCGAGCAGGGCTCGAGCCTAGCTTTCTCTGGCTTGATTCTCACGGCGACTTTAACACCTGGGAAACCACCCCAAGCGGATTTTTAGGCGGCATGCCCCTCGCCATGATGGCGGGTCTTGGCGAACAGCGTATGCCAGATGCCGTCGGACTAAAAACTATCCCAGTAGAGAAAATCATTCTGGCTGATGGTCGCGATCTTGACCCCGGTGAACAAAAGCTGGTGGAAAGTGCCAAAATCAAACATATTAAAAGCTTTGAAGAGCTAAAGACTTATCTCTTTAACGGTCCGGTTTACCTGCACTTTGATGTTGATGTTTTGCATCTTGATGATTTACCTGCCGTAAACTATCCAGCTAAGGGTGGCCCCCATGCCAGCGAAGTCGCCGAGGTTTTTCGCGTCTTAAAAGATAGGCTCGAGCTTGTAGCTTTATCCTGCACTATAGGTGTGTGGAACACTCGCCACAACGACCTTGAAACCGGCGAAGCTAAGGCCTGGTCTTTATTTGAACTGCTTTTTTAAGGGTTGGTGGTATCATCCTGACAGATAGCCCGATTACTTTTGTATTTGAAATCGGCGCTACTAGAGAGTTTTCTCTATCTATTTGCCAACCTTTTCTGTATACCCTTCAGCCCTACCTTTTAAGGTTGAGCAAAAGCCAGATTGATACCAAGATTAGCTAATCCGACCAGCGGCAGAGCTTTGGCTTCTTCAAATGACCACCAGGCACAAAAATCTGTAGAGCCTTCAAGCTCGTAGCGAAGCTCTCCGCCGATTACTTCGGCCCGATAGATTATGCGAATACCGTGAAAGTGTCTACGATCATTTTCATCCTTAAAGGAGTCTATGGCAAGCAGCGAAGCAGGTTTCACAAGAAGCCCCGTTTCTTCATGAACTTCTCTAACCATTGCGTCAGCAGGGTCTTCCCCAAAATCAACTCCTCCCCCAGGTAACGTCCAGAACCCAGCATCCAGGGCTAGATAGCTAGAAAGTCGACAGAGCAGCAACTTTTCGTGCTGCACAATGAGGCCATAAGCAGCCACTCGAGTAACTTTTTCTTTCTCTGTCAAGTTAATTAATAAAAAAGAGAAGACCTATCAGCGCGCCGATAATGGCCCCAACCAGAACCTGTGGATAGGTGTGACCCAAAAGCGTTTTGAGCACCTGGGGCTTAAACCCCTCATCAAAAAGATGACCCAGTTCCTTTACCAGTTCGTTGATTAGCTTGGCCTGTATGCCAGCAGCTCGGCGAATACCAGTAGCGTCATACATGACGATACCCGCAAACACAGCAGACAGCGCAAAAATAGGACTATCCCAGCCATATTTTAGGCCAATGCCCGTCGCCAGTGAGGTCACGGCAGCCGAGTGAGAAGACGGCATACCGCCCGTCTCGAGCATACGATCAAAAGCCCAGCGCCTTTCTGTAATCAAGACTAGAATCACTTTTAGCAGCTGAGCCGTCATCGTCGCCAGCAGTGCTACCCATAAGTGCTTATTAGCTAACACTGTACTCAAGTTCTCAGGCTCCTATAGCTTCCCGTCGTCTAATAATTTGTGCCAAAACCCCATTAACAAAACGACCTGATTCTTCCCCTCCATATTTTTTTGCCAGACGAATCGCCATTTCAATACTGACTTCTTTAGGCACTTCAGCCAGCCGAAACTCAGCCAGAGCAAGTCGTAAAACGTTCAGGTCTGTTTGAGCCATTTGGGTAAAGGTCCAGCCTTCAATGGCAGCCTCGAGTTCCTCATCAATAGCCTGCTGATGGTCATGATAATGTTGAATGAGTTTGTCTGCAAAGCTTAGCGCTTCACTGTTTAAGCCCTCACCAAAGACTTCCTCGAGTTCATTTTCCTCGCTATTTTGTGCCAGTTCTTCCTTGGCATGCTCCCAAACATCAAGTAAAGGGGCATGACCCCGCTCTGCTTGAAACAGCGTACGAAAAGCAAGGTCTCTTGCCTGTCTTCTAGCCACAATTTGCTCTTCTAGTTGTCATTGTCATTAAGCATACGTTTTTCAATAAAATTAGTGTACACAGCACCTCGTTTGTAAAAAGCATTATCCAGAACTTTCAAATGGAAGGGAATGGTTGTTTTTACCCCTTCAATAATGGTTTCTTCCAAAGCCCGCTTCATGCGAGCAATTGCCAGTTCCCGGTTGGGCGCCCAGGCAATAATCTTGGCAACCAAACTATCATAATTAGGCGGTATGCGGTAGCCCGAATAGGCGTGAGAGTCTACCCGAATCCCTGGCCCTCCTGGCCAGTGAATATCAGTAATCGTACCGGCTGACGGGCGAAAATCATGATCGGGGTCTTCGGCATTTATGCGCACCTCGATGGCATGACCTTCGGGACGAATGTCTTTTTGCCTAACACTTAAGCCATCGCCTGCCGCCACACGAAACTGCTCTTTAACCAGATCAAACCGTGTCAGCCGCTCAGTAACCGGGTGCTCCACCTGGATACGCGTATTCATCTCACTGAAATAAAAATTTCCTTCGCGATCAGCCAGAAATTCGCAGGTTCCGGCACCACGGTAGTTGACATGTTTTGCCAGGCGCACAGCTGCTTTAGCGACTTCAGCACGAAGTTTGGGATCCAGGGTACTGGGCGCTTCCTCTAAAAGTTTTTGATAGCGGCGCTGAATGGAGCAATCTCGCTCATAGAAATGAACCACATTGCCCTTGCCATCACCAAAAACCTGAATCTCGACATGACGCGGCTCTTCCAGAAACTTTTCCATGTACATTTCTGGGTTACCAAAAGCTGCCCTCGCCTCTTCCTGAGCATTACGCAAGTTGCGCTCGAGCCCCTCAGGTTGATGGACAATACGCATACCACGCCCGCCTCCACCAGCAGAAGCTTTTAAAATAATAGGGTAGCCGATGCTCTCTGCCATTTTCTGGGCTTCCTCGAGTGAACTTAGCGCTCCTGAACCCGGCGTAAGCGGCACATTCGCCTCTTTGGCAAGCTTACGGGCGCTGGCCTTATCGCCAATAAGCCGTATTTGCTCTGCAGTTGGGCCAATAAAGACCAGATTGTGCTCTTCGCACTTTTCAGCAAATTCATCATTTTCTGATAAAAAGCCGTAACCAGGGTGTATGGCTTCCGCCCCAGTCACAATAGCCGCTGATAAAATATTACGGATATTAAGATAAGATTCTTTAGACGGTGCAGGCCCGATACATATAGACTCATCTGCCAGCAGTACGGGCAAGGACTGCTCATCGGCCTTGGAGTAAACAACTACTGTTTTTATACCAAGTTCCTTGGCAGCTCGGTGAACTCGCAGGGCAATTTCCCCGCGGTTAGCAATAAGGATCTTTTTAAACATAGAGTGACTCAAACCTTGGAATGCAAAGAAGAAAGAGCATGTTCTGACTTAGCGGGGATCAATCCGAAAAAGTGCCTGGCCGTACTCCACAGGATCTTCGTTTTTTACCAGAATTTCGACAATGGTACCTGAAACCTCAGCCTCAATTTCATTCATCAGTTTCATTGCCTCAATGATGCATAGCACCGTCCCAGCACTCACCTTATCGCCAACTTTGACAAAGTCAGGAGCATCTGGCGCTGAAGCTGCGTAAAAGGTACCCACAATAGGAGCAGTTACATCAACCAGATGACTGGTATCAGCTTTTGGTTTCTCGGAACTCTCCGCTTTGCTGGCGGCTGTTCCTTCAGACACTGCTGGTGTTGGCGCGGCAGGGGCTCCTGCCTGCACAGCCACGGGTGCTGCAGCGACAGGTGCATAGGTCATTTGTGGCATAGCGCCAGCACCCCGTTTAACCGTCACTTTGTATTCGCCAGTCTCTAGCGTCAGTTCATTAATATCGGCTTCGGCAACCGCAGTTAAAAGTTTGCTAAGGTCTTTAACATCCATCAGGCCCGCCCTAAGTAGGCACCCGTTCGGGTATCAATACGAATGGTCTCCCCTTGCTCGACAAAAAGAGGTACGTTAACGGTGGCTCCTGACTCGAGCACAGCTGGTTTGCTTCCCCCTGACACCGTATCCCCTTTAACGCCTGGATCCGTCTGAACAATTTTAAGTTCAACGTTAATAGGCAACGTGACATTGATGGCTTTACTCTGAAAATAATCAATAGTAACTTCGAGGTTTTCTTTTAAAAACTTGGCGGCGTCACCAATTTGTTCGGCACTGAGGGTCGGCTGCTCATAGGTTTCCATATCCATAAAGGTGTAGTTTTCACCATCATTATAAAGATATTGCATTTTGCGGTAATCAATATAAATATCCTGCAATTTTTCGCTGGCATTAAAACTGCGTTCAACAATCGAACCCGTTTCCAGGTTACGAAATTTAGCAACGACCTTGGCACCGCCCCGACCAATTTTTTGGTGCTGGTAATCCAGACATTCCCAAATACCTCCGTCCATCTGAACCTTACTGTTGTTTCTTAATTCGGTCACGCTAATCATAATTTGCCTCCAAAAACGATTTTGAGCTAATACGTGTCAAACAAACTCGAGCCCTCAGCTCGTGGTAGTGACTTTTTTCAGTCTAGTTTAACACTAGACTTCTTGTGCAAGTATTAGCTCAGCACCCTTAAGGCCCGTGCTAATTGCCATATAACTGGCCTTTCACAAGAGGTCTAGTCTTTATTCCATCACAAGCAGTTAGTATACAGGGCAAAAGCAAACAACAGGGCATTCTTTTTTGCATTAATAGCTTGCGACTAAGAGGCTAAGGCGCAACCTGATACCCCATCTAACTTTGTTTATTTCAGGTAAGGCTCGCCGTGGTTATAGCTGACTGGGGTGTATTAAAGAGCCCTGTACCTCAGAGGGCAAAAAAGCAGACCTGACCTTCTCATGACACCAGGCTTTTAGACTATGCGTGATAGAGCGACTTTTTTAGCGCCCTATTTTCCTGTAAACTTTTTTATGGCTGTATTAAGCTCGAGCACTCCCTCATCCACCAAAGCCAAAGCATTATCTGGACGCAAAGTTCGTGAATGGCTGACAGGTTATCTCTTTATCTTGCCAGCTTTTCTGATTATTGGCATTTTTGGCCTCTTCCCTATAGGCTACGCCCTTTACATGAGTCTTTACCGCTGGCGCGTGCGCAAAAGCGGATTTATTGGCTTTGATAACTATGAAAAACTTCTGGGTAGTCCCTGGGGGGCGCTGGCCTTCGTCGGTGGCCTGCTACTGATTGTACTGGCCCACTGGCTCTGGGTAGACGCCTTTAAAGTTAATAAGAATTATAGGTTGGGACGCCTTCTTGGTGCTCTGGTCTTACTTGGGGCGGGTGTCATTATGGCTTTGGGTTGGAACAGCATGCTCCTTCAGGGCTCGAGAGACACCGAAACCTTTTTGCATGCTCTGGTACGCACGGTCTTTTACGCCTTTGGTTCCATTCCTCTGCAAATTGTATTTTCCCTACTTTTGGCCAGCCTGCTCTATCAGAAAATTAGAGGGCAAGAGCTGTTTCGCATGATTTTCTTTTTGCCCTACGTCATGCCCGTTGTTGCTACCTCAGTAGTTTTTAGAAGTATCTTTAGTCAGCGCGAAGAAAGCATTGCCAATCAGATCATTACGGCACTGGGTTTACCCGCTCAAAGATGGCTATTTGAGGCCAAACCTATATTGGAAGTTATGTTTGGTGAACGAATCACTCAGTTTAATAGCTGGCTAAGTTCCACAGGCGTTTCGTGGCAGCTCGAGGGCCTCTGGCTTGGCCCTAGCTTAGCCCTTATCGTGCTCATTCTTTTCGGTATCTGGACCTACAGTGGTTATAACGTGGTCATTTTTCTGGCAGGTCTTGGCAATATACCCAAGCAACTCTATGAAGCTGCCGAGATAGACGGCGCCAATGGCATACAAAAATTCTGGAATATCACGGTGCCTCTCCTTTCGCCTGTCACTTTTTACCTAACGGTTCTTGGCTTTATTGGCGCACTTCAGGCTTTTACTCAGCTTTATGTTATGCGCCAACCTTTTGCCAGAGATTCACTGGACACGGCGAGCGTGGTCATCTTTGACACCTTTTACAAATCCAATAATTTTAGTCTGGCCGCTACACAGTCTATTGTTCTCTTTGTTCTTATTTTGATTATTACCTTATTGCAAAACCGCATTATGGGAAGGCGGGTCTTTGATGCTTAGTGCGCCTAAAAATGAAGCGGTTGTCAAATCTGGCAAGGCTTACAAAGAAGCCTATGAATTTAAATGGTTTCACCTGATTATCTATTTTGTCCTGCTGGTTGGCGCTTTTATGTCGATCATGCCGTTTTTCTATATGGTCTCAACCTCGCTCATGACCCTGGGCGAAACCATTAACCGTCAACTGTTTCCTTCGGTCCCTCAGTGGCAAAACTATGTTGAAGCCTGGACAGAGGCGGCGTTTTCCCGCTACTTCCTTAATACCGTTATCATCACAGCGGTCACCATTATTGGTCTGCTCTTTACTTCAATATTGGCGGCTTATGCCTTTGCCAACATTCAATTCCCCGGTCGTGAGGCCCTCTTTATGATTTTACTTGCTACCATGATGATTCCTGGGACTGTGACCTTTATTCCTAATTTTCTGATGATTCGCGGTGAGATTATCCCCTGGGGTTCCTGGCTAAATACCTTACAGGCCCTGACCGTTCCGTTTATTGCCAGAGCCTTTGCCATATTTCTCTTACGGCAGTTTTTCAAGGGGATACCTAAAGAACTCTGGGACGCTGCCCAGATTGATGGCGCGGGCCACTTACGCTTTCTCATGGCTGTAGTCATTCCCATGAGTCGCCCTGTTATTCTTACTGTTACTCTCTTTACTTTTGTTGAAGCCTGGAACGAATTTATCTGGCCCCTGCTGGTTACAACTACGCCAACATGGCGTCCTCTGGGCGTTGGTCTGTGGAGTTTTGTCAGTGAAGCGGGTCCTCAAACACACTGGCTTATGGCTGGCTCTGTTATTGTAATCTTGCCTGTCCTGGTGGTGTATTTTATTACCCAGAAGTACTTTACCGAGGGCATTGCAACATCCGGTCTTAAAGGCTAAATCTCTTGGCACAACCGGTCAGTGACCGTTTTGCAGCACACTAACTGTGCTTATTTTGGAAGGAGCAAACGATGAAGAAAGTTTGGATGATTTTACTGGCACTCTTAGCCAGCCTGTCATTCGCGCAATATGAAGATGTAGACCCCAGTGGTACTACCGTTACCTTCTGGCACCAGCACTCTGGTGCCCGCGAAGAAGCCTTAAAAGCAATCGTTGATGATTTCAATGCCAACAACGAATATGGCATTACCGTGGTAGCCGAGTACCAGGGTGGTTACGGCGACATCTTCCAAAAAATGTTGCCGCTCTTAGGTACCGCAGATACCCCTAATCTGGTAGTTGCTTACCAGAATCAAGCAGCTACCTATGCCCTTGCTGATGGTATGCTCGACCTTAACCCTTTGGTTGACAGCGCCAAATGGGGCATCAGTGCTGAAGATCAGGCTGACTTTTTCCCTGGTTTCTACAACTCTGACGTCTTCCCTAGCTTTGACAATCAGCGCTTTGGCTTTCCACCTAACCGCTCGATGGAAGTGATGTACTACAACAGCGACTGGCTTGCAGAGTTAAAGGAAGCAGGTGCCATTTCTTTTGATGGTCCTCCTAGCACCCCAGAGCAATTCAAAGAAGCTGCCTGTGCTGCTGTTAACAATCCTTTTAGTGGTGCAACCAGTGAAGGTTCTTTAGGCTACGAACTCAGCGTTGATGCCAGCCGTTTCGCCAGCTGGACCTTTGCCTTTGGTGGCGACATGTTTGATTATGAAGCCAATCGCTACAGCCTGAACAGTCCTGCGGCTATCGAAGCCTGGACCTTCTTACAGGGCTTGTTTGATGAAGGTTGCGCCGCAGTTGTAACTGAAAACTTCGGTGATCAAACCAACTTTGGTCAAGGACGCACTCTCTTTACCGTCGGTTCTTCTTCAGGTCTTCCCTTTTATAGAAGTGCTGTTGAAGAAGGTTCAAACCATAACTGGAGTGTCGCTGCTATACCTCATACCACCGAAGACCCCGTTATGAACATTTATGGTGCCAGTGTCAGTGTCCCAACGGGTCACACCGCTGAAGAGAACCTAGCTACCTGGTTATTTATCAAATACTACACCAGCCCTGACGTGCAGGCCACCTGGGCAAAAGCCAGTAACTACTTCCCTGTTCGTAAAAGCGTAGCGGAAGGTCTGGGAGACTATTTCGAAGCTGACCCAGCTTATAAAACCGCTTTTGACATGCTGGGCTACGGCGTAGCTGAACCACCCGTTCCTGGCTATGACTTTGTCCGCGACTTAATTGGACAGGAAATGGC
>JAGQHN010000034.1 GCA_020431825.1 Trueperaceae bacterium | reverse complement strand
TTTCAGCTAGCGTGAAGCGGTTATGGACCGGGGAATAGCGTTTTCATTAAACTACTTTTTTAACTTGGTTGTACTTAATCGGCAGATTTTATAGTCTACCGGGGTTTCTCATATCCTCTCTGACTTTTCACTTTTTGTCAGAATTCTGTAGGAATCTGCTTGATAAGCTGATTTACGGTCTCTGTCTTTATCAGATGCTCTAGGGTTTAGCCCTCTTACAACTCGGAGGTTGGTTATGTTTCGCGTCGTCTCTATGTCACTAAGACTGCCACTACTTATAAGCTTTTTAGCTTTGCTGGCAGCCTGTAGCACTCCCTCATCCCCTGCAGGAAAAGAAGTTGCTCCTTACTATCTTGCTCCTGTAACTATTGATAGTAACGCCACCCAAACCGCTATTGAAACCCTTTATGGTGGTCAAGCTGTGGTTTTTAAACCAGAAGCAGGCTTTGCCGTACTTGGATTTTCTAAAGAACAGGGAGAGCTGACTACCCTAAGCACCGAGGTTAATCAAAATGCCTTAGGCAACCCCGAATTCTTAGCACTGGGCAATAGCGCCTGGGCCAGTGGCAACAGTGCCTGGGCCTCAGGGATTGGAGCATGGGCCAGCGGCTACAGTGCCTGGTCTAGTGGTAACAGCGCCTGGGCCAGTGGTATTTCTCAAAACACCTTTACTCAAAATGTGGGAGTCTGGCAACAGATTCAGTTAGCAGAAGGTCAGGCCAATGCACCCAAGCTTGGCCAGGGCGTTACCGTTGCTGTCATTGATACGGGCATTGATCTTAAACATCCTGCCTTTGCAGGCAAACTCGCCCCTCGTGAAGGCTGGAAAGATTTTGTTGATAATGACGTTAATCCACAAGAGGAAGCTGGGAACGCCTACGGACACGGCACCGCAGTCGCTGGTTTAATTTTGCAGGTCGCACCAAATGCCACAATCTTACCCATAAGAGTACTGAGCGGAGACGGGGTAGGTGATCTAGACGATGTTATTGCTGCAATTGACTGGGCTATCCAGCAAAGGGTTGATGTTATTAACCTTTCGGTAGGAAGCAGTGAAAATATTAGCAGCTTACGGTATATGGTTGACTATGCGACCGACACCAAGAATATTTTGCTGGTTTCATCCTCTGGTAATTCAGGCAATACTTCTGTGACTTATCCTGCTGCTTACGCCACTTCAAACGAATATGGGGGCAGATACGCTATAAGCGTCGGCAGTGTCAATAGCCTGGACCGCAAATCAACCTTCTCAACCTATGGCAGTAAAGTTGAACTGTTTGCTCCAGGAGAGAGCCTTTTGACTGTTTTACCCGACTCGCACATTGGTTACGTTTCAGGGACTTCTTTTGCTGCCCCTATCGTGTCTGGTGCCATGAGTCTGGCACTGTCAAAAAACCCTAACTGGTACAAGAAATATTTTGAAACAAACCTGCGAGACACATCCGATAATATTCACGCAAAAAATCCTGGGTTTTCTGCCTATGACATTTCGGGCCGCCTCAATGTTGCCGCCTTTGTTAAAAAGCCGCAACCCAGCTCAGAATCAAGTAGTGATGGCGAATACAGGGATTAAGCAATCTACTGAAAAAGCAGCCGGAACAAACTAGGGTAAAAATACTAAGGCAAAAAGCTCGAGTCCTCTATGAACTCGAGCTTTTTGCGTAAGCCAGTTTCTATAATCCCAAACCATAATTTTGTAAACTTGAGAGCTGGTCGGAAAGGCTCTTATGGAAACCATTACCCAAAGCAAACCCAAAGTGCTCTGCGCTATGTCTGGCGGCGTTGATTCGTCGGTGGCAACCTCCCTTTTAAAAGAGCAGGGCTATGAGGTTATTGGTTCGATGATGCGCTTCTGGCCTGATGACCGTCCAGCTGGCGCCTTTGACCTTTGTTGCAGCCCTGAAGCAGCCTACGATGCCAGACGGATTGCGGACAAAATTGATATTCCCTTTTACCTGCTTGATTACCGTGACAAGTTTGACCAGATTGTGGTTGACCCCTTTATCCCCAGTTACGAAGGGGGGAAAACGCCCAACCCCTGCGTCTGGTGTAACCGTGAAATCAAATTTGGCTCTTTTGTTAAAAGGGCTCAGCTGCTGGGTTGCGAATTTATGGCAACTGGTCACTATGTGAGACGTGTAGAAGGCAAAGACGGCATAGAACTTCACCGCGGCGATGATGATGGTAAAGATCAGACCTATTTCTTATGGGCTCTGCCAAAGGAAATCTTAAAGTACATTTTGTTTCCCCTTGGTGAATTAAGCAAAGCCGAGGTGCGCAAACTGGCGGCCGAGCGTGACTTTAGTGTCGCTGATAAAAAAAGCTCGAGTGGCCTTTGCTTTATTACGACTTCAGTGCGAGATTACCTTACAGAATTTAGCGAAGAAAACCCTGGTCCCATTTATGACGCCGCTGATGACTATAAGCAAATCGGTACGCATAAAGGCATTCAGTTTTACACCATTGGTCAGCGTAAAGGGCTGGGGCTTTATCACTCACATCTGATTCGCTTTGTACTTGACCTGCGCCCCGAAGACAACAGTGTGATTGTTGGTATGCGCGAGCAGTGTCAGTGGCAGGCGCTATCTGCAGTCAAAGCCAATTTTCTAACGAATATAGATAAATTACCAAAGCGCGTCATGGCGCAAACTCGCTACCGGCAAAACCCCATACCAGCAACGCTCGAGCTGACTTCAGAAGAGAGCTTCAAGCTGGTTTTTGATGAACCCGTTTTTGCCATCACTCTGGGTCAATCAACGGTTCTCTATGAGGGTGACCGCCTGCTGGGTGGCGGTGTCATTGAAACTCGCTCTTAAGACTAGGTCTTAATCGCCTGCCGTTTCATTTCACCCCACTGCCCTTTCTTTTTAAAGACCTGAAAACTCGCAACCAGACGCTCCCAGGCGATGAGCTGGCGGTAACCAAAATTTTCCAGAACACTGGCAAGTAGTAACAGCAACCTATCTTTCGAGGTAGGGTAGCGATTGCGCATAAAGGCTTCTATACCAAAGGCCGACATTGAAATAAGAATGCCACTAAGAACTGCCAAAACCATAAACATGCTTGCAAATACAAAATTGATCTTCCCCAGCATAATGAGCACCATAAGCAGCGCATAACCGCCAATTTCAATCAGTGGAGACAAAGCCTCAAACAGCCAGAAATAAGGCATGGCCAGCATGCCAATACGCCCGTAGCGTGGGTTTAGCATCATCTGGCGGTGGTTCCAGAGAGTCTCGAGCAAACCTCTATGCCAGCGGTTACGCTGCTTACGCAAAACCCTCCAGTCATCGGGCACCTGTGTCCAGCAGATAGGGTCCATAGTGTAGCTGATGCGGTAGGGTCGTTTTTTCTCGCGCATGTGCCTGTGAAGTCTTACTACCAGCTCCATATCTTCACCGACCGTGTCGGTGCGGTACCCCCCAACTTCTAAAACGACACTGCGCTTAAAAAGCCCAAAGGCTCCAGATATAATCAGCAGCATACCTAGGTTACTCAGGGTGGTACGACCGGCTAAAAATGCGCGTATATACTCAACCACCTGAAAGCGTTCAATCCACTTTACAGGTGCTTTCAGTTTTAAAATCTGCCCATAAGAGGTTTCGGCATTGTTAAGAGAACGAATGGTGCCACCTGTGGCAATCAGAGTATCATCTTCGGTAAATTGCCTGGCTGAGCGGAGTAGGGCTTGTGAGTCTAGCAGGCTATCCGCATCCATAGCACAAAAAATAGGATACTGCGAGTGCAGCAGGGCCGCATTTAAGGCGTCAGCTTTGCCGCCATTAGCTTTATCAATGAAGAGTAAATTGGGGTATTTTCTCGAGCGGTAAATGGCTCTAATAGGTTTGGTCTCAATAAGCTTGCGAGTATAAATAACTGCCGGATACAGGTCGTAATAGGCTTTAACCACCTCAGCGGTATTATCTTTAGAGCCATCATTGACGACGACAACTTCATACTCAGGGTAGTGAAGATTGAGTAGGGAATTTAAGGAAGCGACAATGGTGGCTTCTTCATTATAGGCAGGAACCAAAAGCGAAATCGGCTTGTAAAAATCACGCTCCAGAAGGCTTTTTAGATTTATGTCTTCATTACTTCTAAGAATAATACCTAGCTCTTTAGCAGCAATATAAAGCGACAGGGCAAACGATAAATTTAGCGTAATGAAATACAGCAAAATAAAGGTTTGCAGAGCCAGTAGCATAGCTTAAACCGGGCTGGCTAATATTTGCTCAGCCATATCCCTTCCGTAGCGGTCTTCGTGATGCTGGGCAGCCCAGCTTAAGAGGGCTCGAGGCTGTGACCCTCGCTCTTTAAGCGCTTTGGCAGCATTATGCCTGACCCACCAGTTTTGATCTGCCAGAGCTTTTAGTAAGGCGTCATCAATGGAATCAGTCATAACACCAATACTGGCATTGGCAGCCTGTGCCCGCACAAACCACTGGGGATCAGCTAGTGCCAGCTCAATTTTTTCTGAGGCTTCTAGAGGGACAAGCTGAAGTTTGGCAAGAGCCCGAAGTGCAGCTGCCCGCAACTCAGCAAGCTCATGGTCAAGCCAGGGCAAACACCAAGACGCCCAGTCCTGATATTTTGAGCGCTCAATCACGGTAAGTGCCAGTTTTACAAGGCTCGAGTCCTTTTCCTCAAGGAGCGCGTAGAGCAGAGCGCCTGCATTCTCCCCCAGTACAACCAGCGCCTCTTCAATGAGACCAAGACCAAACCGCCCTTCCAAAATCATGGGCAAAAAAATGTCTTTTACCTCTGCAGTTGACATCCCTTGACGACTATAGGTACGTGCTAATGCCTGAAAGGCGGCAGAGCGCACCACTGCCTCAGGTCGTGCCAGCTCGAGTTTTAACTGCTCTACCGCACGGGGATGACGTATAAGCGAAAGTCTGCCCAAAATCCGAGAGCGTTTATCAAGCGAAATACGTTTGCCCAGCAAGCGCAAATCTTCTGCCAGAAAGCCGTAGCTCTCATAAAGCTTCATAAGAATGAGGCTTCCCTGGTCGTCAATGCCTTCTGACAGTTCTAAAAGGGCATAAGCAGCCGATTTCTGAACCCATTGTGGCGCTTCATCTGTAAAGAGGAGGACATCGCTAAAGACCTCCATCCAGTAAGTAACCTGCCCCTGCTGGCGGCGAAACTGACGCAAACTTACACTATGATGAAAAAACTGAAAAAAGCTAAGCGAAATGAGACTTAAAAAGGCAGCCGCCAAACTGACAGCCACCGCAATGAGACTAAAGGGAGACTCGAGTCTTAAATAAAGATCACTCAGGCTAGCTACAAAAAGCGCAACCAGACTAGCACTCACACCCAAAAAGATCAGGAGTGATATGGCCAAAAAACTGGCTATGCCAAGTCGGTACCACATTTGGTATGTTGTTTAACCCTTAAGAGAAGCTCTCTTGGATTAAAGGGCTTGGTTACAAAATCCTGCGCCCCAAGCTCGAGACCCCTTTCGACATTGTGATTTTGTTTTAGCGCAGAAAGCATAATAACGGGAACCTGTGAACGTTCGCGGATCGTCTGTAAAATGTCAAACCCGGTACCCCCTGGCAAATTTACATCGAGGAGAACCAGATCAATCTTGGCAATCTGGTCTATAACCACCGACTTGGCTTCTGGCGCGGTGGTCGCCAGACTCACCTGATAACCTTCACGCTCAAGGAGTCGAGACAAAACAATACTAATCGCAAAGCTATCTTCGACAACCAGAACGCTGGGGCTATTTCGGGCAGGAGTTAAGGGTAATGATTCAGGCAGGAGGGGGGCAACGTTATTCATAACTGGCATCAGCATACGCCTGATAAATTACAAATAAATTACGCTACTCGAAGTTTATGATTCTCCTTTTAGCCACTGGCCTCGCCTTTGCATCACTAGTTCATCACGATCAATGAGCAGGTTCCCAGCCGTAAAAACCTGACTGATTTTTCCCTTGAGCTGCCAGGTCACAAAAGGACTATGGGGGTGCTTAGATTTTAACCAGGTCTGGTGTACTTGCCAATCCACCGCCGGATCAACAATGACAAGGTCAGCATCTGCACCTACCCCTATGCGACCTTTCCTGGGCCAAAGTTTAGCAATTTGAGCTGGCCTTTCTGAAAGCAGATAAGCCAATTGCTGTAAAGGCATATTGCGTTTTATAACTGCTTCAGAAAACATAACTGGCAAAAGCGTCTGGATACCCGTAATCCCCCCCCATGCCGCCCAAATATCTTGTTCTCCACAGCTTTTTTCCTCAAATGTACAGGGCGAATGATCTGAGCTAATGCAATCAAACTGCGCTGCTAAAACACGTTGCCAGAGCATATCTTGCCGCAGTTTATCTCTTAGGGGAGGTGCACATTTTGCTTCTGGTCCAATATCAATAAAATCTTGATCGGTTAGACAAAGATAATGTGGGCAAGTTTCAAAACTTACCTTGACCCCCTCTGCTCTGGCTGCTTGAATAGCATCAATTGCTTCGGGAATACTCAAATGAACAATATGAAGAGGACACTTCGTTTCTTTAGCCAAGCGAAGCGCCTTTTGTATTGCTTTTAGTTCCATCTCAGGTTGTCTAGCTTCCAGCCAAGCTTTCCTATCTTTGCGACCTGCCTTTTGTAACTGCTGGGTTTTCTCCCAAACCATAGCATTATCTTCGGCATGAACGGCCAAAAACTGCCCGAGTCGAGCAATTTCTTTCATCCCCTCAAACAATAAGTCTTCTTCTACAAACTGAAAGCTTGTATCCCTGGTATCAACCATAAAAGCCTTAAATCCCATAATGCCTTCCTTGGCTAAGGACTCGAGTTCGCTCAGATTGTTATCAACAAAGCCTCCCCATAGGGCAAAATCTACCAGACTTTTTTCCTCTGCCAGACTCACCTTTTGCTTTAAAGCTGCCACGTTAGTGGTCGCAGGGATAGCATTTAGAGGCATTTCTACAACCGTCGTTACGCCACCAAACGCGGCTGCTCTACTACCATTTGCCCAACCTTCCCAGTAGTCTCGCCCTGGCTCACTGAAATGCACATGCAAATCTACTACTCCAGGCAAGACAATCTGACCTTTAAGATCGATGCTGGTCTCGGCCTTGAGCGGTTCTTGACTCAGAGCCGCGATTTTACCCTCCGAAATCGCCAGATCACCTCTAAAACTAGCCGATGGCGTAACAAGAATCCCATTTTTTAACACAAGATCATACTGCATGGTCAAAACCTTAGCTGTCCTTATATCCCAGATGGTTAATCTATCTCGAGCTAAGCCTCGCCTCCCAGATAGAGGTCGGTAATTCGCTCATCTCTCAAAAGACTTTCTGATAAGCCACTGAGCTCTATTTTACCCGTGACGAGAGCATAGGCTCTCGTTGAAATACGTAATGCCATTCTCGAGTTTTGTTCTACCAGCAAAACGCTCACGTTCTCATCACGGCTTATAGTAACAATGGAACGAGCAATGTCCTGAACCAATTTTGGCGCAATGCCTAAAGAAGGTTCATCAAGCAGTAGCACACGTGGTTTGGCCATGAGTGCCCGACCAATAACCATCATCTGCTGCTCACCACCACTCATGGTTCCAGCGGATTGTTTAAAACGCTCAGCCAGCCGGGGAAAACGCGCAAGTACGCGCTCGAGGCTTTCTTTGATTTCCGTTTTATTGTTGCGGCTGAAGGCACCCATAAGCAAGTTATCTTTCACTGACATATGAGGGAAAATCCGCCTTCCCTCTGGTACCATAACGATACCCTTTTTAACCAATTGATCTGCGCGCAAACCATCAATTCTTTGATTTTGGTACTTTATTTCTCCACTTGAAATTGCTTTAAGTCCTGTAATCGCTCTTAGGATTGAAGTTTTGCCTGCCCCATTTGCACCTATAAGCGCAACAATTTCTCCTTCCTTCAAGTCCAGAGAAACTCCTTTTAGAGCATAAACATGATCATAGTACAGCTGTACAGAATTAAGACTTAGAAGGCTAGTCATGCATTACATCCCGATCGATTCATCTTCAACCCCAAGATAAGCCTCAATGACTTTTTCATTTTGCCTGATTTGCTCTGGCGTTCCTTCAGCAATTTGCTCACCGAAATTCAGAACCACGATTCGATCTGAAATCTTCATCACCGCATGCATATCATGCTCAACCAAAAGAATCGTGACACCTCTATCTCTAACCCTCCGGACCATTTCAACCGCACGCATCGTTTCTTCATGATTCATACCAGCAAAAGGCTCGTCAAGTAAGATAATAGCTGGCCCCGTAGCCAAACCAATTGCTATACCTAAAGCCCGTAAATACCCATGCGGCAGGTTACTTGCAAGCTCATTACGAGACTCGTACAGGTTTAACAGCTTTAAAATGGTATCCGCCGAGTCGGCAAATTCATTTAAGTCCTGTTTTGCGCGACTCGAGCCTGTAACATAATCTAATAAGTTTGCCTTTGAGCGCAAATGGTGAGCGACGATCACATTATCGCGCACCGTCATGGTTTTAAAAATGGTAGTTTCCTGAAAGGTTCTTACTACGCCTTTTCGTGCCACCAGATGAGGCGCAAGGTGAGAAATTCGTTCACCTTGAAATAAAACCTGACCTTCACTAGGTCGCAAGAAGGACGAAATAAGCTTAAACAAAGTTGACTTCCCTGCGCCATTAGGTCCTATAACAGATAGAATCTCTCCTGCATGAACAACGAACGACACGTTATTTACAGCAAGCAAGCCGCCAAATCGCTTACTGAGCTGCTGAATTTCTAATAAGCTGCCCATTTAAGCTTGGGACTTTCGCCTAAATCGGAGACTCAGTAAGCCATTGGGTAAAAACAGCATTAAAACTATAAGAACGCTGGAGAAGATAAGCAGTTGATATTTGCCCATTCTAAATAGCCAATCCCAGCCGAAATAAAGAACAAAGGTTCCTAAGATAGGCCCAAAAACATAATTGAGTCCACCCAAAAAGCAATTGAGCATAAAATTAACAGAATCATTCACCGTAAAATTGGACGGATACATAGACTGGGTAATCGCTGCAAACACAGCCCCACCCAGACCTCCAAAAAAAGAAGATATAGCATAGGCAATTAGGCGCAGGTAGCTAATATTAACGCCAATTGACGAAGCCAATTCTTCATTTTGTTGAAGAGAGCGCCATAGTTGACCCAAGCGCGAATGCACCAATCGGTAAAGCAGAGCAAAACACAAAATCATAAGTATTACCGACAGGAGATAAAAAGCCCTTTTGACATTTGCCAGGGTCGTGAAATCAGGAATAAGGGTAATTCCAAGAATCTTAAGGGCTTTAGGTAAAGGAATATTGATAATGCCGCTAGCTCCACCTGTTATGGGTAAGGCTAAGGCCAAAAGTTTGCTGACTTCAGTGAGCACCAGAGTTGTCATAGCGAAATAGACGCCGCGTAACCGTAAGATAGGCAGACCAATTAACACACTTACCAGAGCGCAGAAAAAACCAGCCAGGGGTAACGTTAACCAGAAAGATAAGCCGTAATTGACAACTAATATTGTCGATATATAACCTCCCATAAGGGCATAGGCTGCCTGACCCATATTGATTCTGCCAATAAAAAAGGTTAGCCAGACCCCGGCACTGGCAATGCTTAGCAGGGCAACGGAGGTTAATGTAAAATAAAGATCATTTCTTCCTGTTAAATCTAAAAGCCAGGGAATAAAAAAAACTACAATAAGGCTAAAAAGAAGGGTTGCTACTATACCTATAGTTTGGCGTTTCACTTAGCTAACCCCACGGTTTTCCCATAAGCCCTTGCGGACGAATACTTAAAAACACCATTAGGGAGGCGAAAATAACCAAATAGGTAATATCACCATAGGAATGCAAAACACTTAAACCCACTGACTCGAGCATTCCCAAAATGAACCCCCCTGCAATTGCTCCTGAAATAACCCCCGCACCGCCAATCATGACCATCATAAAAGCCTTTATCGAGATTGGCCCCCCAATGCCCGAACTTACTCCCGTAATACTAACCAGTAAGCCTCCAACAATGCCTGCTAACATTGCACCAATAGCAAACCCAATCATCGAGTAGCGGTCAACCTGCACGCCCATAAGTTGCGCTGCCACTCGGTCCTGCGCCAACGCCCTGAGAGCACGACCCGTTTTACTACGCTGCATGTATAAAATAAAAGCCAGAATTAAGATAATGGCAACAACCCCAATAAGAATACGGTCATAAGGCATAACCAGTTGAAAATTCAGATTAAGCACCCCATTGATAATTTTGGGAACACCCCGCTGCTTTTCACCAAAGAGCAGCAATATGATGGCATCTAAGAAAAAGGCAATCGCAGCAGCCAAGAGCATGGTACTTTCTTCGCGAAAACTTCGCCTGATTACTGGGCGAAACAAAAATCTTTCAATGGCTGCACCCAATAATGCCAAGGTAATTGCTGAGGCAAGTAAGGCAACAATAAACGGAAGTCCAAGGCGTCCATAAACCGTATAGGTAATAAACCCTCCCAGAACGTACATTTGTCCATGGGCAAAATTAAGAACATTCATCAGGGCAAAAATTAAGGTCAAGCCTAAAGCAATAAGTGCGTATTGTCCCCCAAGATAAAGCCCATTTGCCAGCACCTGTATCATAATCACCTCCAAAAACTTAAGGGCTTAGAAAAACTAAGCCCTTAAAGTCAGGTCAAACAAGACTTAATCTACTTTAGCCACAAATAGAGTGACAAATTCGCCATTCTGGTACTCATTCACAACCAGAGGAACAGCAATTTGTCGCTTTTGACCAAAAGAGGTCATACCCACAAATTCAAGAACGGCATCACCTTTCATGTAGATATTTGGGACAGAAAAAGTATCCATCGTGGCTTTAAACTCTTCTACATCATCAAGAGCAGCAGGGTTAGCTTTTAAGGTTTCAAGTATGTACTCGAGTGCATAGACCTTGGTATTGGACTCATCGTTATATTCGCCAAACATATCCGTATATCTTTGAATAAACTCTTCCATGACTTCTGAGCGAATTTCAGGAGTTGAAGCCCCGCCAACAGAGATAAAACCATTCGCTAAATCTCCAGCACCTTCCATAAGCACCTGAGCATCTTGAGCGGTCTCAGTTGAAATAAGCCCCGTATAGCCCAACTCTCTGGCAGCCCGAATAAGAAGAGGGGCGTTTCCTGGTGCAACGCCAGAAAGCACCAGCAAATCGGGTTGCAGTTTCACAATCGGGGTAAGAACTGGGGTGAAGTCCCTGGTATCATTTTGATAGGTATCCTTAGAAGCAAGTACGGTTAAGCCCAAAGCTTCAGCGGCAGCTACACCGCTATCACGCTGACTCAAAGGATCAGACTCATTAGCCGCAACAAAGGCAACCGTTTCCACGCCTTTATTTTCCATGAGATACTCATAAATGGCAGGACCAGACTGATAGTTAGCTACCATACCTAAAACAGCATTTGAAGCAGGCATTGTATAAAGCTCTTTAGGAAACGCATACGGGAAATACATAATGCCATTTGCTTCAGCAACAGGACGAACAGCAGCAGCACCGTCATCTACATTTGGCCCTACCACATAATGAATACCCTCTGCCGCCATTTTCTCCATACCAGCAATGGCACGCTTGGGGTCTTTTTGATCATCAAAAGAAACGATTTTAATGTCATAGGTGGTACCACCAATATCGACGCCACCAAGTTCATTAAGCCAGGCTGCCCTTGTTTCCATAGACCGAAGATTTGAAGTTCCCCAGGCGGCTGCGGGTCCACTTGTTACCCCCACAAAGCCAATTTTTAATTCAGGGTTCTGAGCCAATGAAAGGCTAATAAATAAACTTAAACTAAGCAGCCCTGAGATTAAGCCCAGAGATTTGACCAGCTGTCCTAACTTGTCCATAGCAATTCCCTTTCTCTATTCTTAAAGTCTAAAACCATAAAAACGTCTATTACCCTTATAAAGTAGAAATATCTTGTGTCCAAGGGGCATGAGGGTTTCTTATGTGACACTCTTGAGCAAAGCTAATACTTGCTTACTCAACTCCCTTCTTTTTGCAAAAAGCCAGTACAATAATTATTGTGCACATTTTATAACTATTTTGTGCACAATTTTAGATATGCAAATGCAACAGTTTTGCTATTTATTTCTAATCACCTGCTAGATTTTTGCACAAAAGGATTATTGGATATCAGGCCGATGACCCAACCAACAGCCCAAGTATATAGTTAGTTCTGCAAGATGTCAATAAAAATACTTCAAGTTTTTTGTTTTTAGTTTCCATAAGTTCAAAATTTGAACGTTATTGGTATTTTGCTTTATTTATATTTAAATTTTTGTCTATTAATAGAAAACAAGATGTTTTTGGTTATTGAACCACAAAAACGATACATTGCCAACATAAAAAGATAGAGATGGTACTGTTATATAGATTTGATCTTATGCTTAGTGATATAGGTGCCTTCAAAAAATTAACAAGCTTACCCCAAGCAGAAGAGCGAATTTACCAACACATTTATCAGGCAATTGTGGAAAGGCGACTACCCCCGGGTACAAAACTTACCGAAGAAGTGCTTGCCGATATGTTTCAAGCCAATCGTAGACGCATCCGATCAGTTTTACAACAGTTAGCTCATGATCGTTGCGTTGAACTTATACCAAATCGTGGCGCTTTTGTATCGCAACCAAGCCCAAAAGAAGCAAAAGATATCTTTGCCTGTCGCATGATCTTAGAACAAGCAATTATTGATCAGGTAGCTCATAACTTTCACATCAACTTTAAAACACAACTCTTGGAAAATACTCGAGCAGAAGCTAAGGCCCATCTTTCAGGTAATCGGAGTGCAGCCATTCGGCTTTCTGGCGAATTCCATTTGCTTTTAGCTAGCTTTACCAATAACCAGGTGATCCTTGAAACCTTACAGGGTTTAATCACCCGTAGTTCGCTAATCATTGCCATGTACGGTGCAGGACAACCCAGTACAGTCTTATGTTCCTGCGACGAGCATAGTCATATACTTGAAAGTTTAGAACAGGGTCAAACTGCCCAAGCACATGCTTTGATGACTGAACACCTGCAACGAATTGAAGATCAACTGGTTCTTGAAATAAAATCTAGTGAACCTCTCGATTTGTGGCAAGCTCTAAACGCTCAATCCTGAAAAAGCACTCTACAATGCAGCCCTAAACAACCCAAATTGCTAAATTATGGGGTCTTCTGGGTCAAAAGTTCTGTATATTCATCCCACTTTGCCATGGTACTCAGCAATGCTTCTTCTAGTTCTGTATGTTTTAAGCCCAGATTGGTAATGTCTTCTGTTGAAAGATGCACAGTATCTTCAAGCTGGCTATTAACTTCGGCAAGTTCAGCCTCGAGCCGGTCAATATCTTCTTCTAATTGAACAAGGTCACGCTCGAGCTGCCATTTACTTGGCCCTCTGGTCACTTGAGTTTCGTCTGCTTTTACACTTTTACTCGAGGCTTGACTCTGGCTCTCGGCCTGTGACTGTGTCTTGTAAAGATAATAGTCCCAGTCACCGTCATATTGGATTAAATCCCCCTCTTTTAATTCCCAGATGAGATCGGTGGTTTCTCTGATAAAGCGACGGTCGTGACTGACAATAATCAGCGTACCCGGATAGTAATTGACGGCATCTTCTAAAGCTTCTATCATCTCGACATCTAAGTGATTGGTCGGTTCATCAAGGATGAGCAAGTTGTACTCACCAAGAGTGAGCTTAAGGAGCGCCAGGCGCGCTTTTTCTCCCCCTGAAAGCTTACTGATCTGCTTGTACTGTGCGTCAAAAGGGAACATAAAACGCCCCAGCAGGTTGTGCGCCTCTTTGTCACCTACCAGACGAATCATCTCTTCTATAAGGGTCGCTTCAGGATCAACACCGCGCAGTTCCTGATCATAGTAACCAACTCGTACCCGACTGCCAAAACGCAACACAGCTCTCGGGTTATCACTGGGCAAATCGCCCAGAATGGTTTTTAAAAAGGTGGATTTCCCTGCCCCATTTGGCCCAATCAGCGCAATGCGTTCCCCTTGACGCAGGGTAAAATGCACATCTTTAAACAGTTGCTTACCGCCATAGCTTTTACTCAGGTGCTGCGCCTGCAAGACAATTTCGCCACTGTCATTACAATGAAACTGAAATCGGGTACTCCCCTGCTCCCGTTCTGCATCACCAATCATTTGATTTTCGTAGCGCTCGAGCCTGCGAAACATGGCCTTGGCGCGGCGGTGCAGTTTTTCATTTTGCCCTGCCCACTGTTTCATCTGGGTAGCGGCAGACTCGAGCCGATCACGTTCACGCTGCTGGTTCTTGCGCGTTAATTCTTCTATACGGAGCTGTTCTTCCCGGTAAGCACGGTAGCTGCTAGGATTACCGTTATAAGTACGCAGTTTCCCCAGTGCCACTTCTGCTGTTTGATCACAGGCGCGGTCTAAAAACTCACGGTCGTGGCTCACCAGGAGTACCGCCCCAGGGTAACGACTCAAATAGCCCTCGAGCCAGGCACGCATTTGCATATCCAGATGGTTAGTAGGTTCGTCTAAAAGCAAAATATCAGGCTGTGCCATAAGCAGTTGTGCCAAACCCAGACGCGTTTTTTCTCCGCCGGAAAGGCTCGCTGCCTTTTGAGTTTCCCTGCCTCTAAACCCCAGAGCATAGAGCACCGCATCACGGCGGCTGCGCCGCTCATATCCACCACGGCGACTAAATACTTCATGAAGCCGCTCCCATTTTTCGTAAGTGTCAGGGTCATCAAGCCCTTTATGCTCGAGTTCCTGTAAACGGCTTTCCAGTGCGTCGAGATCCTTAAAAGCATTTTCAGAAACGTCCGTTATACTTGCGCCATCAGGAAACTGAGGGTCTTGCTCGAGCTTGGCAACCGTTACCCCATCTGCCAGATGAACGCGCCCACCATCCAGTTCAATGCGACCTGCCAGGATATTAAGAATGGTACTTTTCCCTGCCCCATTTCGGCCAATAAGTGCCATACGCGTTTGATCACGCAGCTCGAGGCTGGCATCTTCAAGAATGGTTTGATCAGCGTAGAATTTCTCTGCTTGAGTTAGGGAAGCGAGGAGCATAGCCTTATGATTGTACAGTACCGTCCAGACTATTTCAGCTTCGCCTTAATTACAGCCTACTTCTAACCTATAATCCCCAGCTCTACCCTTTGTCTGATAATCAATCCGATCATCTGGAAAAAGACCATAATTTCTTACCCGAATGAGATACGTTCCTGTAGCAGAAAGGACCTCACTTTCAAAACCGGGGGCTTTAACAGGGTCTTGCTGAAAAATAATCCGATCACTGGCAGGTTCATAAAGCTCGAGCGCCGTAAGTAGGTAATCACCAACAGGTGTCAGGGCAACGGTGACGGACTGCCCTGCAATAAGCTCAATCTCAAAATCCTGTTTCTCAAAGTTCTCGCTAAAGCTTCCCTGATGCGTACCCCCACACGTCAGCGATTGTGGCAAGCTTTCTTGAAAAAGACTCGAGCACCCTGTAAGGAATAGCGTAAAGGACAAAGCCATAAAAAGATAAGTTCTGGAATAGCTGAAATTCATCATAAACCCTATCCCCATCTTAGAACCTTTTTGCTAAAAACAAGGTGCAGGTTTAACGGCCTCCTTCATTAAGCTGCCCCCTTAAACCACTACAAATGTGTTACACGTGACATGATTACCTTATTATTTAAGGTATATTTCTTTTATGATACTTTTAAACCTATCCCTCTTACTATTGACGTTTGTTAGTATCGTTGTTTTTCTTATTTCTGCTGCCTGGCTGTATGACCATGCGAGCAACTTTCTCAAAGGTAAAGACTTACCCGAGCCTAAGTCAAAGACGCCATCAGACTGGCAACCCCTTCCACCTCCACCTGCCAATCAGGCTCTAATCCTCAAAGAAAACATCCTTGTTTTTAAACCCGTCTTGCACACCCCTGAAGAACCCTTACGCAAAGCCGCTTAATAGCTTTATAAAGCATGGCCTATACCCTTAGCTCATTATTCTTAGAGAAAGAGGAAGATGGCAAAGTATCTCATTTCATTCCCCAGTGCCGCAATGAACGTACCCGACAGTGAATTGGAGGCAGTAGGTCAAGATGCTCGTGCTGTGATACGTGAGGCAAAGGAAGCAGGCATCTACGTTTTCGCTGGGGGTATTGACGAAACAGCACCGCCCGTTCTTGTTTCAGCGAATGGTTCAGTCACTGAAGGGGGATACCCTTGGGCGCCTCCGCTCAATGGTGGATTTACCGTACTCGAGCTGCCTTCAAGTAAAGAGGCCACCTTCTGGGCCGCACGTATTGCCAAGGCCTGTCGCTGTGCTCAGGAACTTCGCGTATTCGCGTTAGATTTAGAATCGTAAGGTCAGTACCTTCTGCTAGCTAAGGCCCCAAATATCTAGCAAATATTGAAGGGTATACTCGTTTCTTCAATTAGCTTTTCATACCCCTCTGTGCTAAGGGAATAATCAAATGAGTTAATTCATTTTGAATAATTCTAGCGCTACACTGCCCTTATGATTGACCCCGCTATTGCAGAAACCGTTCTTAAGATTCCAGACAACTACGGCGCAGATTTTGCCGAACTCTATATTGAGCGCTGGCGCAAGCGCTTTATTCGCAACATTAACCGTGAGGTTAAAGAGGCCACCAGCAACATTGAGCTTGGAGCTGCCCTTCGTCTGTTTTATGGTCATGAAGTTGTCTATGCCTACACCAATGACCTCTCAGAAGAAGCGCTAACAGAACTGGCAGAAACGCTTGCCAAACTTAAAGGCGACAAAGGTAAGGTAGATGCTCAGGGCAGAGGTGGTCTGGATTTCAGAAAAGAAAGTCATCAAAATCTTCATGCGCCAAAACTACCTTTTGACAGCCATGACAAAAAGTACCGCCTCGAGCGCCTTTATGAAATTGATACAGCCGCACGTCTTTCGCCAGATATTAAGCAGGTGGAAGCAGGCTACCTCGAATGGGAGCAAGATGTCCTGGTTGCTAATACCGAAGGTATCTGGGCAGAAGACCGGCGAGTTCGCAGTCGGGCGGTCGCGCAAGTCATTGCCAGCAACGCCAGCGATACTCAAACGGGAAGCAGTGCTCCAGGTCTGTCTATGGGGCTCGAGCTATTTGAGCGCTTTTCGCCCGCGTCTATTGGCAAAAAGGCTGCCGAGCAAGCTCTGACCAATCTGAGTGCCAAAAAAGCTCCAGCTGGTCCCATGCCTGTTGTTATTGGTAATGCCTTTGGTGGCGTGATTTTTCATGAAGCCTTGGGCCATCTGTTGGAGACAACTTCAGTCGCCAAAAAAGCTTCGGTGCTCAGTGACCTTTTAGGTGAAAAAGTTGCAAGTGATACCGTTACCTATATCGATGATGGCACCATCAAGCACGGCTGGGGCTCCTCAGAGTTTGATGATGAGGGCATGAAAACGGAAAGCACCACCCTGATTGAAAATGGGGTTCTAAAGTCGTATATGGTCGATAAGCTGGGTGCCATGAAAACCGGTTACCGGGCAACTGGCTCAGGCCGAAGACAAAATTATACGTATGCACCAACCTCACGCATGCGTAACACCTTTATAGCTCCAGGCACTACCCCCAAGGAAGACTTATTTAAAGATATTAGCTACGGTCTCTACGCTAAGGATATGGGCGGCGGTCAGGTCAAACCCGGTTCCGGTGAATATAACTTTGCAGTGAAAGAGGGCTATATCATCCGCAATGGTGAAATTCAGGAGGCGGTGCGCGGGGCTATGCTAATCGGCAAAGGTCCAGAAAGCATTAAAAAAATCACAGCAGTTTCAGATGACTTAGATGTAGGACCGGGTATGTGCGGCAGTCTTTCGGGTTCCATCCCGGTTGAAGTTGGTCAACCCCATTTGCTTGTGAGTGAAATCATCGTGGGAGGTGAGGCATGAAACGCTTAAGCATGGCAGCAGCACATGACTTTATCTTAAAAAAAGCTCAGGCAGATAGAGTTGACGCTGAAATTCTGGCAACCGAAGAACGTAAATTAACGCTGGAATCTTTTGAACTCGAGCTTTCTCAAATCACTCAGGCAACTCAGGGAGGTCTGGGTATTCGCGTAGTGAGTGGCGGCAAAACTGGTTACGCCTCAACAGAAGAAGTGACCGAAGAAGCGCTTGACTGGGTTTACACCGAGGCGAAGGAAAATGCCGAACTGCAAAGCGAAACTGGGGGCTTTTTACCTGCAGGGCAAAACCTTGGTTATAAAGACCTTTTAAGTGAGGGTTTAAGTGCCCCCATCGAAGAAAAAGCAGACGCCGCTCTCGAGCTTGAAAAAAATCTCCGGTCTGATAAGCGGATGCAGCAGGTGGCCATAAACCGCTATGCCGAAACCGAAACCCAGGTTTCCTTAAGCTCAACTCAAGGCGCCAAAGGTGGCTACCGCAACGGCTACTCAGCCCTGATGGCTTCGTTTATTATGCGCGAAGGTGACAGTTTAAAACAGGCTTTTGACTTTCAGCTCGAGAAAGACTTTCATGTTTTAGAACCCGGTAAAACCGCACTGGATATGATCGAAAGAGTGGGCCGACAACTCGGCGCAAGCAACTTAAAAACAGGTCGCTACACGGCCTACTTTGAACCCAAGGCCTTTGCTCAAATTTTAGGTCTCGTTATTTACATGCTAAGCGCCAAAAGTGTTATGGAGGGCAAAAGCCGCCTGGCTGATAAGCTGGGTAAACAAGTTGCCTCGAGCCTGGTGAATTTGATTGATGACCCCGACCTCAAAGACGGCAAAGCTAACCAGCCCTTTGACAGCGAAGGAACCCCTACCACGCGCATTGCGCTGGTAGAAAACGGTATTTTAAAAAGCTTCTTTCACAATAGCCATACGGCCAAGCATCTGGGACAAGCCAATACAGGTCATGCTCAGCGCAGTTATAAGGCTACCCTGGGTATTTCAAATACTAATTTCTTCCTCGAGCCTGGGCAAGGCTTAAAACCGCAAAATGGCATTATTATCACTGATCTTATGGGGGTACATGCTGGGGCAAACCCTATTTCTGGAGATTTTAGTCTGCAAGCTTTTGGCTTAAAAGTCAATGCTGAAGCAACTGAACCCGTAGAGAATTTTGTCATTTCAGGAAATTTGCTTGACCTGCTTACTAAGATTTCCGGGCTAGGTGACACGCTCGAGTGGAACCCCTTCTCCGGTATGATTGGCTCTCCTATGGTTGAGGTGCAAGACCTTTCCTTTGCCGGGTCTTAACGAAAATGATTGAACAAAAAAGGAATGGCGCAATGACCATTCCTTTTTTGTTTTTGACTCTTCACCTTTATTATGCGACCGTGCAAACCTCATCAAATAGGTCGGGCAATTGCGGCGCATCCAAAATTTCAGCCAGCGCAACCATAAGCCTATGATAATAGCGGGGACGGGCATTTTCACCCATAAGACCCAAACGCCAGATTTTCCCAGCGGTAGCACCCAGGCCACCCGTCACACTGATAAAGTATTTGCTTCTAAGCTCCTGACGTACCTGAGTATCATCTAAGCCTTCTGGAAGCGTTACGGCAAGCACTGTTGGCAAACGGAACTTTTTCGGTATGAAAGCCTCAAATCCTACGGTGCGAAGCGCCTTCAGAGTAGCTTCACCAACAAAATGGGCGCGGTGGCTTCGCTCAGCTATACCCTCAGTCAGCGCCGCGCGAATCGCTTCCCCGGTCGCCCAGTGAAGTTGTACCGGAATGGTGTGGTGATACTTGCGACCTTTAGCACCTACCGCCCAGTAAGCTTCCATCCCGAGAGCATCACTGTACCAGGTGCTCACTCTGGTTTTACGACTGGCAATGGTTTGCATAGCACGCTCGCTAAAAGCAACAGGCGCCAGTCCTGGAGGAGCAGAAAGGCATTTTTGTGAACCGGTATAGGCATAGTCAACACCATAAGCAGCCATATCGAACTCGAGCATACCCACAGTAGTAACAGCATCAACCGAAAAGAGCGCCCCGATTTCAGCAGCAATCTCCCCAATTTCCGCGACTGGGTTCATGACCCCGGTACTGGTTTCACCGTGTACCATAGCAATGAGTTTAGGGCTTGTTTCAAAAGCGATATTGCGCACAGCTTCAACATCTACTTCCTGCGCATGAGAAAAGCGTACTGGAATCACGTGAGCAGCCAGACGCTCACACATTTCAATCATGCGCTCGCCAAACACGCCGTTACTGACAATCAAAACCTTTTCGCCAGGCTCGAGTAAGTTAGCAAAGCCCGCTTCCATACCAAGAGACCCTGTACCTGAAAGCAAACTAACAAAGGCACCTGGGCCTGTTTTATAAAGCTGATGCAAATCAGCCACAATCTGATCGTTATAGTCAAAAATATCAGCGTCCATATGGCTGCGCATAGGCCACTGCATGGCCGCAAGTGCCGCTGGATGGATGGGGGTAGGTCCAGGTGTTAAAAGGGTTACTTCTTGATGCTTATCCATAAGGCACTTCCTAGTTGGCATACGGTCTAAAGCCTGAACGGGCTTTGTTACGTGTCACGCATACTCCAGATGTAAACAATGTCCTAACAAAAGAAAAACGACCTGTCCCTGTCGGGAAGGTCATTCCGCAAGCGATATACTTAGGCAACTTGCCTTTATATATCGCAGTTAGAGCGCTCGCGGCGCTAAAGACATCATTTCGTTGAGTAGTTTACACAAGATGAGTAGGTTTGTAAAGACATAGTCCTTTGCCTGGTTCCAAATGAGTTTAAATTCACTGTAGTAGATAAACTCGAGCTCGGACAATTCTCTATTAAATTTTAGTGCTTCTGATTAAATTCAAGCAGATAGATGTCTTGAAGCCGCAGCATCATTGGGGACTAAAGTGAGACAAAACGGTTTTACAACAGGCGTCATATAGAGAACTGGATGGTGTTTAGAGCCTTGCTGAAACGTGTAGTCGCTGAAAAGTTGAGAAGTTGCGCAACCTAATCTGGATATAAAAAATGGCTTGAATCAAAGGTATGGCTGTCTCTAGTCAGCCCTTTCTTTCTTGGCTAAACTGAATACCTATTGTTTAAAGAAAGAAGGTTGCTATGTCTAGCCTAATCGCAGAAAAATCAGAGGAAACAAAAACCCAAGGCTGCCCTATTGACCATAGCAAACTAGCAGCACAAAAAACGGCTCGAGCAAGCTACCAGGCTAAACCTGGGCTCGAGCAAGATGCTAAGGGCGTGTGGCATATCTATGGCTACGCAGAAGCCAGAAACCTCTTGAGGGCTGAAGGTACCAAACAAGGAGGCTTTAATGCTGAGGAACTCGAGCGCCTCCTTAAAACCATGCGCGACCCTATATTGTACCTAGAAGGCGAAGCTCATAGGGATCAGCGCACCAAGACGGCGCGCTTTTTTACACCAACAACGACAGACAGCAAGTACCGCCAGTTTATGGAAGCCTTTGCCGATGAGCTGATTGATAAGATCAAAGAGGAAAAGCGGGTCAATTTAAGTGATTTGAGTATGCAACTGGCTGTGCAGGTCGCGGCCCAGGTGGTAGGCCTCACGAACTCGAGACGTCCCGGCATGAGTAAACGCATCGAGGCTTTTTTCCATCAACCCCCTAAAGACACTGCAGGTCTTGCTAAAGTCTGGGGACAACTGGTCAATCAGGTGAAAGTTGGTAACTTCTTTTTCACTGATGTCCAGCCTGCTATTCAGGCACGCAAAAAAGCACCGCAGGAAGATGTCATCAGTCATACGCTGTCTGAAGGCTACAAACCCCTTGAAATACTAACAGAGTGCGTCACCTTTGCCTCAGCAGGTATGGCAACAACACGAGAATTTATCAGTCTATGTACCTGGCATATGCTGGAAAATGAAGCTTTGAAACAGGAATATCTGGCTGGCGATCAAAAAACGCGCTACAAACTCTTGCATGAGCTACTGAGGCTCGAGCCTGTCGTGGGTACGCTCTACCGCCGCGCCACTCAGGATTTAAGCCTTGATAGTGAGGGTCAAACCTACACCATTCCTAAAGGATCGCGCATTGTCTTGCACCTGTACGCAACCAACACCGATGAAAAAATTGTAGATGAAGCACCTACTCATGCCTGTCCTGCTCGCACCCTGCCAAAAGGCGTGCCCGACCCGGTCATGAGTTTTGGCGATGGCAATCACCGCTGTCCTGGAGCCTATATTGCCATTCAGGAGACCGACATTTTCTTAAGCAAACTCTTAAGGCTCGAGGGCTTAAGCATGGAAAAAGCCCCAGAGCTAAGCTGGAATGATCTGGTCAGCGGCTACGAACTGCGCAACTTTATCTTGACGCTGGCTTAATCAAGCTTGACATTGACCTGAGGTAAATACTTTCTTAGGTCTTCAATCACCGAGCTGTAAGCGCTATTAGAGGCAAGATTGGTCCACTCTCTGGGGTCAGCTTCGCGGTCATAGAGTTCCTCTTGCCCATTGTTATAGCGGATATAGCGCCACTTACCCAGACGCACCGCATGCTGGTTGTAGTCATGGGTTGTTATGGCTGCTTTGTCCCATTGGGCATTTGGGTCTTTGAGTAGAGGTGAAAGACTCGAGCCGTCCAAGCCTTCTTTGGCAGAAAGATGACAGGTTTCTACCAGGGTTGGATAAAGATCAATAGAACTCACTAAAGCCGAGCAGTCTTGCTTAGACGTCTGCCCTGGCATAGAA
Source organism: Trueperaceae bacterium (assembly GCA_020431825.1). Taxonomy (GTDB): domain Bacteria; phylum Deinococcota; class Deinococci; order Deinococcales; family Trueperaceae; genus JAHEBB01. Next base: position 20,905 of record JAGQHN010000034.1, on the reverse strand, counting down.
ATAAGCATAGGAATGTTGCAGGCCTCTTCCCAGAGCGTTGATTTACGCCAGTGTTCTTTTTCACCCAGATGCCAGCCGTGATCTGACCAGAGCACAATCATGGTCTTGTCTTTATGGGGACTGGACTCGAGCGTGTCCAAGACCACACCCAAACAGTCATCAAAGAAACTGGTGCAGGCCAGATAAGCCTGAATCGCCTCTTTCCACTTGCCATATTTCAAGATCATGGCATGATCATCCTGAGGTCTGGCAATTGCCACACCTTTGCTTGGCAAATCTGCCAGATCATCCTCTTTCATAAGCGGAATCTCAAAACTATCTAAAGGATAAAGCTCATAGTACTCGGGAGGCGCGTACCAGGGTAAATGGGGCTTATTAATCCCGTAACCCAAAAAGAAAGGCTGCGTGTAAGTCTGGGCTAGCTGCTCGGAAACCCAGAGTGCCGCGCGCCAATCCCCCATCTCTTCCAGAGGAATATCAAGCTGGCCCCAGTCAAAATAGTAGTCCGTTTCCTGCATACCCGTCAGGGGCAGGGTGTTTTCATCTGGGTAAGGGCCAAAGTAATCATAAAAATAATCTTCATCCCAGGAGGCTTCATCTGGCTTATGGAAGATCTTACCTGCCCCCATCACTTTATAGTTATTGGCAGCAAAGTGCTGCGGAATGGTGACTGAGTCGGCCAGCACCGGGCTATCTCTAAACGGATATTCATTTGGGTAAACACCAGAGTTTGAGGGCATAACGCCTGTTAAAACTGCGGACCTTGACGGGTTACAGTAAGGCGCCGGGCAGTAAGCCTGACTAAACTGGGTACTTTTTTCCAATAGGCGATCAAAATTTGGCGTCTTAGGCTTTGGGTAACCAGGCTTGCCGTACACCCAGGTATTTAAATCATCTACCGCTATAAAAAGGACATTCGGGTGCAAAAGCTCTTTGGGCGGGTCTGGGTTGTTAGGATCATCAGGATCTTTGGGGAGGCTCTGAGTATTACAGGCTGCTGCCAAAGAAAGCAAACTCAGGCTCGAGTACTTTAAAAAGCTCCGTCTATCTAAAGGTGCGGTGGGTGACGACTTCGGCATCACTTATCTAGCTTAGCAGCAAATTCAGAAAGCACCTCTTCAACCATCACTCCTGACACCGAGGGCTCTCTCCTGCTATGCTGGGAGCAGCTGATGCGTTTACGCCTATTACCCACCCTGATTATCCTGCTCGTTGTTATTATCTTGAGCGCTTTTCTATTTTCTATTTTTCGCAAGAAACCTGCTCGAGCCGAGTCTCTGCAACCATTGCCCCGACCTGCAATCTCTGCGATTTATCAAGGCTAGCTTTTCGCTGTAAGACATAAAATCTTTAGGAAAATCATAAGGCTCAAAAAGTAAGAGACCCCAAAACCCGTGAGTGAAAAATCCAGCAAAACCCCTACCCTCACCTGAATCCGTAAAAAGTATGGTTTAGCCAAAAGCCTATCATGCTAAGCTAGACCCACCATGAACAGATCTAGAGGCACCTTTTTTTTGATTATCTTGGCAGCCGTCGCGGTCATTATTGGCTATAATTTCTTTAATAACCGAGCACCTGCACCCACACCTGCATCTGGTAGTCAGTCAAATGGTCAGACCAACACCCAAACAGAAGCCACTCCTAACAATGCCCTGGTGATTTCTGTAGCATCTTCCAATACCAAACAAAACTGGTTAACTCAGGTTGCCAGCAAGTTTAATGATGCCAAGCTTAAAACCAAAGAAGGTTCCACTATTTTTGTTGAAGTCAGTCATGTCACGTCAGGTGGTTCAATGAATGCCATTTTAGATGGCACGTCCCAACCGACTGCCTGGAGTCCTGGGGACGGCTCCTGGGTTGAGCAAGCCAATCAAACATGGCAAACCCGTAACAATAAACCGCTGGCGTCAGAAAGCTGTCCTTCAACTATTTATGCGCCCCTTGGCTTTGCCATGTGGCGTCCTATGGCAGAGGCCCTCGGCTGGCCCGACACCCCTATTGGCTGGGATGACATTGTGAAGCTGGCAGCCGACCCCAATGGCTGGGCCAGTTACGGCCGACCGGAGTGGGGCAAATTTACCTTTGGGCACACCCATCCCGCCTATGCGAACTCTGGACTTTTATCAATGACCAGTTTTGTCTACGGGGTTGCCGCTAATTCAGCAGACTTAACGGTTCAGGAAATCTACAGCGATCAGGTCCAAAATGCTATGGCAACCCTCGAGCAAAACACCGCCAAATATGGTCGTCAGGCACCAGCGCTATTGGAACTCATGGCTAAAGAAGGCACCAGCTACCTGCACGCAGCAGCCGTTCCGGAAGCCGATGTTGTTCGCTTTAATATTGAGCGCGGTGATGAATTAAGCCTGCCCTTAGCTTTTATATTTCCCAAAAACGGCACCATCTGGGCCGAGCACCCTTACTGCATTCTGGATAATGCCGATTGGGTCAGTGCGGAAGAAGCCGAGGCCGCTCGCATTTTTAGAGATTATCTGCTGGCCAAAGAGCAGCAAGAACTGGCTATTGACAATTACTTGCGCCCGCTTGACAGCAGTATTTCCTTGCATGAACCCATGACGCTTGAGAATGGTACAGACCCCAGAGTAAGTCCTGCTACAGTACGCGCCCTGCCCAGCCCCAATGCGGCGATAAGTGAAGCCGTTATAGATATCTTTAAACTAAATAAGCGCAAAGCCACCATTCTTATTGTCTTTGACGTTTCTGGCAGTATGGAAGGTGACCGCATACGCACCGCTCGTACCGCAACTGCTGACTTTTTAAGACGTTTAGACGCCAATGACGAAGTCGGCATGATCGTTTTTAATGACCGCCTGACCCTACTCGAGCCCCCACAACGTGCTGGTGATGTCACTGAAAGTTTGGCCTCGAGGGTCAGTGGTCTGGTTGCCGACGGCGCTACCAATCTTTATGGCGCGGTCTGTCAGGCAACCAGTCTCATTTCCCAGTTGCAGCAAGAAGATGAAGCTGCTGGCGAAAAACGGCTCTACGGCGTGGTCTTACTGTCTGACGGTGAAGACACCGTGGAATCTCTGACAGAAAATCAGATGTTTGCCACCTGTTTGCCCAGCCAGGCTGAAGCCGATGGCGTAAAAATCTACCCGATTGCCTTTGGTGAAGGTGCCGACCAGGATGTACTCTCACGCATCGCCAAAGTCACTGCTGGACAACTCTTTACTGCCGATCCAAGCTCGATTAGCAATATCTATTTGTCGATTTCCGCAGAACAGTAAAGGTAAATAAGCTAAACTTCAGCTGATGGCCCGGAACTCAAGAACCAATGAAGCCGTTGAAACCTATGCCCTTTTTAGGCCCGAAAGCGCCCTGACCATTGCCTTAACGCTTGTCTTGACGAGCCTAAGCATGATGGGGGCTGGCTGGATTCCGGGAAAGTGGTGGATGTGGCTGCTTGGGGGTATTGTAGCGGAAACGCTGCTGATTATTAATACCGTTAGAGACAGGTCAACCGTCGAAAGCATTGAAGAAGATTTGTTTTTAGACCAGTTGCAACCCGAACGGTTACGCAACCCGGCACTTAAAGCCAAAGTGAATCGGGCACTCGAGTACCACCTGCTTATCCTGAAAGAAATTGATGAGCGTGACCTCAAGCTTGGCCCAGAGCTTTTTGCCATTATTGAAAGGATGGATAACTGGATTCTGATGATTTATAAGCTGGCACAAAATCTGGACAATTATCAAAATGATCCGATTTTAAAGCGTGATCTGGCCAGAGTTCCTGAAGACCTAAAAAACCTGAGGCAAAAACTGCGCTATGAAGATGGCAAGGTCAGGCTCGAGCTAGAAAAAACCATCGCCAGTAAAGAAAAACAGCTCCAGTCCTTAGAAAATGTTCAGGATAGCCTCGAGCGTGCCGAACTGCAAATTGATAACACGCTTTCTGCTATGGGCACCGTTTACAGTCAAATCATGCATCTGAGCACCCAAAGCGGTAGTAGCGAAGAAGCGGGTCAACTGCAAAACGATATTTTTGAGCAAATTGAGGTTCTTGAAACTATGAATTTAGAAATGGACAAAATCCCGGTTGGATAAGTCTAAGATCTCAGACGAGCCCGTCTTTGGTTTCGCCCTTTTAAAAGCCCAGCTATAACAAAAAGGGCAAGCAAGATAAGATCAAGTGAATGCTCAAAAATGGCAAAGGGTATGCCGTAATAGGCAGGATCCCAGTAGCTGATCGGGCTGTGAAAGCGCAGCGACCAGTTCAGGGGAAAAAGAAGTAAAGGGCCATCATTATGGTGTACCAGTATGTCAATCAGACTATGCAGTAAGGCAGAACAAGTCAGCCAGAAACCCCAGCCCATCGGCTTTTTCCCATGTCGCCACAGCCCATAACTCAAGCCGATATAGCTAAGAAGCAAGAGAGGACTATGAAACAGGTTTTGCAGCGTTATGACCCAGGGGTTATGAAAAAACCAGACTTCAAACAGCTTGGCCATGGTTGAGGTTTCAAAAAAAGCTTCAGAGCCAAACTCGAGCCCACTTCTTAGATCAATGAGTCCACAAATGAGCGTGAGAGCTATCAGGGGTAGGTCAGGCAAAACTGAGCCCCAAAGTAAGGCAGACAGGCGTAATGGAGGCAAACGTCTCTGCTCTGACCACCGCCTGATAGGTTTAAGCAGGGCAGCAGTAATGATAAAGTGCGAATAGGTCTGCATAGCAAAGCTTAGCCCAAAACCAGCTCTGAGAGTAAGTCTTGCAGCTGAGGCAGTTGCGCAGCTGGCTCGACTACCTGCTCATTTTCAAGTAAAGCTTTAGCTCTGGTTCTGGTCCACCCAAGGGCTGCTGGATGTTGACTGATGAGCCAAAGGCAGCTGATACTTTTCTCGCTGTCACCCAGCTCGAGCCCTATTTCTGCATGGCGAAGTAGCGCGGTAAGGGCTGAAGGTTCGTCTTTCAGTTCATAGGAAATTTTTAAACTTTGTCTGGCATAGCCCTGTGCCGTGGCAAGCTGACCCGAGCGCAAACTCAGCCAGGCGAGACTGGAAAGCATACCGGCTTCCTTGGAGCGTTCTCCACTTTCCTGTACCAGCCTTAGAGCCTCTAAAGCCAGCTTTTTGGCTTCGTGATGCTGATTTTGCTTGCTGGCAATATTGGCAAGATTGTGTAAAAGGATAGGAATGCTGTGCCGCACACCAATCTGGCGAGCAAGCGTCAAACTCTCCTGATAATATTGCTGCGCTTGAACCAGCTGACCTGTATTAAGCTCGAGGGTTCCCAGATTTAAGAGCTTGGTCACAAGCGCTTCACGCCGGGCCTGCGCTTTATCCATCCCCAGCCCTTCTAATAAGTAAGTCTTAGCTGCCTGATAGTTACCAAGCGCCTCTTCCACCACTCCCAAACTGCCCAGGACATTGGCTTTAACCTGCTCACTTAGCTGTTCACGAGCAAGCATACGCACATAGAGGCTTTTTGCCTCTTCAAAAGCACCGGTAAATCTGGCAAGGAGGGCACTGGTATTTAAGCCCCAGTCTAGGCCAGCGTCATCCTTGAGGGTTTCACAAAGGTCAAGCCCTTCTGCCAGCTCTTGTTTTGCCTCAGTGTAGAGACCCAGACGGGTAAGCAAAAAAGCTCGAGCAAGCTTGCTGCGAGCCAGCAACCTTTGGGCATCAGCATCTTGAGAACAAACTTTTACCCCAAAGAAATCAATGCCCTGCTTGAGCCGCGCTCGCAAGTCAAAATACTTCATCAGCGGAAAAACTGCCTCAGCAAGCTCGGCAAATCTTTGCTGCTCGAGGCCAAAGTGCCAGGCAAGCCCGATATTCTCCAGTTCTTCATCAAAGGCTTTGAGACCCTCCTGAGGCTGACGACCAAGCCAGTCAAGATAATACTGGTGGTGCCTTGCCCTGATGCTATCTTTATCAACCCGATCAGCAAGTTTCTCCTGCATGTACTGATAGAGCAGTGCATGGCGGCTGTAGCGCCCAGCCTCCTCGAGTCGCAGTAAAGATTTATTAACCAGATTGGCCAGCATCGGCAGAGTTGCCCCTGCCACTTCGGCGGCTGCCTCTCGGCTAAACCCACCCCGAAACACGGCCAGACTACTTAAGACCTGCTGTTCCTTAGGATTTAACAGTAACCAGGAGTGCTCAAAGGCGGCTCTGACACTTTTATGTCTTTCCGGCTTATTGCGACTTGCCGTCATGAGAAAATCAAAGTTGTGTTCCAGTTCTGAAACAATGTCGCCGAGTGGCAAACTGGCTACCCAGGAAGCGGCAAGCTCGAGCCCCAGAGGGGAACCTTCAACCAGGCGGCATAACTTAAAGATCTCATGCCTGGACGTACTGGCATCAAAATTGAGCATGTTTCGCCTGGCCTGCCAGATAAAAAGCTGAACTGCGCCGTAGTAGAGGCTCATTTCTTTGCTCTCTTCATCGGCCTTCGGGTAAGCCAGACCTTCAAGCGGTAAAACCCATTCCTCCTGCAGATTTAGTTTTTCTCGTGAGGTGACCAGCAGTTTAAGCCTCGAGCAACTTGCTAAAAGCTCACCGAGCAGACTTGCAGCGTCCATAAGATGTTCAAAATTATCCAGAATCAGCAAACATGCTTTATGCTGCAAGGCGGTGATTAGCTCCTCTTTAGGGTCTCGAGTCCTGGCCTTAAAACCTAAAGATTGCAAAATGACCGTGGGCAAAAGCGCAACTGAGCTAAGAGCGTCCAGCGGTATAAAGTAAACCTCTGCTTCAAAGGTATTTTGCGCCAGTAGATCATGCGCCAGGTGTAAACTAAGTTTGGTCTTACCCACCCCTCCTGGTCCTGATAGCGTCAGCAAACGGCAATCTGCCTGAGCAAGTAGCTGATTGACATTAAGCAGCTCAGGATCACGACCAATAAGAGCCGTTGTTAACGCCGGAACATGGTTACGTTTTTGCCCACGGGCTGACGCATCTTGATTTGCTGGCTCCGTTTTGTCCAGGCTGATGTCATACTCGCTGGCCAACTTTTCCAGCTCTTTTGTTCTGGGGCTCGAGGCCAGCACAAAAAGTCGGTACAAACGCTGCAGATGCTCTGGACTCAGGTCATCCAGATGGTAAGCCTGCTCAGCAAACGTTAGCGCCTGTCCAGAGTCTTTTGGCATAGCTTCTTCGGCAAGGTTCAAGAGGGCCTCACGTATACGACCTGCCAGGTAATCACGTGTTTGAAACACCCATTCTTCTAATTCAGTTCCTAAGCTAAGCTGCAGACCTTCCAGAAATTTCCCCTTATACAGGTCTACTGCCTTAGCCCAGGCTTGCTGATCCAAACAGCTAAGTAAGTCTATGACATCAGCGTCAAGCTGGCTCGAGACATGACTGGCATCGGCACTAAAGGCCTCAGGCATAACTTTACGAATTTGCGAAAGCGCCACTGAAAGGCTGGTCAGACCATGCGCGGCCTCAGGCCAGAAAAGTTCAGCAAGATAGCGCCGCTCTTTGCGACCCTCGAGCGTCAGGTAAGCAAGCAATAACAAAGGTTTCTGGCGTTTAAAAGTTGCATCCTCGAGTGCCAAATCACCTAAGGTGTATAGCATAGGTCATCTTAACAAGTCGGCTTTTTGGGTGTGACAAATACCCCACATTTGTGGCATTTTACCGGCGTTAAGGGCCTGTTAAGGGCCAATCTGGCATCCTGAGCCAAACCAAGTTTCAAGGAGGCAAGGATGCAAGCAGCTAAGCAAAGCCTTTCAAGATTTCTTTACCTGTCTATCTTATTGGCACTCAGTCTCATACTCACCGCCTGTCCAGGACCGAGCGGTTCTGCGCCAAAAGCCAGTATTGCCAGTTTGGACATCAGTCCATCCGCCTTACTTTTTTCAGCTCAGGGACAATCTGCCACTCTGAGTGTCAAAGCTTATGATGCTAAAGGTCAGGAAATGGACTTGAGTTCTAAAAGCCTCGAGTGGCTAAACAGTGACCCAGGTGCAGTTTCAGTAGCAGCCAGCCCTGATGGTTTAAGTGCCGAGCTGAGTTCGCTTAAGGCGCTTGGCTCTGCGGTAGTCGCGGTTCGCTTAAAGGATGAAAGCGGCCTGAGTTCAGCCCCGGTCAGCGTGACCATTGCCAGGTTAGCCGAGGGCGTTTCTCTTGTTTCCGATGACAAGGTAGCCTTTCCTCCGGTATCCATTCCTCCAGGTGCCAGCCCTGCCACCTATGATTTGCCGCATGTTGAAACCAGCGCCAGTGGCAGTACGGTTGGCGGCTTTAGTTTTGCCGAGTTCAGCACCCTCTATGAGTACGGGGCCGATGAAGTCTTGCGTTATCCCATCGTCTTTAAAGACTTTACCCCTCAGCCAGGACAGGTTCTACTGTCTCAGGGGAGCGCAGGCATAATGGGCAAAGTCTTAAGTGTAAAAACCCAGGGCGAGTTTAGTCTGGTGCAGTTTGAAGAAAGCCTTATCCCCGATGTCTATGCAGCGCTTGATTACACGTTTAGCAGCAGCAGCTTGCTCGAGCAAGGCATTGTGACAAGTCAGAGCTTAAATGCTCTGGGGGAGTTAGACGATGCTGTTCTGGAAATTCTTTCTAACCACTGCGAATGGACGCTTGGTGGTCAGGCTATTCGCGTAACCGACCCGGTAGTACAGCTTGATGTTTCACCTATTCTTGACGCAACGATTGATACAGAAAACGATGTTTTTGCCTTTTTAGCTGGCTTTAACCTGAGCATAAAACTTGACCCCGGGCTCGAGGTTCAGGCTGGGGTCAAGGGAGGCATCAGTTGTAAGGCCGGAGATTCTTATGAAAAGTCCATTCCTTTACCGGGTCCCTTAGCTCCAGCCGTTGCTATAAAACTGGAAATCACGCCCAAAGATGCCTTTGAGGTTGATTTGACAGGCGGTCCAAGTGTCAAGGGCAAAGCCATCTTGGAGGGTTCGCTTCTCTTACAGGCAGGGTACGACAACCGCCTTCCTGATAATAACCCCAGCAAAGTTGAACCTGACGGCAAGGTAGGCGGTGAATTTAGCACCAGTACCGACATTGATAATTTTAGGGTTCAAGCTACGGTGTCCTTTTTTCAAGAGGCAAAGATTGGCCTGCAACTCGGCGGCACCCTGATGAGCAAAGTTAGCAGCTGGGGTGCCTGGTTTGCCGATAAGGGTCTGGGCTTTATCAATTCGATCGTTGAGGTACTCTTTTTAGATTTTGTTAAAGGTAGCGTTGGCCCGGCAGGCATTGCGGTCTGGGAAAGCCCCAAAAGGGTCCTTATCAACGAAGGGGCAGACTCGAGCCTGAGGCTTGATTTTATTGCCAATTTAAAGCTCGAGAGCGACGCTTTAAATAAAGTCCTTAAACTGGTCAAAATTGCCCCTGTCAGCATGGATTTGGCCAAGGCCGTTTATAACCTGGGCCGTCTGCACCGCGTTTTTGATAAAGAGAAAATCGAGGCCACCAGTCCCTGTTTTAATGGCACTGTGGCAAACGGAGGGAGTGTTTGTGTAGAACAGGGCAAATCAGTTAGCTTTAAGGTTAAAGTCAAGTATAAAGACACTCCGCTCATCATTGCCGATAGACCGCTGGCTGCAGGCGAACTCTGGTTAGCTAAAGATAAAAAACTAGCTGACATGACCATAGATGCTCCTAATCAAACCATGTCTATCAGTCTGCCTGTCACCAAGGAAATGTGTGACAAAAGTGAACTTAACTTTTTGGCTTATAACAATATGATTTGGCTCCTAAGCACACCAGGATATGGTGGCAAGGTCAAGCTCACCTGTCAGGTGGGTGAAAACGCTCCTCCCAAAGCCGTGGTTGATGAAGCCGTCACCTCAAAAAATACAGCTGTCCAGATTAATGTTTTAGCCAATGACAGTGACCCGGATGGTGACACCCTCAGTATTGATAGCGCCACCGACCCGGCTAACGGCAGTACCAGCATCAGCGGAAATAGCATCACCTATACGCCCAAGACAGATTTTGTCGGTCAGGATCAGTTCAGTTACACAATTTCAGATGGCAAAGGTGGCACCGCAACAGCGAGCGTTTTTGTTACTGTCGAAGATAAAAGTATCAGTAGCTGTAGTACGCTTACGGGTACATTCAACCTCACACCTATGAATATCATCATCACTGACCCAGGTGGACATAAACCATTTGTTGGTGACCCCCTGGCAAAACCCCTTACCATCGTGATTGGCCCAGGTTCCTTTACCAGCTCTGCACCTGCGCCCTTTATTGATGTTTTGGGTGAACCCTTAGTACTGAGTGACGGTATGTGCACCTTCACGGCAATGGGCAGAGGAACGGCAGCCGGTTTCTCTGATGTTGATGTCTTGCTCAGTGGTGTCATCAATCCTGCTGACAAAAGGATGCAAGCAAGCTACAAAATGGGCACTGAAGGTGAATTTCCTGGCGGCCAAGCATATATCCTTGACTTTGATGGTGTGCTTTTGCCCTAAAGCCAAGTCCAGCGATAATAAGAAAAGAGCAGGCACATAACCTGCTCTTTTGCTTTTATTATCGAATTTAGAGATTTGCTTTCAAGAATTTCAGCTTTTCTAAACTCTGATAGCTCTGTCCACCCTCATGATTATTAAATTCGTAAATGCGAATATCTTTGTCAGCGCCGTAGTAATTATAGGCAGCGTAAACCGTAGAAGGCGGACAAATATCGTCCATAAGCCCCACAGAAAAAAGTGCTGTGGCTTTAGCACGTTTTGCCATATTGACGCCATCAAAATAGCTAAGTGTGTTAAAAACCGTTTCGCTTTTCTCTCGGTGCACTTTGAGATACTGGCGAATTTCACCGTAAGGCATGCTGTCTACCAGGGTTGTAGCTCTGCGAAAATGGCATAAAAAGGGTACATCGGGCATACAGGCTTTTAAGTCAGGCACCAGACCTGCTGCGGCAAGCGCTATGCCACCACCCTGACTTCCACCTGTCACAGCAGTTCGACTGGCATCAACAGCCTCATGCGAACGCGCAGCTTCAACGGCTCTAACTGCGTCGGTAAAAACCCGGCGATAATAGTAGGTCTTGGGGTCAGTCACACCCTTGGTCATAAAACCAGGAAAGTGAGAGCTCGAGCCCACATCGGGTATATCGGGCGTATCACTACGTGTCCAGGCACTGCCCTGGCCACGGGTATCCATAACCAAGTGCGCGTAGCCTGCGCTCGGGTAGAGTAGCCAGTCAATTGGAAAATTGCGACCACCGCCGTAGCCAATAAATTCAACCACACAGGGCAATTTGCCTTCACGGTGCCTGGGCAAACTAAACCAGCCTTTGATCGGCTGACCACCATAACCTGCAAAGCTAAGATCAAAACTTTCTATCGTAGCCAAACCGACATCAATCGGTTCAAACTTCACATTAAGGTCATGATTTCTCGCTTCAGCTAAGGTCGTTTGCCAAAAATCATCAAAATCAGCAGGGCTTGCGACCTCGGGTTTATAGGTTTGCAGTTTATCCAGGCTTAAATCAAATAGCGCCATTTAAAGCTCCTTCCAGATAGGCGTTAGCGTATTCATGAGCCGTTTTGCCACAGAACGGTTATGCGACTCAATCTCTGCCCGTCTGGGAATAGGTTTCCAGGTCTTCAGATTATCAGGAATAGTCAGGGGAAGTTCAACGGGGCTTTGCTCCTGCCAGCTTTCTAACCAGCCCTGTGGTATATCAGCGGCTAAATCCTGACGACTTAATGCTGCCCATAGCCCTGCCCAGGCCCTGGGCACCGTGCGGTAAGGGTCATACCCTCCTCCACCCGTTGCCACCAGTCGCCCTTCACAGAGTTCATCGGCGAGTTCGCTCACTCGCTGGTAGCTTTTATGCATTGCCGAAATATCCAGGGCTAAATCTGCCAGAGGATCAAAACGGTGCATATCGGCGCCAGCCTGTAAAACAATAAGGTCAGGTTTAAAAAAGCGTAGAACTTCGGGAACGATGGCTTCAAACCCCTCGAGGTAACTCTCTCCCTCGGTAAAGGGCTCTAAAGGCAAATTCACACTCATCCCGCGACCTGCCTCTTTTCCTGTCTCATAGGTATGCCCCGTTCCCGGAAAGAGATAACGCCCCGACTCATGCAGACTTATGGTCATGACTTCGGCGCAGTCATAAAAGAGCCACTGCACCCCGTCTCCGTGATGGGCGTCAATGTCCAGGTAGGCAACGCGCATGCCGTACTTTTCTACCGCTCGCTCAATGCCCACAGCCAGATCGTTGTAAACGCAAAAGCCCGAAGCTTGCTTCTTATGAGCATGGTGCAAACCCCCCGAAAGATTGATAGCTCTTTGTTTTTGCCCTGAGGCAACCAGCTCAACTGCCGTTGTCGTTGCCGAACAAACCCCCATAATGGCAGTGTGCATATGACTAAAAATGGGGTTATCTCCAGTTCCTAAGCCAAAGCCATAGGCTTCGTTCAACTTTTCACCGCGCGAAACGGCCTTGACCATATCAACGTAGCTTTTGTCATGAACCTTGAGTAACTCAGCTTCACTAATGGGTTCGGGTTCGACCTCATGTTTGCTGTCCAGTATACCCAGCATGTGCAAGAGGCTACGGGTCAACTCGAGCCTGATGGGTTTAAAAGGATGGGAGTCTGAAAGTTCATACTGGCTTAAACTCGAGTCGTAAAGGAAAGCGTAATCTGACATTTTAAAACTTAAGTTCAGGCCAGACGACCATAAACCCCTGTTCACGAAGGGCTTCAGCCAGGGCGCGGTTATTAATGGTAGAAACCCTCAAGCTAAATGATGAACAGTCATCAGCGCAGTGCTGCATAAGAATGCTCGAGACCGCTACTCCCTGCGCGCTCACGGCAGCCACAAGTTTGGCTAGACTATCTCTATCATTAGGCAGTTCAACTTCTATACGCGAGGTTGAGCCGTAGACCCCGGTTAATCTCACCAGTGCTTTTAAAAAGTCAATGCCCGTAACAATACCTATGAGCTCATCCTCTTCCAGCACAGGCATCGCACCAATTTTATTTTCTTCCAAAACTTTGGCAGCCTCTTCTATAGCATCTAGAGGATGCGCCGTCAGCACCGGCGAAATCATAATTGTTGAAACAGCATCTTTTAAGCTGATACCCCTGGGTGATTTCGGGTGTTCCGAACCGACCAGGCGAATATCACGGTCGGAAACAATGCCAACAAGTTCTCCACTAGCAAGAATCGGAAAATGTCTTATATTCCGTTCTTCCATCAGCGTGTTGACATCACCAATGGGCATATCTGGGTCAATAGCGACCACTTTTTTGGTCATAATATCTTTAACTAGCATAGTTATAGTTTACTGGAAAAGCTTCAGGACGTCTGACCTGTATTCACCTCTCGCATTTAATGTCATGAATCTTCACTATGCTAAAATCAAGCCATGAAATTGACAGCTGTATTTGAAAAAGTAGCTGAGGGTTATATAGGTTTTATTGAAGAATTACCCGGAGCAAATACCCAAGGAGAAACCCTCGAGGAAGCCCGAGAAAACCTGCGAGAAGCGGTTAATCTTGTACTTGAAGCCAATCGCGCATTGGTAGAAGAGAGCTTAAAAGGACGTAATGTCATAAAAGAGAGTTTTTCTACTGCTGCTTGATGAAACGGCGAGATTTTATACGCCATCTTGAACAAAACGGCTGCGAGTTTTTTCGCGAGGGCAGCAATCATACTGTTTTTATCAATCGCACTAGCGGCAAATCATCAACTGTTCCAAGACATCGTCAAGTCAATGATTTCCTGGTTAAGAAAATTTGCAAAGACCTCGAAATTCCTGCCCCTTAATTGTCTGAATCACTTCTGTGACAATTAGCAATAGCAAAAACCCCTGTTTCGGCTTATGCTTTTAGCAAATCAAGCGTCAAAGGGGTAAACTATGCCAGTAACCGTCACATATAAAACCATTAAACATAGTATGAAAGTCTTAGTTGGAATGCTGGGGTTGGTCTTACTCACAAGCTGCGATTTAGGACTATTCTGCAGCACCGACACCTATACCTACAACGAAATGGTTCCGGTTTACATAACGGCTGATGAGATGACTAAGATTGAGAGCTTGGCACCTCAGCCAATCTTAAGTTCAGGGAAAATCTATTTGCACCACGACTGGTTACTTATCAATGAGCCTGAAAAAGGTATTCACGTTTTAAATAATAGTGACCCTGCAAAGCCCGTCAAGCTGGCCTTTATTGCTATTCCAGGTAATCATGATTTGCTGGTTAAACAAGATGGCGACAAAGCCATTCTTTATGCAGATAACTATACCGATTTGGTAACTATAGATATAAGCGACCCTGGCAAGATTACAGTTTTGAAGAGGCTCGAGCAAGTCTTTAACAACTTCTACCCTCAACCTGTTCCCGCACCCGGCACACCAGAAGAAGGTATTCTGGTGGGTTACACCGAAGGCAAACAAGTTACAGAACGTTTCCGCCGTTGTCCAGGCGTGGTTTACGAAGCCCCCGTTGATGCTTCCCCCCCTCCAGCAGCGGGTGGTGATGTCTCTCAAGGCGGCTCGCTGGCACGCTTTGCCAGCATAGCTGACTATCTCTACACCATAGATCAAGACAGCATTCAAACTTTTCACCTGGAAACGCCCAGTAGCCCTGTCATCTTTAACCGGGTTGGCGTTAACTTTGGCATTGAAACGCTGTTTGCTTATTTTGGCGACAATGGTCAGCAGCTTTACGTTGGTGGTAATCAAGGCATGTATATTTTTGATGCCAGCGACCCCGCTAATTTACAAAAACAGGGCTCGATTGATCACCTGCAAAGCTGTGACCCGGTAGTCGTGCAGGGTAACCTTGCCTATATAACCTTGCAAGGCAGCTGTTTTAACCAAATCAACAGGCTCGAGATCATAGATGTCTCAGACCCTAATGCCCCAAGACTGATCAAAGATTACGCCCTGCAAGAACCTTATGGCCTTGGCATTGACGGTGACTATCTCTTTGTCTGCGACGGTGCCGCAGGTCTAAAAGTCTATGAAAACGCCAGAGACCCTCTAAATCTAAACCTCTTTAAACAATTTGCCGAGATTCAGGCAAGAGATATTATTCCGGTGGCAGGAAGTGCCATTGTGATTGCAGAAAATGGCCTTTTTCAATACGACTATAGTGCGCTGGCTGAGGGGAAAATCACGCTGCTGAGTAGTATAAGTATTCCTGAGAAATAGCTAAGTTTGCAGTTTCTTTAGGCGAAATCCTCCTCAGCCCAATTGGTCTCGCAAGCTCGGAGGCATTAAATCCTTCCTAACCCAATCATTCTCCCTTCGGTCGGAACCTCTAGAAAAGAAGGGGAATCTTGAAGCAGTGGGCAGGTCTTTTTCTCCTTTTTGCTACCCTCCCTCACAAATCCTGTTAAGATAGCCGAGTGAGTTCACAGTCTGTTTGGGCGTACATTCATGAATTCTCGAGCCATCTTGCCAAAGAGCAACCCGCGAGACTTTTTCATTACACGCCAGCTACGTCTGCCCTAAGCATCTTACGCTCAGCCGAGCTTTGGGCATCTTCGCTTGTGTTCATGGCAGATACCAAAGAAAGCTTAAAAGGCTTAAATCTTAGCTTAAGGCTTATTGACAAGCTACTCGAGCGCACCCAAATTCCTGAACCGCTCAGTCCAACGGCGCAGCTCAGTTACAGTCAGCATCCGAAAAAACGCTACGCGCTTTATCAGCATCTCATCTTAACTAAGCTCAGAGATAGGCTCGAGACCTACCTCAAAGCCGACAACCACATCCTTATTTTGAGTTTTTCGGAGCACCCTGATGAACTTTCAAGCTGGAAGCGCTACGCACCCTACGGCGGCTACAGTCTTGGTTTTTCTGCCGATCATCTGGCGATAAAAGGTGCTGAGCAAAGTTTTCAGCTCCTCCCCTGCTACTACGCCGATTGGAAAGATCAGGCAGTTGTCATTCAGGGCGCACTCTTAGGCAGTCTGCAATCCTGGCTTGCCCAGGTTCAAGAACTTTACTATGAGGGCGCAGACTTACAAAAGGCCTATCTCGAAAGCATCAAGATCGTTGATAGAGAAACCCAAAGAGTTCATGACATCTTGCTTCAGGTCGTTAGCCTGCTTAAACACAGCGATTTTAAGGATGAAGCAGAGTGGCGTCTTGTCAGTGATTCGGTGCCCGCAGAATATCTCCACTACGATGAGCGGGGCAACAAGTTTTTCCCTTACGCCCCCTATGACTTTGATGATAGTTTGCGCGAAGTTAAGCTGAGACTTCCTGACTCGAGCATGTCAGCCCTGGGCTTAAGAGGTTTTTTAGCCAGTAAGCAAACCAGTACCAATGCCGTCAGCGTTTCATTGTCCAAACATGCTTTCCAAAAAAGCGGTTATGATTTTGTTAAAAAAGCAGAAGAGTTAGACTCTCACGAAAGTGAAATTTAATCTCATCCATTCTCCTAGATCACCTAAACTATCAAATAAATGAGTCAGAAGCAGAGATTAATCTATTTTTTTGTAATTATCTTGACGGCAGTTCTTCTAAGTTCTTGCGGAAATGAAACCAGCACCAGAAATAATCCTCCTCCTGCAACTAAACCTAATAGTTATGACGGAAAATGGTTCGCCAATTTTAGTACCACTGTTTGTGATAAGTCAACAGACTCAAGTATTGCGCTAAAACTCATTAAAACAGAAAATAAAATTAGGGGTACTGTCGTTTTTACCTATGGCGGACTGGTCACTCGTGGCAGACTCGATGCTGAACTATCAGATGCTGGTGCGTCAGGGGAAATATGGCTTTATTTTGAGGATGCTCTTTTTGGCTTCAATACTAAGCTCTCTCTAGAAGGTTCACAGTTAAATTTGAAGTTTCAAGAAAAAGTCCCAACCCAATGTAATTCAGATAAAGAGTCTATACTTAATGCAACAACTACTTTAGCGCATGGTATTCCTGCCTCTGTCTTATTTGATGACGAACTCGAGCCAAACTTTTCTGAAAAAATCGCTGCTCCTATTCCACTAAATAGAAATAATGAGCTAGTGTCTATAGGTAGTGATATTGATTGGTACACTTTTGAACTTCTTAATGACAGTATTGTTTCGGTCAATTTCGATACGGACCTAAATTTAAACTTCAGCACAGAGCTATATGATGAAAAGTTAAATCTTATTATTAGTGAAACAATCTGGACTGATCAAACAAAGGCAAGTCTTAAGACAAGTATACCTGCTGGTCGTTACTTTATAAAATCAATGGGAGGAGACAGTAATGGCAGCGTATACCACCTCAATATTCAAACAGTAGATGTACCTGATAAAAATCTCGAGCCCAATAATGAACTTACATCAGCTTCAAATATTCCAGTCAATACTTCAATAGAAGCATACCTACTAACTAATGACCAAGACTGGTACAAATTTGAGTTGACTCAAGAAGCTATAGTAACTTTTAGTTTAAAAGTCATCCAAGACACTCCGAATTACTATAATGACTTTCCCGATTTTCAATTGCAAAACAATCAGGGAACTACTATAGAAGTTGACTTTGAGGAATTGGAAGGTAATTCGGAAATTATCGAAGGTCTAAAGGTTTTAGCAGCAGGTACTTATTATTTAACCCTTAAACGCCGTGAAACAACTATCTATCGAGTGGGACCTTATACCTTAACTTTGTCCTCTCAAGAATTAGAGAATGACACTTTAGAGCCAAATAACTCGAAAGAAAACGCGACTCAATTGGTTTTCGATTCAGTGCAATCTTTGATACTAACCCCCGAGGACATAGATTGGTTTAAGTTTTCAATAACTAAGCCAACCGCTGTTGAACTAAATTTTCAAAATGAACCAGACAAAGTTAGATATCAATTTTACCAAGTTAATTCACCTAATCCTTCTCCTTTTGGTCAATTTAATTCATATTTAGTTTTTCCCACTGGCGATTATTTTATGAAAGTGGACGCTAAACCAAACCCCTTCATTTATGAGATTGACTTATCATCAAGACCTTATTCAGTCCTTTTGAAACCTGTACAGGAGTTAGAATTGGATAAATTTGAACCCAATAATGACCCCAATGGAAATGACGCTGTGCCAATTCAACTTGAGCAACTATATAGTGACCTTACTATGTATCAGTGGGATATAGATGTTTTTGAATTTACCGTTCCTGCTGGATATAGTTATCCTAACTACTTCAATGTGCTAATAGACATTAATTTTTCGGGTTGGGGTTCTATTACCCCCGGTATCTCAAAAAAAGGTTCTAGAAGTCTCGAGCATTTTAGTAGTGATAAATATGGTAATGTCACTTATTATCTTGAGTCTGGACGCCACTATATTAGGTTCGTTACTGGAGATTATTCGGGTGGTACTTATGCTTTTAGGTTAATCAAGAAATAAACAAGTAAAGCTTTGTATCCAATGTAGAAGAACTTTAAAGCAAGATTAAGCTAGACTCTCAGTCAGCTCGTTTAACTGTTTCCCTTAACACCTCGAGCACAAACTTTACATCTCCCAGGGCACGGTGGCTCTGGTGCATTTCTAAAAGATAAGCAAGATTTTCATCAACCACCGCTTTATGCAAACCTCGAGACTTTATGCCGCGCTTTTTGGCATAGAGCCGCATAGCACAGACAAAGAGCCAGCGCGGATGCTCTAAACCCCAGACCTCGCTCGTTTGCTCGAGCATTTTGGCATCAAAAGAGGCGTTCCAGGCGAGCAGCGTACTGTGGGAGGCTATCCGGTCAAGCTCTGGTAAAACCTCAGGCCAGCTCGGTGCATCTTTAAGCATTGTCATACTGATGTTATGAACACGCTGGGCAAAAGGATTCATTTGCGTGGTCACTGGCTTTATCAGCGTATCAATGAGGGTATCACCCTTGGTATTAATAACGGATAATTCAATAACTTCAGCACCGCTCATGCCCGTGGTTTCAGTATCTAAGATAAGGACATCTTCGCGGTCCAAGAGCTGGTCTATGGCGGCTCGAGCCCTGGACCTGCCCAAACTACGCTCTCTGGCATCACGGCAATCCCGACAAAGACCCTGTTTCAAAAAGCGTTCGCTGCGCAGCTGTCTTTGACACCCTTGACACTGATAAGAGGCTTGCTCGAGCATGGCTGAGTCTAACAGAAGATTCTCTAAGATCATGTACCCATCAAGAAGCAGCCGTAACCTTTTTAGTGGTCAACCAAATGATGAACTCCGTAGGCAAAACTAAAATCTGTCATCAAACACATTTACGCGCACGAATCAGCAAACGCATGGGGGTCTTCATTGCCTTTTCGTACGCCTCAAAAGTTACTGTATCTGGAGGCTTGATGGGTTGAGGCTCGAGTAGTTCTTCAATCAGAAAACCAGCATGGTAAAGATCCCTGGAAATCTTTGACAAGGGTCGCCGATAAAAACTGACCTTACCTATATCCCATTCGTCCTCGAGTAGTTCAGTCGCAAAATAGTCAGCACTTGTCGATAGCTGAAGATCAGTAAAAGGATGGTGAGTTGAAAAAAATATTAAGCCATCAGGACGAAGAATGCGCTTAAACTCAAGGAGCGCTGGTTCCCAGTCCCTGAGATAGTGCAAAACCAGGATACAGACAACCAGATCAAACGAGGCATCTTTAAGAAAATCTAGAGGTTCAGCCAAATCTGCCTGTAGAACCCTGGCACGTTCTCCAGTTCTTTCTAGTGTGCGCTGCACAAAGACGGGATTAAGATCAAAACTGGTTACCCTCGCGCCAAGCTCGAGCATTTTTTGCGAGTAGAAACCAGGACCACAGCCGGCATCAAGAACATCTTTATCAGCAACATCTGGCAAGCTTCGCAAAATACCAGGACGTTCAAAATAAAGGTTCCAAGGTTTTTTGTCCTGCCTGTCCGCGTATTTGGCCGCAATCTCATCATAGGAAGCGCCAGAATGTTTTTCCATAAAGAGATCTTAAAACCAGCCTGACCTCACCCGTGTAACCTTAAAGTTTAGGGTTTAGGGCAAAAGGATAATTTTCCCTGGAATATACCCGGAAAATAGGATAAGCTTAACCAAGTTTTACGGAGGTAATTATGCGTGAACATGCGCTTTTTTCAGCACTTATGGCTTCAGTTTTAATGGTTTCATTTTTGGTGATTTCACTCGTACCACTTTGGGCAAGCAGATTAGGGCAAAAGCCCGAAGAAGATAACGAGTAAACCCTTTTACAAGCGATTTGCACCCCATTAGGGGTGCTTTTTCTTTGACCTAATCACCTTTAAGAACTTGGAGAAAACGCCAGACCTTGCTCGAGTTCCTGACCTGCCAGTTCAATAAGAGGTCTGACAATCATCACAGGTAAATGCGATTGGCGCAGGACATCATGGGTTACGCTGCCCATAAGCATACGCCCCAGGCCCGAACGTCCATGACTGGCCATAGCAATCAGG
The DNA here is from genome assembly GCA_020431825.1 of Trueperaceae bacterium. Classification (GTDB taxonomy): domain Bacteria; phylum Deinococcota; class Deinococci; order Deinococcales; family Trueperaceae; genus JAHEBB01. The sequence goes on along the minus strand of JAGQHN010000034.1, from coordinate 601 downwards.
TTTACCCCTTGTTCCTTAGCAACAGCAACGATCGTCGTTGCCGGGTCACCAAATTGCAGGTGATAGCTCACCTGAAAACCCTTAGCCTCGAGCCTTAAGCCAGTTTGGCGTAAAGCTGCAAGCAAATTATCTTTTAAGACTCCCAAATTCTGTTTGGCCTCGCTAAGTTCAGACGGGTTTAAATCACTGGCGGATGAGAGTTCATGCCAGTGCTGCGCGTCAAAAGGATGAGCATCTAAGGGAGCGAAGGCTTGACCCAGCACATCTTCAGCCATACTTACTACCCTGAGTAAACCAAGCTGATAATTGGCTGCCTTAAACTGGTTTTCGACTGCGCTAAGTACCGCTTCTGAAAACTCAGAACCATCCTGAGGAATAAGCAGTTTTATCATTTAGTAAGTCCTTCCAGGATTTAAGAAAATAACAGGAATCGTTATTTCATGTAAGACCGCCTGCGCGACACTACCCATAACCCATTCTGCCAGGCCGCCTCTGGCATGGGTGGTCATCGCAATAAAATCGCTAGCTTCTGCCTCAGCCAGTTTCACGATTTCATCACTGGGTTTTCCGTAAAGCACCCGACTATGCACATTAAAGCCCT
>JAGQHN010000033.1 GCA_020431825.1 Trueperaceae bacterium | reverse complement strand
GTACGGACAAACGAACTAAGCATCCTGTATATTCACCATGGAGTAGCTTACAGGCTAAACTTCAGAAATAATTTCTTTTGTGACCGGTTCAAACGTAGCTAGTGAGGGAAATTCAAGCTTATGACATCATCAGGATATTAACTCGTCCGGAATCGTGTGAACCTCAAAAACCCAATCATTTAAGTCAGTTAGCCGGAGAAAAGGACATTTATCTTGTTAACCGCCTCCTATACTAAAAGCCATGAAACGCATCGTGCTTATCATTCTTGGCATCGTCCTTCTTTCGGCGGCCGGCTTTGGTGCTTATACGCTTGGTACCAGGCTCGGCGAACCAGAACCAACAGCCATCATGGGAACTGCGTTTCAAAACCCGGTTGATGTCTCTGACGTTACTTTAAAAACTGCAGGCGAAAAAAGCGTTTCTCTTGCAGACTACCAGGGCAAAGTTACCCTGGTCTTCTTTGGCTTTACCCGCTGTCCAGATGTCTGTCCTCTGACACTAAGCCGACTTTCTAAACTTCGTGATGACTTAGCGCAACCAGACGACCTGCAAGTGGTCATGATTACAGTAGACCCCGAGTTTGACACGCCAGATATTGCCAACGCTTACGCTTCAGGGTTTAACCCCAGTTTTGTAGGTCTAAGTGGCAGTAATAGTGACATTGCAAAAGTCATGGAACGATTTTATGTAGGTGCAGCTGGCATGGGTACCGAGCAGTACTTCCATACCGATGTTGTCTTTGTGCTAAACCGAGATGCGCAGATGAAATATCTCTATTCTCAGGCAGATATGCAGTATCTGGAAGATAATGTCAAAACCTTGTTAAAACAAAAAAACTGGTAAGCAGTTCAGATAAAATCCAAACTGCTTTATAAACTGATTTTTATAGCCTTTCCAATAAGTCTTGCACCCTTGAACCTGTAGTATCGGAACTCGAACCTGTAGTATCGGAATTCCAGCAATTACTTATTGCGAGCTAATCCAAGACTAAAGAGAATGCAAGTTCAAGTTGAAACCAAGGAACTCAGCAAGAGGTTAAAGTTTTGTTGAAAGCGCGGTTACTCACTGATAAATACCTGATACGAAAGTCAATAGTTCAGGGCGCGGTTTTTACCCAGTTGCTTGGCTGACTCGAGTATCTGAGACGCTTGACTAAGCAACTCGGTAGCACTTAGTTCATGTTCTCCGGCTTTGGTTGCTACCCCCAGGCTCAGAGTCACTCGCCTTGACTCTTCATCATCGGGGCTTAGCTCGAGCCGTTCAACGCTACTACGAATCAGATCAGCCACATGCAGGGTGCCTTCAGGTGAGGTATTGGGCAGGGCAAGCGCAAATTTTTTGCCACTGTAACGCGCTAAAAAATCAGCTGGTCGACGGGCGCTTTGCTGAGCTGTCATGGCTACTTTTATCAAACAGTCATCGCCAGCTTCTGCACCAAAGACTTCATTAAACATTTTAAAATCATCAATTTCAAAGACGATTACCCCAAGATCCTGACCTTCACGGTCTGAGCGCTTTATCTCTCTTGCCAGATAATTTTCAAAATATTTGCGGTTAGGTAAGCCAGTTAAGCTATCATTCAGATTTGACTGCTCGAGTCGTTCATTGCTTTCGCGCAGCGCCTGCTCCGCCACTTTATAGGCAGAGATATCTTCCATGAGGCCAATAATGCCCTGTAAGCCACCCTCTGCATCAAGGATAGGAATACGGCTGATTTCAAACCAGGCGGGTTTACCACTGGGCGATTTGAGCAGCTTTATTTCGTGTTTTTTGCTGCTAAGCGATTCCATAATCGCCAGATCGCTGGCATAAGCCTTTTGCAGTTCGCTGTTGCTATCTATCCAGGGCATATCCTGCTCACTTTTACCCACGAGCTCTGACTCATGGCTTAACCCGGCAAGTTCAGCAAATTGCTGATTACAACCCTGATAAACCAGATATTTGTCTTTCCAGTAAATAGCCTGACTCGAGTTTGTTAACAGCAACTGAAATAGCAGAGCTACAGAAATAGGGGCAGCCTGACCTGTCGGAGTTTCGGTCACCTGGGCCTCTGAGTGAAACAAAATATTATTCATACGCTAATCCTAGTAAAAAATTTGCTGCTAACTTCTACTACAAAACCTTACGCCTCTTTAGACTTAAGCATAAAGAAAGGACATTACAAAACTATTACTGACGAATCCCTCTAGTGGTAAGCAAAAGTAAGCGCTAAATCTCTTTTAGGACTATTCGTTTTCCTGGTAGTGGCATAAGGCAAAAAGATATTAAGGGACATAGTGCGCATGAAAATCTCATTCTGAAGGAGACTTTAAAGCAAATGCCAGACTTGCTATCCGTCAGGATGATACAAACCTATTCTTTACTATCAGCTTTCAAAATAAGGCATAATAGCGCTACCACCTTTTAGTGAAAGGACCTTCATGCCACAACTCGAGCAGATCAATCATTTTAAAGAACATGGGTACACTCTCGTTCCCAGCCTTTTTTCAGAAGATGAAGTGACTCATTTTCGTCAGCACTTTATGAAACTGCGCGAGGCGGGTGAATATCAGGGTGATTTTTCTGGCGTACGCTCAGACAGCTACGACCCTCTGCGCAAATACCCTCGCATGATTCACATGCACCGCTGGGATGAACTCTCTCTTCAGTGGCTTACCGACCCCAGACTAGATCAGTGTATGAGCGCCTTTCTGGGTAAGTCGCCCTTTGCTGTACAGACTATGCTTTACTTTAAACCTCCGGGCTCGAGGGGTCAGGCACTGCACCAGGATAATTTCTATTTACAGGTTCAGCCTGGCACCTGCATTGCTGCCTGGCTGGCGCTTGATGATTGTGATGAGAGTAATGGTTGTTTGCAGGTTGTACCGGGTACGCACAACACGCCTGAGCTCTGCCCTGAAGAAGCCAATCTTGAAGAAAGCTTTACCGACGTAACCGTACCGCTGGCTAAGGGTATGCAGCCTGTTCCTATGCTCATGAAGGCAGGCGATGTGCTCTTTTTTAATGGTCAGCTTGTTCATGGCAGCTTTCCTAATACCACAAGCGATCGTTTCCGCCGCTCACTGATTGGGCACTACATTGTGGCCGAGGCAGAAAGGGTTGCTGAGTTCTACCACCCGGTTTTACGCATGGACGGCTCTGAAGTTAAGCTCGAGCTTAGCGAGCGTGGCGGACAATGTGGCGTCTGGGTTGATCATGAGGGGCAGCAGGTCGTTGAACAAGTGAAACGTATGGCTTAAAAATAACCCCGCTAAAGCTAGCGGGGTTATTGCTCGTTAAATTCACCTGTTTTAAAAACCAAACTTTGTCTGTAAAGGCTACACCTAAAGGCTTTCTTCAACAAAACCGTGTTCTCTGGCCCATACAACCGCTTCAGCCCTCGAGTGTACCTGCAACTTTTCATACAGAGTACTCGCATAGTTTCTGACGGTTTGCTCTGCCAGGTTAAGCGCTTCAGCAATCCTACCATTATCCCAGCCTTTTGCAATAAGACTTAATAACTCGCGCTCCCGTGGCGTCAGATTGGCATCATCAATTTCTGGTTCCGTACCAAACTGCCACTGAACAAAGCGCTCGGCAATCTCCTGCGAGTACCAGGCGGCTCCTTTTCTAACTGCCCGAACAGCTTTAACCACCGTATCAACGGCTTCGTCCTTGAGCAAATAGCCTGAAACACCTGCGCGCATAACTGCACGAATATAGGCGTCTTCATCATGCGCTGTCAGCATAATCACTTTGGTCTGAGGAAAATTCTGCCGAATATAGGTAATCGTATCTGTCGCACTCGGGCCAGGCATATTTAAATCAAGTAATAAGATATCTGGCTTAAGTTCTGCGGTAAAGCTTTGCGCTTCATTGCCATCACTGGCTTCCCCAACAACATCAATGTCGCTTTCAACTTCCAGCGCGCTTTTAATCCCGGAGCGTACTATGGGATGGTCATCTGCCAGTAAAACACGAATATTAGCCACGCCCCACCTCTGAGTCTGCTGGCAAGGTCACACTAATCTCTGTGCCAAGACCTTTCTGTGAATGAATGTTCATAGTACCTCCCATGAGTTTTACGCGCTCGAGGATGCCCGCTAGTCCAAAATGCTGTTTTTGGGTTAGCTCGAGTACATTTTCCGGCACTGTAAAACCCTGTCCGTCATCCTCAACCACCATAACAACACTATCTTCAATAAATTGCAAACGCACTGTAAGCTCAGATGCTTTGGCATGTTTTAGACTATTATTGATCGATTCCTGCGCGGTTCTAAACAAACAAACCAGAATGGGTCCGGGAAGTTGATCAACCTGTTTTTCTATGCTTAATTTGACCTCAGGCATCGATGCCTGACGGTTTCGCGCAGTTTTTGCAATAAAACCTTCTAAAGAAGATTCAAAGCCAAATTCATCCAGACCCGCCGGACGCAATTCGCTAATCATGACGCGGAGCTGTTTGACCACATCAACAATATCGCGCCTGATCTGAGCAATGTTTTCTGCCTGCTCAGCCTCAAACCCCCGTTGTAAGGTGGCCAGGCGGTAGCTAATCCCAATCAAATCCTGTACTGACTGGTCATGCAATTCTCTGGCTATATGCAGCCGCTCTTCTTCTCTCGCTCTGGCTAGCCGCTGATGAGCACGGTTAAGCCCTTCCTGAGCCTCTTTGCGCAATGAGACATCTTGAAAAATCCAGACATGGCCCAAAATAGTACCCTCATCATCAAGCCGCAAGGAACCTGTCAGCTCAGAAGGGAAAAGCTGCCCATCTTTGCGCTGAGCATTTAATTCATAGTTCCAGAGGGTTTTATCCTGACTAGCCTCGAGCCTATTCAGAAGGGTTTGATAATCGGTACCAGCAGCAAAAAGCACCCAGATATTTCGGCCCAGCAGTTCTACTTCCTGATAGGCAAACAGCTCATTTACAGCCGGGTTAATTTCTACTATACGACCATTAGGATCTGTGTATACCACCGCTGTAGGCTGGGTTTCAAAAATCGAGCGAAACTTACTTTCACTTTCTTTGAGTTGCTGCTCCTGACGTTTGAGGTTGCTGATATCTAAACTTGTCCCAAACATCACAATATCGCCATTAGCAGCCAGATCAACCTCACCTTGCGACTGGATATGGCGTATTTGCTCACCTAGTAAAATGCGGTAACTGTGCTGGAACTTTCCTTTTGCCTTTAGCGCCTCGTTAACGATCCGATCGGTCTTCTCTCGATCTTCAGGATGAATAATGGCCTGATGCCGTGCAAAGCTTATGGGCTCTCCCTTAGAAAAGCCGTACATATCATAAAGTTCCTCAGACCATTTCACTTCTTCAGTTGTTGTGTTCCATTCCCAATAGCCCAGATGAGCCACTTGCTGAGCACGGCTTAACTTGCGCTCGCTCTCTCTCAACTTCGCTTCGGTAAGTTTTCGCTCGGTAATGTCCTTAATCTGAGACACCAGATACAAGAGTTGATTTTGCTCGTCACGTACTCCAGCAGAACTGACCAGTGCCCAAATTATCTCACCATTTTTGTGTACATAACGCTTTTCAAACTGTACTTTAGGCAGCTGACCCAGCCTTAGATTTTCCAGCGCTTCGACCCCAAGATATAAGTCATCTGGATGGGTCAGAGCCTGAAAATCTGTTTTTAACAGCTCCTCACGGCTATAGCCAAAGAACTGGCAAACAGAAGCGTTGACCTCGAGCCATTTACCCTCGGGGCTAACCAGTGCCATACCAATAGGAGACTGATCAAAGGCGCTGTGAAACCGGGCTTCTGACTCAGCCAAACGTTTTTCGGCCTGAATTTGCTCGGTTACGTCGCGCCCTTCAGGAACGAGTGCTACAACTCTAGCAGCTTCATCCAGAACCGGACGCAGAGAAAAATCAATGCTAATAACCTGCTCACCGGCTCCCAAAACGTCTACGGAATAGCGCACAGCTTTACCCTGAGCGGCCTCAGCAATCGCAGCTTTCAAGTCTTCCTGGGTTGTGGATGAAAGTGACCACCATTTGGTTTCCCAAAAAGGCTTACCCACCACATCTTCTCGGCTTAAGCCCCCAAAGTCCAAGGCCGTTTGATTGGCCTCGAGCACCACACCATCAGGTGTTAAAAAGCCAATAAACTGTAAGGTACTATTGAAGATAGCGCGAAACCGCTCTTCGCCCAAACGCAAATCTTGTTGCGCTAGCCTTTCTCCGCTAACGTCATGCATAGCGACAACCGCACCAACAATGTCGCCTTCATCGTTGCGTAACGCTCGCCCATTGCATAAAACGGTTCTGCGCTTTCCTTCTTTTGGCGCAATGATAATTTCGATATTTTGAACCTGCTCACCGCGCAAAGCTTTTAACAGCGGAATATCTTTGGTCTCGAGTAAGGTTCTGCCATCAGGGTAGTAAAGATCGTAAAAAGCAGCCAGATCATCAACTGCCATAACCTTTTCCGGTAGCCCATGAAAGTCTCTGGTGGCTTTATTAAAAAGAGTAAGTTTGCCTTCATCATCGCAAGCCACAATGCCATCATCCACAGAATCAAGAAGTGCATTTAATAGCTCACGCTCTTTCAGCAAAACATCATAAAAAGATTGTGCTTCTGTCGTATTCATCCATTTCCCCGGCGGTACGATCTAAGCGGAACGTCCCTAAGTTTGTATGTAAGTATATACAATTTTGGTTCTAAATGAGTGAAAGCCAACCTGCAAAAGTAATCAGTAAGACGCTGCTTAGAGGTCAATCAACTATAGTTAAAGAGTGAAGCAAACCTTCACCGGTTCCGTACAACCGTTCTACTGGCGGACGGGATGGTCTCATCCCGTCCCATTTTACACCTCGATTTTTTCCACCTTAATCTTCTTCTTAAGCCTGTTTTCAACTACCTGACTGTCTAAGACATAGCTGGGGGCTTTTAGGCGCTACACTACTGCTGGGGTTAAAACCTCAACCTCCGGGGAAGATTGTACGGAACCGTTCGCAAACCAAAGCGAACGGTCTTTTTTTAGAGCTTTCAAATTTGATAAACTCCTCTAGGGCTTTTGCCCCACCGTCCGCCAGTAGGACAGGGTCGCCTTAGGGTGACAAGTCCTACAGGCGGCCTATGAAGGTTCATTTGCTTCACAGTTTGCTTTGGTCATTTGTGTTACAACTTAGTGAGCAGCGTTTTAACCTCTCAAACGCGACCTTGTACAGCTTTCCCCGGCGGTAGTCACGTTTGCGCTTTAAAGCGCTGCTCTTCTATAACACTTACCTTTTGCAACTCCCCTTAATGTCAGTAGTGATGGTTTTTTTTCTAAAGATGAATACAGAAACCATCAGGAATTTAGCCTAGCAATGCCTCTTTAGACCCTAATAAGTACAATCATACTTAGTCAAAAGGTAAACAAGTTGACAATTCTCTGTACTCGAACAGGCTGAGACAAAGGATTAGTGTGCCTGTCTATAACTTCCGAGCGCTTTTAAACTGGTTGCAGAATGTGGAAATCCACAAGAAACACAAATTTGTTTAGGAATTATCTTTTAAGGAGAAGAAAATGTTAGAAACCATTGCAATCATCTTATTAGTTCTCTGGTTACTTGGTCTGGTAAGTGGCTATACCTTAGGCAACGCCATTTATATCTTACTTGTTGTTGCTATCGTGCTCTTTGTTATTCGCTTGCTTAGACGTGCTTAGCCGTGATAGGGCAAAAGCAAGCTGAAGAACTCGCTACGCCTACGCCGCAAGTTGAGAAATGTACGCAAATAACCAGCGAAGAAGAAATTGACGAAGCTGTAGAAGAAAGTTTTCCAGCAAGCGACCCACCTTCCTTTAATTCTGGCAATTAAACTTTAAACGCTCAGGTCTGGTCAAAGATGTACTCTGACTGGCCTGAGTCTGTTGTAAAGCAAATTTCCAGGTTACTGCCTGAAGCAAACGAGTAAATTGCATGAAGGCCAAAGTGCGAAACGGCCTAGTAACCACAGTAATTTTGTTAGGGAAAGGAATTATGATTCAGCGTAATATTATTGGCTCTCCTAGAGATGTCTATCTGGCTATATTTGAGCAAGCTGAGAATGTCAAACAAGTTTCAGAGGCCTGTCAAGAAAGACTCGAGCTTGCCCCAGATGCCCTAGAAATCTTTAGCAACCCTGAGGATACAGAAGCCTTTCAAGTCGAAGAAAAAGCAACCTTTACCACTGCTCTGCGCAACTTTTTTGCCGCTGATGAGGTCGCTAGAGAACAGGAATATAAAAAAGCCCTCGAAGATGGTCACATTGTGCTGCAAGTACGCGTAGATGATACAGAAAAAGAACAACGTGAAAAACTCGAGCAAATTTTACTGGAGAATGACGCAACCAGTGTCCACTATTTTGGCAAACTCAACTTTGAAGATGTTGCCAGCAATTAAGAAGGTCAGCCATGAAAAAAATAGTATTTTTACTCATAAGCGTTTTTAGTCTTTTTGCCTTTGCCCAGGAGAGTGAAGAATTTCGGAGTCCAGGCACAGCCAGTTATTACCTTGCTCCTGTAGAAGCCAGTGGCATTGACGGAACTATGCAAGTTACCGAGCAAATTGATATGGGTAGCAGAATCGTGGTGAGCCTATCAGGTATTGATACTGGTCAGAACTATGACCTCGAGCTTTATGAGGGTAATTGTGGTCCCGATAGAGTTTTGGTAACCGAACTCGAGCCAGTTGGCGAATTTTCGAATGACCCTTATGTCAGCCTAAATGACACAGAGCTTGACTTTACACAACTGACTGAAGGCGATTATTTCCTTTATGTTTTACAGGATAATAAGATTCTTGCCTGCGGCGAAGTTGGTCTAGGTGCTAACGCCAGCACCAATTAAATTCTAAGTCTGTTCAGACAACAAGAGCCAGTTTTTCTAAGCTGACTCTTGTTGTTTTTTGCCCTAACCGAGAGGCTCTATAAACTTTTGTATTTCGAGCAGATAACCATTTGGATCTCGCACAAAAAACTGATAAACATTAAACTGCTCACTAAGCTCTGGTTTGCTTTCTGTGGCAATATTTCGTGTTGTGAGTAGATCATAGACACCCTCAACATCATCTATAAGCAGAGTAATTACCACGCGAAACTCTGGCGGGATAACATAGCCCCTTTCACAGAAACCCAGATAACTGCTTTCTCCTGTTTTATAAATGCGGCAGAGTTTCTGATCTCGAACCAGCTCGAGCCCAAGCACTCCTTCATAGAAGTCAATAATCTCTGGCAGATTATTTGTCGGCAAAAACATAACCTGACCCTTTACATCAAATTGGCTGGCAACCGTTTGCATCATTAGCCTCCTGGAGGGCTTTTCCAAGCCGCTTTTCGCCCTCTGTGAAAAAACCCACAAGTACAAAAATACTCTAACCTGCCTCGACCCTTATACCTTACGATTCTCAGACTAGTCTGGCATGCTTTTATTACGATGAACAATACTCCCAGCCACTACTCCCTCGAGCACCTGCCTCACCCGTTTGTGGTCGTCTCAAAATCAGGCAAGATTTTAGAAACAAATCTGGCTTTTGAAAAGCGCTTTAAGCACCCACAGTCTTTGCCTCTAACGGGCCTGCTAAATGCTTTTGGGTGCTTGTGGAAAGGTGAGACCACCACCTTTAGTCAGGACTTACAGCTTGACTCGAGCTGGTTTAAAGTCGATGCCTTTACCCTACCGGGTGACCAGGCTGGTTTTATTTTTATGGATATTAGTAAATGGGTTAAGCAAACCCAGCGCGCTCAAGAAAGAGCCCGAACAGACGTGCTTACTGGTTTACCAAACCGCACCGCCTTCCTCGAGCACTATCACAACCTTGTGCAAACTAGCGAAGCCAAAAACCTGTCTGTCGTGATGATTGATCTAAATAACTTTAAATTTGTCAATGATACGTACGGTCACTCAACTGGCGATGATGTTTTAAGATTTGTAGCTCAGCGCTTAAGGGGGGGCCTGAGACAATCTGACTTACTGGCCCGCTGGGGAGGCGATGAGTTCATTGCCCTGGTTCAAAGCAGCAACGAACATTTTTCCGATCTTATCTGTAAGCGCTTTGCCGAACGTCTTGCAACACCTTTCCACAAAGGGAAGCTAAAGTTAACTTTATCTGCTAGCGTAGGTTGTGCCCATGTTTCAGGCAAGCAGACTAACTTGCAGCAACTTATCGAGCAAGCAGATGCAGCCATGTATGCGAGAAAAAACACCTATAAGCAGCGCCAACATGCTGGTGGTATGAATTAAGAGGACTGATCATTTCAGTATTTAACAAGCTCCCGCCACTTCTTTGCTATAAACGTAGCAATAGTTAAATCGTGCACATAAGCAATTCTTGCGCTATCCATCAGGCTGATCCCACCAAAGCAGTGTCTATTCTCTCTAAGGTTCTTAACCTTTGCAATCATCCTATTCCCTCCTCTTTAAACTAAGCTTCGTGAGTAAGGCTATTCCTAAGAGACTTTAAAAAATAGTTCAGGCTTCCCAAATGGGGTAGACTTCTTAACGCATGACGAGAATCATCCAGCGAAACCGCACAGCCTATCTGAGCCTTGGGGGCGCGATCTTTATTTTTCTACTTAAGCTGGTGGCCTATATTTTAACAGGGTCGGTTGCCTTTTTATCTGACGCAGCAGAATCAGTTGTCAATGTCATTGCGGCATTTTTAGTCATTTATTCTATGCGTGTTGCCTTAAGACCTGCTGACTATCAGCATCCTTATGGACACAGCAAAGCCGAGTATCTCTCGAGTGCCCTCGAGGGTGGCATGATTTTGGTAGCAGCTGGAATCATTATTGTAACCAGTATTCCCAAACTCATCGAACCCGAGTTACTCAGCAATATTCGTCTGGGTATTATTGTCTCGCTCGTTGCCGCTATCACCAATGCCCTGCTTGCCCTGCTTATTCGTAAGGAAGCCAGACGGGTAAGTTCAGCAGCCCTCGAGTCCAATGCCAGCCACCTGATGACCGATGTCTGGACCTCTCTTGGGGTCATTGCGGCGGTCTTACTCATTATGCTTTCGGGCTGGCCCAGGCTTGACCCCATTATTGCCATTATTGTTGCCCTCAACATTATCCGGGAAGGCCTAAAAGTTCTGAACCGCTCGATCTCGAGGCTTATGGATGAGCGCTTACCCGAAAGTGAAGAAAGGCGCATTTTAGACATCTTAAATGCGCATCCTGAGGTTCTGGGCTTTCACCGTCTGAGAACCCGGCAGGCAGGCTTTGGTCGTTTTGCCGAGCTTGATATTTTTGTTGACCCCAAAATGAGTGTTAGTCATGCCCATGAGCTGGTGGTTGAGCTGGAAAACCGCATTCATGGCCAACTTCCCAACCTCTTAACCACTATCCATGTTGAGCCTTTTGAACCCGGCAAACGAGATAGTGCCACTGAACCTAAAGATGAATACACTCCAGTGGGTCATACCCTAAAACCAGATACACCTTCCTGATAGCCCCTGAAGCAAGCTTTTCCACCCTTTAAAACATATCAGAATTGGAGCTAGGCTTAGCGTCTTTAATTCTGTTGCAAATCTCCTGAGCAGAGTGCCTTATTAATGATCTAAAAGACATAAGAACCGCTCATAAGAGCGTACCCTCATACAACTCCGCTTCTAACATCATTTAAGCATTTTGGTCTTACATTCACTTGTTTTAGGGAGAGCGCAAGTCAAGCACCATCTTGTAGCGGTCACCGCGGTAGCTGCTACGCACAAACTCAAAAGGCCGTCCTGTCAAATCCAGGGTAATGCGCTCGAGCGCTAAGACTGGAACATCTTTAGCAATGTGCAAAAGCTGCCGCTCCTCGGCACTGGGTAGTTTGGCACTTACCGTTTGCCTGGCACCCTGAGGACTCAGACCAAATTGCTCCTTGATGGTTTTATACAGGCTACCTTTTTTGGCCAGCTGCTCGAGGGACAGGTCTTTTAAATCTGGAATAAGATAGGCCACCTGCAAAGCAAGGGGTTCATCATCGGCAGTGCGCAAACGAGCAATGCTTAATACTTCCTGACGATTGTTTAGGTTCAGAGCCTTAGCTACTACCATGTCGGCAACTGCCAGTTTGGCCTCGAGCAACTGACTGCCCGACTTAAAGCCCAGATTTTGCGCTTCTTCGGTAAAGCCTAAAACCCGGTCAATCATTTGCTCGACACGCTTAGGTAAGACATAAGTACCAGAACCCTGACGCTGCTCGAGCTGTTTCTCTGCCACCAATTCTTCAAATGCACGTCTAACGGTCATCCGTGAAAGACCCAGGGTATCGGCCAGATCTCGCTCTGACGGTAAAGCTGTGCCTGGGCTAAGCTGGCCCTCATCAATAGCTCTGGAAAGCTTATCTTTAAGCTGTAAATAAGCAGGCGTTGGTAAGCGCTTATCCACACTAAACAAGGTAAGGTCAAGGGTTTGAGTCATCGTCGCTTAAACAACTCTACCGTGTCGCAAGCCCAAGGTCAATTATTTGCGCTCAGAAGGCAAAAACTTGAGAATAAAGGTCAAATCACCATCTCCTTTTTAAATGCCTTTTGTTCAGTTGAGCTTTCTTCTGGTCAGAACAAAGCTCATTCTGCCTCATTTCTCTGGTTTTATCTGCTCATAAAATTAGCATCAGGCTTAAGGATGAGCTATGACGAGATTAAGAGAATAGGTTTCAGTCGGGCTGCCACACTTCTAGCTCGAGCTTGCTTTTCACTTATGATCTAAGCACGATGAAAACCTCAGCCCATTCACTTGTTATGATTGATCTTTCTGGCCCTACACTTTCGCCTGATGAAAAAGCCTTACTCAGCGACTTTGACGTCGGTGGCATCTGCATGTTTCGCCGCAATTTTAAAGACCGCTTTCAAATGGCTGAGTTTAGTGCAGAACTCCGCGAGCTGTGCGGAGACAACTTGCTCATAGGCGTTGATCAGGAAGGGGGTACGGTGGTTCGTTCTCTGGACGTGCCTTATAGCATTGGCAATATGGCCCTTGGCAGTGTCAATGAGCCCTCCCTCACTCACCAGATCGGTGCAGCTAGCGCCAGAGGCTTAAGGGCCATGGGCATCACTCTCAACTTTGCACCTGTAGCTGATGTCAACAATAATCCCTTGAACCCGGTTATTAGTGACCGTTCCTTTGGGGCAAAGGCCGAAGCCGTAGCCCAACATGTCGTGGCCTTTGTGCAGGGTCTGCAAGGTGGAGGTGTCGCCGCCACGCTTAAACATTTCCCGGGTCACGGCGACACTTCGACCGATTCACACCATGATTTGCCGAAACTCGAGGCAAGTCTGGAACGGCTCAAGGCGCTCGAGCTTATCCCTTTTAGAGCAGGAATTGCCGCAGGAGTCGCCTGCGTTATGAGTTACCACGGCAAAATCATGGCGCTTGACCCTGACAATCCTGGCACCCTGTCACGCAAAGTGATGACGGGTTTACTCAGGGAGACGCTCGGCTTTGACGGCGTAAGCTTTACCGATGCCCTGGAAATGCAGGCTATTGGCAAGACCTACGGAGCCGAAGAATCAGTTATTCGGGCACTCGAGGCAGGGATTGATATGCCTCTTTATGATGTGCATCAGGGTTCCGTTAAACAGCATGAAGCGATTTTTAAAGCTGTAGATAAGGCGCAGGACACGGGGCGACTCGAGGCTGAGCAGGTGAAAAGGTCACTCGAGCGCTTAAAGCGTTTAGCCAAGCGCTACCCGGCAAAGCCTAATCCGGCAACTGCCTGGACCGATGGGGACAAAGAGCTCCTTTCCTTAGCTGCAGCTAAAGCTGTTGCCGTTGCTGGTGAAGTGCAAAGCCTCCGTGCCACTAACAAACTAACGGTGGTTGCCGCAGATACTCAGGTTGGTGGCAGCGCCAGCGATATGAGCCTTACACCGGCTCATGCTCTGGTTCAACGGCTTGAAAAGGCAGGGTTTAACGTCAAGAAACAGTTTTATAAAAAGGATGAGCTCGAGTCCTTTCAACTAAACCCCGAGAGCGTGGTCATTTTTGTTTCGGCTTCTCGCACTCGCTTAAGTCCTGAGGAAATAAAGCTAGCAAAAACGCTGGCTGAGACAAGCTCTGGCTTTATTCATGTAGCTCTCTGGAACCCTTACAGTATTCAGGACGTTGGACAGGGAGGCATCATCAGTTTTGGCTTTTCTGAAGGAGCACTCGAGCAAGTCGTTAGCGTTTTACAGGGCAAGCCTGCTCAGGGGCACTTGCCCATCCTCTAGGATCTTCACATGAAGGTATGTCTTGTTCCGCCTGATACCCGCCCGCCCACCATGGCCTTTCCAAAGAGATTAGTTGAATCGCTTGGACATCAGCCTAACTTACCCCCGGCATCGGCGCTGAATCAGCTCAATGAGCCCGGTTCATTTGCAGAGCTAAAGAGCTGGCTTTTAAACACCACACAAGAGGCTGACATTCTTATTTTATCCCTGGAGCAGCTCTGCCTGGGAGGTATGATTCCAGCACGGCGAATCAACGACAGCCTGGAATCAGCCCTTGCCAAACTGGATCTTTTGCGTGAGCTCAAGCGTCAAACTCCTGGCTTACGCATTCTGGCCTTTGGCGTGATAGTTCGAGTCGCCCATGGCAATGACCCAGTCGAGGAAAAACCCTATTTTGCCACCTACGGCAATGCTCTAAGAGCTTACAGTGAAGCTTTTGACCGTTTTGAAAGAGAACCCAGCCCAAGCCATGAGCAGCAACTCTACCACTGCTACAAAGCCCTGCCTGCAACAATACTGAATAACTGGTTAGAAACGCGTAAGCGCAATCATTTGCTGCACTTAGAAGCCCTGGAGCTTCTTAAGGACGGCGTTTTAGAGCACCTTTGCCTTACCCTCGATGACACCAGTACCTACGGCCTTGCTGCTGCAGATAGACGTGCTCTTGAAGCCAGGACTGACCAGCTTGGGCTCTGGTCACAAGTAGATATTTATCCCGGTGCAGATGAGGTGCCAAGTACCCTGATTGCTCGAGCTTTAAGACCAAAAAAAACTGCTGTCTACCTGCATTATTCTGGTAGCTATGGGCCCCAGACAGGCATGCTCTTTGAAGACCGTCCAGCAGGAGAGCTGATCAAAGCACAGCTAAGAGCAGCAAATTGCAAACCTGCTTCCTATGAACAAGCTGATTTTATTCTGGCAGTGAATACTCCTGGGAATAAACAGGCACATAGCCAACCTGATTTCGCCAGCGTAGATACTGCCGAGCGCCATTTGCCTGCCTTTATTGACTTTATCGAGGAGCAACTGGCGCTAAAAAAACCCGTCAGCATTGCTGACATTGCCTATCCTAATGGGGCAGAAAAACGCTTCATGGGACTTTTAGAAAAGCTCGATCTAAGCAAGCTCGCAGGCTATAGCGGCTGGAATACCGCTGGCAATAGTCTGGGGACAGCCATTGCTATGGCTGCGCTTTACCCTCTGGTCACAGACCCTAATGCCTGGACACAGCTGCTTTTTGAGCGCCTGATCGATGACTATCTCTATCAGGCGCTGGTTCGCCCAGCCGTTGATGAAGCCCTGGGCGGGGCCAATCCCTTTGATCTGGGTAACGATCTGGAACATGCGGAAGCCCTTATAGGACAAAAGCTCGAGCCGCTCGCAAGGGCACTCTGGCAAAAACATTTTGACTATCTACCTTATGAATTAGACTGGCGAGCCCCTAGGCTTGCCTGGCCCCGACTTTTTACCCTCGAGCCCGACTTTGAATTAAAAGAGAAACATGTCTAGGCTAAAGGCAGATATTGCCATTATTGGCGGAAGTCTGGGAGGTGTGGCAGCCTGCCTGGCAGCCCTTAGGACAGGTCACCGGGTCATTTTGACGGAAAGCAGCGATTGGCTGGGTGGTCAGGTAAGCAGTCAGGGGGTTTCAGCGCTTGATGAACATAAGTATATCGAATCTTTCGGTGCCAACAGAAGCTATTATGAGTTCCGCGAAGCCATCCGAAACCACTATGAAACGCGCTACGGCGTTCGCGTTCTGAACCCTGGCGGTGGCTGGGTCAGCAGGCTCTGCTTTGAACCCAGGGTAGCTGAGCAGATTATCAGGGAGTGGCTCGAGCCCTATCTGCGAACAGGTCAGTTGCACATTCTCTATAAAACCCGGCCCCATCGTGCAGAAGTCAATAAGCATAAACTTCTTAGTGTGAGCGTAAAAACAGCTCAAGGTCTCCAAACCCTGAAAGCCAAGTATTTTCTTGATGCCACCGATCTGGGTGAACTCTTACCGCTAAGTCAGACCGCTTATGTCAGTGGCGCTGAGGGCCAGGCACAAACTGGCGAAACTTATGCTGGTAAGGCTAACTCCGATGAGGTGCAAAGTTTTACCTATAGTTTCGTTGTTGAGTACTGCCCCGGAGAAAACCATACCCTTAGCAAACCTGCCAACTACGAGTATAACCGCGATCATCAGCCCTATACCCTGGCACATGATGGTGGCAGACAGTACCGCATGTTTCAACAAGGCGAAAAAGGCGAGCTACCCTTTTGGACTTATCGGCGTATTTTTGCTGCAGAGCAGTTTAACGACCCCAGGCGACCCAATGATCTGGCACTGATTAACTGGCCTGGCAATGACTTTCGTTTCGCCAACCTCATTGATAAACCCCTGTATCAGCAAAGAAAGATTCTCAGGCAGGCTAAAGACCTGGCGCTTGGTTTTCTTTACTGGTTGCAAACCGAGTGCCCGCGCGATGAAGGGGGTTATGGTTACCCCGAACTCAAACTGCGCAAAGACATTATGGGTACGCGCGACGGTCTTGCCAAGCAACCTTATATCAGAGAATCGCGGCGCATCCTTGCGCTGGAAACCATTCGTGCTGATGATATTTTAGAGAAAGACCGTCTTCTAAGAGCCAGACACTTTGGCAATTCGGTAGGCATCGGCTGGTATAACCTTGATCTGCACCGTGCCAGCAAAAGTACCGAAGAGAGCACCTTTGCAGCTACCCTCCCCTTCCAAATTCCTCTGGGTAGCCTTATTCCACAAACGACACTAAATCTGCTTCCGGCCTGCAAAAATCTGGGCAGCACCCATCTCAGCAATGGTGCTTACCGCGTTCACCCGGTCGAGTGGGCCATTGGCGAAGCTGCAGGTCATCTGGCAAGTTTTTGCTTACGTACCAGGCAACAACCAAAAACAGTCTGGAAAAACAAAGCTGCAACTCGAGCCTTGCAAATTAACCTATTAAATCAGGGCATACCCCTTAGCTGGCTTAGTAATGTTCCTGAAACCGCAGCTCAATTTCAAGAGGCCCAGGTTTTTGCCCTTGACTACCCAGATAGACTTGCAACAGATAGTTTTGAAATTGACTTAGGAGCCTTGCCTCAAGCTTTAACTAAACCCTAGTCAGGCCAACGATCAACTTCAGTTTCGCTTCAGCTTGCCTTAAGAATTAATTCAGAGACTTTAATCATACTTTTATATGAAAGGACTTATTCATGTATAAAAGCTTTTTATCTCTTTTGGCAGGTCTCTTACTCTTTACCGCCTGCTCGAGTGTTTCAACTTCGACGCCTGGCACCCTCAGCGAGCTACAACTCGCAGGTTATGTCAGCGGCAGCGGTAGCAACCTTACCTTAAATGGTCAAAACCTTAACTTAAGTGGCGCAACCATTAGCAAGGATGACAGCAGCAGCGACAGCAGTGCCATTCAACCTGGGGTTGAGCTAAGTGGTAAAGGTGAAGGCAAGAGCGACGGTTATCACTTTAGTGAAGTCTCCGTAAACAGCCGCCTTAAAGGTCTGGTTGACGCCGTAGATTATGACAATGCCAGCCTCGAGGTTGTAGGTGTCAAGGTAACGGTTGATGCCCTTACCGTTATTGTCAGACGAGAGACCGATGGTAGCTTTACTGACCTTACTCTGGCTGATCTCAGTGTCGGTGATTACCTTGAAGTTCACGGCGCGGTACAAACCGACGATTCTGTTATTGCCACCCGTCTAGAGGTAGAAAGCGAAGACAGCACCAATCAGGTTGAACTGCGCATGCCCATTCGCAATCTTGATAGCAGCACCCAGACCTTTAGCTATGGTCTCATGAATCATGTGGTTGACTACAGCAGCGCTGACTTTAATGGAAATCTCGCTGAAGGCAGCATGCTCCGCTTTAAAGGTACTCGCAGTGGCAATGTCATAACGGTTAGTAAAATGCGCTCCGCCATTAGCAGAGATGAAAATGCCTCAGGTCGTATGGAAATCGAAGGACCTATCAGCGACCTCGATGAAAGTGCTCAGCAATTTAGCGTTCTTGGTTATACCGTTGATTACAGCAGCGCAACGGTTAGGGGCACACTTGCGGTAGGTGCACGCATTGAAGCCAAAGGTAGTCTGAATGACAGCGGTATGCTTGTTGCCAGCAAAGTTGAAGTAAAGCATGAACATGGCGGCTCAGGACGCGCCGATAGCAGAAACAAAGGCCCAATAGAAGCTATTGACCTGGGTAAGCTTACCGTGACGGTAGCAGGCTCGAGCTTCTGGATTGATGAAAATACTAAGTTAGAAAAGAATGATGCGCATGTCAGCCTGAGTGATTTTGCTGTGGGCGACTGGGTTGAAATCAAGGCAGATAGCACCCGCAGTAACGATCAAGGTTTTGCCTATGTCACCAAAATGGAAAGCGGTTCAGAAGACGGCTCCGAGGACAGCAAGAATGACGGTGAGCATAGTAGCCCCAGCCACGGTGAGCGCGAACTCAGCGGTGCAATTAGCAGCTTTGATGCCAGCGCGCAAAGCTTTACTGTTGGCAACATCACAGTGGTGGTTACAGGTAGCACCGAGTACAAAATTTACTCTCAAAAAGAGGATGACGTTAGTGCCAGCACCTTCTGGTCTGAAGACCGCAGTGGCGTCATGGTCAAGGTCGAGGGTAGTTTAGACGGTGACACCTTAACTGCCAGAGAAATTAAAATTCGCTAGGGTTTAGAAGTTTAAAAGCTCGAGTCTTGGCTCGAGCTTTTTTACATTCTTTTAGCTAGGCTAAAAATGCGTTATCCACAGGCACCTTTAACCCTGTGGATAACGCATTGGTCTGATGTGCCATCGCTACAACTGCCAGTAACTCCTGATACTGTCCCTCGGTCATACCTTTGGCAAAGGCCGAAGCCGTATGAGAATGAATGCAGTAATCACAGTTGTTGGCTATTGATACCGCAATATAGAGCATTTCTTTTTGCAGAGCGTCCAGCGCTCCAGGTGCCATAACAACTTTCAAACTCTCCCAGGTACGTTTTAAGGTTTCCGGGTGATGAGCAAGCGCCTTCCAGAAATTGTTGATAAAGTCAGACTTGCGTACTCGCCGAATATCATCAAAAACTTCACGAACTTCCGCTGAAGCATCTTCATACTCAATCAGTGACACGGTTGCCATAGGTTCTCCTTTTCTCCGCTAGCATACTCAGCCAGAAGCAGAATTTCATTGCAGCTTCAAATTTCTGTTCTTTCTTATGGCTATACTAAAGCTATGAAAGCGAAAAATGTTTTGGGGACAGAGCTAAAAGACTGTTCACTTGACCCCATCACAGGCTTTTACCGCACGGGTTGCTGTGATACGGGTATGGGCGATATTGGGGTTCATGTTGTTTGTGCCCGCATGACCCTGGAGTTCTTACAATTTAGCCTGGCAATGGGCAATGATCTCAGTACTCCCCGCCCCGAGTTTGGCTTTAAAGGCTTAAAACCAGGCGATCAGTGGTGTCTTTGTGCAGCGCGCTGGCAGGAAGCTCTGGAGCATAAGGTGGCTCCCCCCGTTATTCTTAGTGCTACCCACGAAAAGGCTCTCGAGCTTATTGCCTTTGATGATCTGGTGTCTCACGCTCTCGCTGAGGCAGTCAACTAACCTGAAACCCCAGGAAGCGCTGGCAAGTTCTCTCTAAAAAAGCTTGTCACTAAACAGCGTTCTCTTCTGACCTTCAATGGTCAGCACAGTATCCAGAGACACAGCACTTTGCTCGAGCCCCAGGCCACCTACCCCTACGCCATTTGCAGTAACTTCACCGGCAATCGTCCAGTTATCAAGTTCGACGGGTTTGGCATTTTTGAAGATGCGGCGAATGATGCCATTTTGCAGACTAAAGGTCTTGCCCGCTACCGTCCAGCGGTTATTAAACTGATGTTTGACATCTTCAATGGCGTCATTAAAGATAACCAGATGATAGGAAAAGCTTTCGTTTAGCTCGAGGCTAAACCCTGCTGCACTGATACTGCCAGAAATACTTTCCCGCGTTTCAAAATTGACTCCAGGTGGGTTGATGTCACTAAGAACACTTCCCTGGGTCAATGTATTCACGGTAAAAGCCGTACCTTCATTAAAAATAATGCCTTTGACGGTTTTCTGATAGGCACCATCTTGCTGAATAAGGCTTATCTCAACACTGCTGCCTTCAGAGGTCTCGAGGCGAAAGGCCAGATTGTGGTCTTTGCGGAGAGCCCGTTCTCCGTTGGGCTGATTGGTATCAAAAACAAGGCTACTGAAGCGGTAAAGCAGGCTCGAGCCATCACTAAACTGAAGCTCGAGAGCATCGCTTCGGTCATTGCTATAAGTAAAGCTGCCACTGGCACTCTGACGAATGGTTCCGGTACTTACCAGGCTGTTACCGCCACTTTGAATACTCGCAAATCTAACAGCATCCAGACCTAAGGCGCTCATGTCTTGCTCGAGTTCCTGACGCTGCAGGCTAAGTGCCAGGGCTAATTCTGGCTTCACTCCCTCAGCATCTGGATTTGGAGCAGGATTAACGCCATCATTTACACGGATGGTCACAGTAGCCTGGTCCTGTACCAGGCTGCCAGCTACTTGTGCCTGTATTTTTAGAATCACCGTAAAACTGCCCACCGCATTAAAAGTATGTTCCTGAGTCAGACCTTGCGCGCTAAAGCCTGCACCCTCCCCAAAATCCCAGCTTGCTGTAGCATTTGTTTCCTTTAAGCCCGTGGAACCAGAGGCATCGAACTGTACTTTTAAGGGTGAGCTGCCCTCGAGCACCGAGGCATTGATAAGAGCCTTCAGAGTGGCACTGTTCTCAGGTGCTGGCTTAGGTTGAGGCGAAAAACCATCGGTCTGACAGGCAGCTAAAAAAACTAAGACAAAACTTAAAAGGCAAATCTGAGCGTATTTCATGGCAACCTCCTTGGGGTCTACACTCAGTAGACAAAAAGGGGCGTCACAAAGGCGTCACATGACTTGACAGAAAAAAAATAGCTTCATAAACTAGCGCTGCACAAGTTTAGTGCAACTCTATTATCAAGAGCGGTCGAGTGACCTGGCACCCTGACACCGCAGCAACCAACCCTCTGGGTGAGGTGCTAAGTCCAGCTGGGTACAAATTCATCAACGTACCCAGGTAGATGTAGAGGATTTCCGTGCTCTTACAGAGCGATTCTGGAGGTCCTTAGATGAATCAGTCTCAAGTTATAGCCTTTGCTACCGATTTCGGTCTGGTAGACCCCTGTGTTGGTGTTTGTGAAGGCGTCATGGTCAGCATAGCGCCTGACGCAAAAGTAGTGCATCTCAACCATAATATCAGTCCACAAAACCTGAATGAGGCGATCTTCAACCTTTTTGTGAGCTACAAATATTTTCCTGATAAAACGGTGTTTTGTTTTGTCATTGACCCGGGGGTAGGTAGTAGTCGCAAGGCGATTGCACTCGAGTTTAGCGCCAACGGCAAAACCCAGTATCTGGTTGCCCCCGACAATGGCATAGCTACTCCCCTGTTAAATCATGAGCAGGTGTTGAGGGTCATTAGTCTTGATAACCCAAGCTTTCATTTGCCCAATGCCAGCACCACTTTTCACGGGCGAGATATCTTTTCTCCGGCTGCGGCGCAGCTTGCCAAAGGTACAGATATTGCTGAGCTTGGTACCTTGCTACCTAAAGATGAACTGGTGAAGCTCGAGTTACCACAACCCAACTTTAAAGAGGGCCTCTGGCAAGCCCAAATCATCCATATGGACCACTTTGGCAATCTGGTAACAAACCTGCCAAGTCAGAATCTAGAAAAACCGCTGGCTAGCTGGACGGCCCTTGCCCAAGATAAAGTCCTGAGTCCTGTTTATCCAAACTTTGCCAGCGTGGAAATCGGTGAAACCGTAGTTTATACCGGTAGCAGTGGTTTTATTGAGATTGGCGTTAGAAATGCTAATGCCCGGGCTCTTTTAAATCTTAATCTGTCTGATACAGTCATTTTTGCGAAACACAGCAAGCTATAAAAGAGAAAGCAAATCTTCGCAGACTGAGGTACCGTCACTGCGCTGGCACGCTGGTAACAATGTCATTTTTTGCCGCCCATAAGGCAATGTCTTCTTTTTTGATCGCGGCTGCCATAAGCTCAGCAAATTTGTCTGGCGTGCAGGCAAAACTTGGAATGCCCAAACTGGCAAAGTGCTGAGCTACCCCCTGATCAAAGCTCGGTCGACCATCATCAGATAGAGCGAGTAGAGCAATCATTTGCACACCTGCCGCAACCAAGGCACTTGCCCGGCGTAGCATGTCTTCGGCATTGCCTCCTTCATAAAGGTCACTCACCAAGACCAGAATGGTATCGGCAGGTTGTTCAATTACGCTCTGACAATA
The DNA here is from genome assembly GCA_020431825.1 of Trueperaceae bacterium. Lineage (GTDB taxonomy): Bacteria > Deinococcota > Deinococci > Deinococcales > Trueperaceae > JAHEBB01. Next base: position 21,318 of record JAGQHN010000033.1, on the reverse strand, counting down.
GGCCAGAGCCCGGTTAATGTCGGTACCGCCGCCAAGCTGTACACCAAAGAGCAGGTCAACCGGGTCACTAAGTTGTTCGCTTAAATCAACCACTGCGGTATCAAAAACTACCATTCGCGTGTCAATTGCAGGTAAAGAGGCTAAAACGGCACCAAACACTCCCGAATAAACCACTGATGTCCCCATGCTGCCACTTTGATCTACGCAAAGGACAATATTTTTTAGAGAGCCACGTTTGCGCTCAAAGCCAATACGCCTTTCAGGGATGATGCTTTTATACTCCGGCTGATAATGTTTCAAGTTTGCCCGAATCGTTCGGTTCCAGTCAATTTCGTTGTGTCTGGGTCGATTATTGCGCAGGGAGCGGTTCAGACTTCCTGTAATAGCGGCGCGCATTGGTTCCTCGAGCCGCCGTTTTAAGTCTTCAACAATTTGTCCGATTACCGTTCTGGCCGTTTCCTTAGCCGCACGCGGCATAACATCTTTTAGGGCAAGCAAGTCAGCTGCCAGGTGAACATCAGGCTCGAGTCCTTCCATCATCTCTGGCTCGAGTAAAAGCTGCCTTAAATTATGCCGTTCAAAAGCGTCCTTTTGTAAGACCTTGACGACCGAACCCGGAAAAAACTCACGGATATCACCTAACCAGCGCGCAAGCTTGGGTTGACTTTTACCCATTCCCCCTGATCGTTTAGACAGATCCGCCCCCTCACCATAAAGGGACTCGAGTGCCGAATCAAGTCTGGCTTCCGTACCTGCCAGAGAGATTCCTGTAGCGTCATTATGCCCACCCAAGACCAGTCGCCAGCGTTTTAAACGCTCGGAATCGTGCATGCTCATACCCCTTCTCCCTTCGTGCCCAGTAAAAGAGCAAGATGCTCGAGCATTTTCTCGCCTCTTACTTCATTTAAACTTAGACTCTGCTGGCTCTTGGTACCCTTCACGCCCTTGGCCTTTTGCCCAATTGCCTGCCGCTCCGGACTTTCAAAGGTGGAAAAGGTTCGGCGTACCAGCGGTAAAACCCGCACAAAAGCTTCCGGTGACAGACTGGCAAACCAGCTATCAAGTACGGTAAAAAGCTCATCATCATGAGCAACCAGGAGGCCAGCATCTTTGAGTAAACCCTCGAGCCAGTAAGCAGCCTTTTCAATCTCAGGATCAGAAAGGGCAATCCCAAGCTGGCGAGCTGCCTCCGCGGGCTCGAGCTGACCTTCGTCCAGTAACAGCTTGACGCTGCGCCCCTTGATAAGAGCGTGCACCAGATTTGAGGAAGCAAGCTGCTCTAAGGTGGCTAGCCAGTCTGCCCTTTCAGCTTCCTCAAGAAGTTTGACCGAGGCATGCAGGTTCTGTATATCGCTAAAGAGTTTGCTGGCAGCTTCTTCGTTCAAAGAACTTGCCGCAGCAGGTAAAGCCACACAGATACGAGCTAAAAGCCCTTTTACGACATGCTCAAGCGTGCTCAGATCGGCATCTTTACTAAGCCTGACATTGCCATAGCGCAAAACATGGGTCAGGCGAGGAAAAGCGCTGACCAAGTGACTCAAGTCCGGGTCCTGAGCAGCTTTTAGTTGAATCATGGCAACCAGTTCCTGACTGGCCTCTGGAATATTTGCCAGCAGCGAATCATCCAAAAGCTGACTCAAGTAAGCAAGATTTGTGGCGCCTTGAGCCAGCTCTTTGACTTTGCTACTGCTCGCCTGCTCAATCGTTTGTCCATAATACCCCGCTTCAATCAATCTCAACACAAACTCAGGATGCCAGCATAGTTGCCAGAGTTCTTTAAAGGTACCCTTGCCACTAGAAGGTAAAACTTCTCCCCAGGGAATGTCTAAAAGTCTTAAGCGGTGTAAAAGCTGAGAACGTGCCAGATCATTGTCTTTACGCAGGTCAAGCTCGAGGCTTTTTTCTAACGCCTGTGGTGCCATGCGCAGCGACTTCTGAGCTTTTTCTAAATCAAGCTGTAAAGGGGTGGCAGGAGCTCGCTCTGTCACACTGCCCAGCTCACTCGCAACAATAAGTCGCTCGGCAATCAGCTCTAAAATCAGTTCATTGCCTCCGGCAAAGAGAGCATAGGCCGCTTCGTTAAGTTCATCCAGGCCAATACTAGCTCTTCCGCGCAGAGCCGCCAGGGCTTCTGCTAAACGCACCCCTTCAATTACCTGAGCACTCGAGGCGTCTATTCCCTCTTCTCGTAATAGCCCTGCTACTTTTGCCAGCCAGCGACCTGCCAGGGCATTGTCACTGTACTGCCAGACATGGTCATACCAGCCCGGCGAGCGAATGCCAGCACCGTAGCCACTGGCCCGCGCCAGGCGGCCCGAAGTATAGGGAATCCAGGTGGCTTTAACTTTGCTTTTGGGCAACTTGGCAAGCGTGGCTTTGTCTTGCTTTAGCCCGCTCAAGTCTTGCAGAGCGGGGCTATGCCAGGCCCCACAAACCACCGCAATGCGCTCAAAGCCCTCAGCTAAAGCGCGGCGAATTTCACTGCGCATAAAGGCTTCACGACGCTCTTCATGAGCTGAGGCTTCTTTGACCTCTTGCCGCAGCGCAGTCATGGCCTCCAGGATGGCCTCAAACACCCCCTCGCTGCTCAAGCGTTCTTCGACCAGTTGCTCCCACCAGCGCTCACTATCACTGTAGCCAGCTGCCTGCGCCAGATAAAACAAGGGGTCTTGCTCGAGGCTGGGCTGGTAGTGACTATCGACTCCATCAAACTCGAGTTCGGAACTCTCGAGGGGACTCTGCTCCACCAATCTATGGCTGAGAGGCAAATCAAAAAAACGTGTCGTAATGCCTTGACTTGCACCAAAGCATAGCGCCTGCCACTCAGGCGAATACCGCACAAAAGGATAGTAAACGGCTCTCTGTGGCTCAGTTTCGGCATAAATAAGCAAGGCTACAGGCGGGTTCATGCCTGCATCAAGGACCAGAGGAATAAGCTCGTTGGCTTCTGGTGGACCTTCTACTAGCAAGCAATCAGGCTTGAGCGCTTCCAGAGCCAGCTTCAGGCTCCGCGCAGAACCTGGCCCATGATGGCGTATACCAAATACCTGATGCTTAAACTTTTCGGTCATCGGAAGCTTATCTTAGATGAGGTCACGACTGGCACGGTAAATGTCTTTCCAGCCATCACGCTCTTTCACAACCGTTTCCAGATACTCTTGCCATACTAGTCGGTCTTGCACAGGATCCTTAACAATTGCCCCGAGCAAACCCGCTGCCAGATCATCAGCTTTTAGACTGCCATCACCAAAATAGCCTGCCATACTAAGACCGTGGCTCACCACACTGATAGCCTCAGCAGTTGACAGCGTACCCGAGGGGCTTTTGAGCCTATTTTTGCCATCTTCTGTAAGTCCATTACGAAGTTCACGGAACACCGTAACTACCCGGCGCACTTCCTCTAAAGCAGGTTTTTCGTTGGGCAACTCGAGCGCTCTGCCTAAACTTTCGGCTCGAGACTGCACGATCTCAAGTTCTTCCTCGAGGCTGGCTGGTGGCGGTAAAACCACAGTGTTAAAACGACGTTTAAGCGCACTTGAGAGTTCATTAACCCCTTTATCCCGGTTGTTAGCAGTAGCAATTACATTAAACCCTTTTTGCGCATTGACCTGCATACGAAGCTCGGCAACCGGCAAAGCCTTTTCTGACAGAATGGTAATTAGCGTATCCTGCACATCACTGGGCATACGGGTTAACTCTTCGATGCGGGCTAGCTTGCCCTCTTGCATAGCCCACATCAGCGGGCTTTCTACCAGGGCACCAGTAGAGGGTCCTTCAGCCAAAAGCTTGGCATAGTTCCAGCCGTAACGCACCGCTTCCTCGGAGGTACCAGCAGTTCCCTGAATAATCAAGCTCGAGTCCCCAGAAATAGCAGCAGCAAGGTGTTCAGAAACCCAGCTTTTAGCTGTGCCTGGAACCCCATAAAGCAAAAGCGCACGGTCAGTTGCCAGGGTCGCCACCGCAATTTCTATGAGGCGTCTATTACCAATGTATTTAGCACTTATCCCTTCCCCACTTGGCGATTTACCGCCTATAAGGTAGGTCACAACAGCATTTGGCGAAAGCTGCCAGTTGGGTGGTCTGGGGCCTTTGTCTTCGGCACGCAGGGCGGCAAGTTCGTGGGCATAGTGCTGTTCGGCACTGAGCCTTAACTGAGTTTCTGACATTAGGTCTCCTTAAGCGAGGCGATCATGGCACCTCTTAACTCGAGCTTGGCTAAAAAATCACGGTAAGCCGCACTGTGTGGGTGGTCGGTATCTTGAGATAACAAGGGTTTTAAAGACTCGAGCTGCTCTGGAGGTATAGCTTCAGCAAAGAGCTCCAAAACCCGCCTAAGTTCCCAGGTATTTTTGCCCTGCAAACTTTTTTTCAAACTTTCTTTAAATTTCTTGGTAAATGTCTCCGACCAGTCAAAACGGTAGAGACCAAGTAACTGTATCAGCGGATGACTGTAGCTTAGCTCGGAAAACCTATTTATTAGAGCAAGAGCCAGGTCTGAGACCTCCTCATGAGGTATAAGCGGCAAGAGACTAGAAAGGTGAACGCCTTTTTCATCGAAGTCAATAAGGCTGCGGGCAGTTTGGCTATCCTTAAAGCGAATAGTCGCAGCTACAAAAGCTTCAAAAAGCAGATCTTTGTCTTCTTTTTTGGCAGCTTCCAGAAGCTTTTTAACCTCAGCTGGCCAAAAACTTAGGGGAACTCGAGCCACGATCTGCTTGAACCACCAGGCCTTTTTTCCCATACCCTTTACCACGCTGGGTACTTCGATACCGTCCTCCTCGGTTTCGGGAGGATTTGGTAAACTGAGTTCCAGACCCGCACCTTTTAACCCAAGCATACCTGCAGGTTTATAGCTCAGAAGACCTTTCGCTCTAAGCTTCATTCGCTCTGTATAAGCAGCATCTGGCAACTGACTCAAAAGCTCAGCAGCAGCAGCACGCACACTGGCGCTTCTATCTTTTAGGGCCTCCTCCAAAAAGCTTTCATCCGAAAGACTCAAACCTTCTGTTAGACCTTCTAACAAAGCAGTTCGGTCTTTGGCACTATTTTTTGTCCAGTCAGCCTCGAGCCTTTGTCTGGCATTCTCGGGGTCAGTCTGCCGCATCGTCCTAAAGGCAATAAGTCGCTCAGTTAAACTGCCCGTTTCAAAACGCTCAAGTGGCTGATCATCACCTAGGGCAAAGCCCCACTGACTGTTTTGCGCTGCCAACCAGTGACCCCGCTCCCCTATGCAGGCTCTAAGCTGTTCTCGTAACTGGCTATTCATGCGGGCAAGCTCGAGCAAATCTGGCAAGTAGTAAAAGGGGACTCGCTTATGGTGTTGAGCGGCAACGGTCAAAAATTCCTGCAATAGGCCCTGTTGTCGCCCTTGAATAAACTGCCCCAGATAAGACGCTGCCTTTTCAGAAATGACTTCTAATTTCTCCTCTGCTGCCGCAGCTCTTCGTGAATGAAGATTTTGTTTTGCATCTTGCGCAACCTGCACATAAAGCTTGGCAGCTACGCCTGCTACCAGAAGTTGTGCTTCTATAGTAGCTTGGGGCTTGACCAAGTGCTGCAGCCTCTCAGGCAGGTCTGGCAAACTGCGCTTCTCCGTACCCAGTAGGGCGGCCGTGCTTAAAGCGTCCAGATAGCTTTGCACTAGGTCCCTCTCAAAGAAACAGGTTGCTCTTGCCAGATTGCCAGGGGTAAAAGTGTCTTGCCATCCCACTCGGCAACAAGATCGCATGGCTCTCCGCCACTAAGCGCCATGAGACGCCAGCCTTCAGTGAAAACAGGGCTTAGAGGAAGGGTTTTGTTTTGTTCATCAACCAAAACCAGCCGACCATCATGCATTAATGGCGCAACCTTGGTAATCGCTAGCGGAAACTGCTCGAGCCAGCAGTTGGCTGCCAGCGCCTCAGCATAGGCTGCCAGACAAGCATCAAAATGAGGATGTAGTCTTAGTCCTCTTTTTTCCTCAAACCCAATCTTTCCCCCCATTTGTAGCTCTTTGGGAACCGCTCTCAGCGGATACTGACTGGGAAAGTAAACCAGCTCCATCTCAAACTTTTGCCCAACCACCAGAGGATACTGAAACGTCTGACCTGCAAAACTAAACTCGAGGATAAGCGCAACCTTTCCAGTCTCTTTGCCCCATAGCCAGCTGCGGCGTACCTGCAAGCGGTCTTCTTGACTGCTTAGCTGGGCCAATACCAGCCAGCTATCTGCTAGACCCTCGTTACCTTGCAGTTCTTTTTGATTATCATTCCAGCCCAGCACCCGGCGCAAATCAGCCCGAACGGTTTCGGGCAAGTCCTCTTGCCGCCTATAAGCTGAGATAATGAGCTGCAAATTACCCAGGCAAGCAAGCACATCCTGCGTCCAGTCAGTACCTGACATCATGAGCGCGGGCAAATCTTTAAGCAAACGAGCCAGTCCTGGGGCTTGAGCGTCTACCAGTCTGGCAGCCATATCATCTAGGTAGCGACCAGGCTTGCTGCTTAAGCCCATAAGCCCAGTACGCAAAAGGTCGTGTAGCCAGAGTTCCAGTTCAGCCAGCCCCGCCTCAACCTTTTCTTCTCTGGCAGCAACGCGCTTGGCCTGGGCCACTTCATCAACGAGAGCGGTCGCTTTTTTCTCAGTATTTTCTTTACGACTGGCCCTCGAGTCTAGCCACTCCGTTAGCCATGCAGGTGGGTTACTGGCCTTAAATCTAGGGGAATCCTGAACCCAGAGTTTAAAGAGGGCCAGAGCATGTTTGCAGGGAAACTTTCGGCTTGGACAGGAACACTTAAAAGCTGGTCCTGTTAAATCAATACGCGTCAGATAAGGAGTTTTACCACTTCCCTGACATTCTCCCCAAAGAGCAGTTTCTACTTGGCCAAGGTTTGACCACTTAGCAGCGGTTAATTTTGCAGAAGCTTTTAAGGATGCACTATCGGGGGAAAGTGCTTCAACCTGGGCCAACGTCCAACTTGACATTAGCCCTATTCTAAACTCTCCCTGTTATGGTAAACGTGAAAGCTCCGATATTAGCGGCTAGCAAAAAGCAGTGGTTTCGCCGTCACTACATAACGCAGCGGGCCGCTGGCTGCCAGCACATTAAAGGGATAACAGGTGACCAGCACCAGCCTATCTGTATCATCTAGCCGTAGCTGACTGTTTCTAATGTCGGCAATTTCAGTCTGACTCACTTCATAGCTGTACTCGAGCCCCTCAGGTGTTTCCACAAAAATCATGTCACCAGGCTGGACATCTTTTAAGAATTTAAAATGCGTGTCACGGTGACCGCTCAAAATGGTTGTGCCCTCGCCAGGCTGGTAGCTTGCCAGCTGAAAGGTCGGGCCAAAAGCCAGGTTTCGCCCACTGCTTCCTGAAAGTACAATCTGGTCTATTCCCAGGTTCGGCACCCGAATACGAGCCACCGGGTGTGTGTCAGCCCAGGGCCAGGGACGGGCATCGGGGTCACCTGCCAGCGTTTTTTCCCAGGCATGCTCGAGTAAAACCTGAGCAAGCTGGGCTTTCGCCATAAGGTATAGCCCTCTGCCAAATTGCCAGAAACCCAGGCCAAAAAGTAAAACTACCGCCAGATTTAAGAGCAGGATGCGCTGTCTCATGCGCGCATCCTGCTACGACTTACCTGTACCAGCAGGAGGAAGGCCAGCAGCAAGGTGATAAGTCCAATAATAAGGTTAAGGGGTGCAAGGGTAGCGGTATCAGCAAAGCCCACCGCCTGATTGGTTTTCATCATCATAGCCGGCGCAGGAGCAAGCGGTGCCGCCATTGCATCAGCTTCTCCAAAAATGGCTTCATAACTCTGACCTGCTGGCAAGTTTTGTGGAATAGACTCAGTTTCTAGAACCTCATTGGCAGGACGAACTGGGGTTTTATCAACCGCAATCAGACTGGTGTAATCCGTTACCAGATGGTGTTTGAGGGCAAGCTGAGTAATATCTTCTTCTAGAATTTCCCAGTTACCTCCACGAATTAGCTCGTCATTCAGTTCTTCGATTTTGGCTCTGGCCCAGAGTTGTGAGATGCCATTTTGACTACCTGGATTGCTTAGACTGAGGCGCCGCGTCCAGGCTTCGCCGTTCAGATTGCCACTGAGAACAGCTTCACCACCCTGAGCTGACAACTTGACACTGACCAGGACAGGTTCGCCAAGGTAGAGATCAGGAACCGTTTTAGGGTAAACGTCACTACCAGCTGGAAGCTTTAGCTCGAGCCCCGTTAAGACAGGTTGCTCGAGCTTGACAAACAGTTCACTCATTTTCTCCCCGGTTTCCCCCAGGTCACTGATAAAGGTATAGGTGCCCCGACCAAACTCAGCGGCTTTGCGCATAAAGTAGCTGTTCGGTGCTGAGCCTATGCCCACGGTAAAAAGACGATGACTACCTAGCTCACGCTCAATCAGAGCAAAAAGTTCGGCTTCATTTCCCACGCTGCCATCGGTCATAAAGACCACCTGTCCCAGATAGCCTTCAGCGGCCTGGGTTTGAAAGGCAAGCTCTAAAGCCGAGCGCATCTCTGTACCGCCATCTGCTCTCAGTTGATTCACAAAACGCTCTGCCAGACGCAAATTGGCAGCGTTTGCCTCTCTTGGCGTTCTAAAAAGGGATGAGGCAGCGTCATTAAATTCAATCACGTTAAAACGGTCCGCAGGTTTTAAGCGAGATAGTGCAAGCTGCACCGCCTCTTTGGCTTGCACAATTGAGGTCCCTTCCATCGAACCCGAGGTATCAATAATCAGGATGACCTCTCTGGCAGGGGCAGGCAGGCTTGTGTTGGACAAAGCAGGAGGCATCAGCATAAGTAAGGCGTAAGACTCGCTTTCCCAGGTCTCGGCAAAAACAGCGGCCCCCGGTTCTGCTCCCACTTCGGGTGTCCAGACCAGTTCAAAATCTTTATCGGCAGGTACCTCACCTGTTAGCTCGAGGCTATATATTCCCTCTTTTTCGCTCATGGTGGTCTGGTGGTAGCGACTCTCTAAGCTGGCAAGTTTAAAACCAGCATCAATCACAGCATGAATGGTAACAGTATTGCCCACACCTGATTTGAGATAAGGAGGAGTAATGCTCTGTGCATCAGGAACCTGATCGGTGTTGGCTGCCCAGCCTGTGGCTAAAGGGTTGTAGGTTTTCTCGCTTTCCTCTATGAGCGGCTGCCCAGGGATATAGCGGGGCGTAATGGCTAACGGAAAGCGCAAACTAAACGTGCCCGAGTCATAGCGCAAAGTTTCCAGATAAGAAATCTCAATGATAATGGTCTCTCCTGGTCCAATATTGGCAACCGAAGTGGTAAACATATTGGGTCGTTCTTGCTCAACCAGACTGGTCTGCTGCCCAGCTTCTTTCGCCTCTTCATAGACAGCTCTGGCCTCATCTTCCCGCTTGATCTCACCCACAATCACGCGCTCACCGATATGCATTTTCAGGCTGTCCACCGCAGCATCTTCGGGCAAAGGAAAAACATAGATCGCTTCTGTCCAGCCTTCGCCAGTATTTTGGAATTGCTGAGACAGGGTAACCCTTGCGACCATGCCCGTAATTTGCATATTAACCTGGCTCGAGACTCGAGTAGCAGGCAGGTAGCTGCCAGGGGTATCGGTATAAAACAAAAGCTCGCCTGAGCGCAAATCATCCAGATTTACCCGCTCTTCCTGCGCTCTGGCAATGAACAGTAAACCTGACACGACCAGCAAAGTAATCAGGACATGCAAGAGGGTCTCGAGCCTTAGTTTGTCTTCTTGAGGATTGGGGCGGGGCAGTGACATAATCAACTCCTTTTACAGCTTCTATACACATTATGTGTAAATTACACATAATGTGTCAAGTAGGGAAGAATTAAGAATGTCTTAATCTTTCACCTTTGCGCATAAAACCAGCCTAAAGAGAAAAGCCCAAAATCCCAAGAAAAGAGGAAATATATCGCGTTTTCTTGACGAATAGATTGTCGCTATGCAAACAAGACGTTGCGTAAGGCTAAGAAGTTTTAAACTAGCCAAAACAAGCAAGTGGAGGATTTAATGATTAAGCAACTCGCGCACGCCTGTATTTTTACCGAAGATTTAGATGCAACCTCGAGGTTTTACTTTGAAGCTTTAGGCTTAGAAAAGGGCTTTGACTTTATCAAAGAAGGTAAGCCTTTTGGATACTATGTCAAGCTGGGTCAAACCACTTTCATAGAAGTTTTCTTAGGTAAACCAGGAGCCCCTGGTAATATTAATCACATCGCTATAGAAGTCGAAGGCATGGATGGCCTTATCGAACGTATAAAGAGCTACGGTTATGAGATTGGGCAAAAAAAGTTAGGCGTTGACCATTCCTGGCAGGTTTGGGTTACTGACCCGAACGGTGTGCGTATAGAGTTTCATGAATACACCGATGAAAGCTTGCAGTACCACGGCGGGGAGTGCATCGTTAACTGGTAAGGAATGAATCCTACCCGACCTTTCTTTACAAAAGGGGGGAGAAGTGAATTGACGATAGCTCGGTGGATTCTCGCTATTCCAGCGGCTTTTTTAGGTTGGTTTCTTGCATTATTCCTTGGGCTATTGGCCCATGGTTTTCTTACTAGCTTGTGTCCGACAGACATGATGGTATCAGGCGCTTGTATCGCCTCATGGCATATGAAAATAAGTTCGTTTTTAGTTCCTGCTTTTTCAGGAGTTGCCGCTATTTTAGTCATTATTTTCCCTACAGTTGTTGCTCCTTCATATCGTTTGCAAGTTTCCGTACTTGCCTATGTATCTGGAGCTATAGCAACCTTTGTCTTAACTCAAGGTCAAATTATTATAGAAACTAATGTTGCGTTGGGCACTGGTTTGCTGACGGTTAGTGCCATTTGGTATTTATTGAGGCGACATAAAGCTTAAGCAGTAACTGCATAGGATTTTAACTTGTTAAATTTCTAGAGAGAGCTTAAACCGTGTCAGTCAAATCCCTAAATCTCGTCCAAACGATTTTAGTGATGGACTAAGAGAAGAGCGCTAGATTTTACTAGCGCTCCCTTTTGTCCTTCGCATCTCAGGAACCTTAAACAGGCAAGGTTTTTGACAACTGCTCAGACTCGAGCTTGGGCTTTTCCTGATACAAGAAACAAGAGGCCGTCTGATAGGGCTCGAGCTGAAACAAAGGAGGTCTGGATCTACAGACTTCCATAGCTTTGGGGCAGCGAGCATAAAATTTGCAGCCCTGTCCGATAACACTGTCTTCGCTGGGCTCGAGGTCAGTCTGCCCCCAGCGCCGATTAAGGTCTGGCCAGGGAATCGAATCAACCAGCAACTGGGTATAAGGGTGCTGTGGGTATTTAATCACCTGCTCAACCCCGCCTGCCTCCATCACCGAACCACGGTAAAGAACCATGATCGAACTGGCAATGTGAAAGGCCGTTGTCAAATCGTGGGTAATATAAACAATAGACACACCGTAGTTACGTTGCAAAGTACGCAAAGTCTCAAGAATGTTGGCGCGCAGGGAAGCATCAACCATCGACACAGGTTCATCTGCAACCAGGATTTTAGGGCGTAGCACCAGCGCTCTGGCAATGTTGATGCGCTGACGCTGCCCCCCTGAAAGCTGGTGGGGAAAACGGCCAAAAATCTCATCGGGCTGCAAACCTACCGCAGTGAGCGCCTCTGCCATTTTATCCCTGGTTTCAGCTCTGGACTTTGCCAGTTTAAAACGCTTAATGGGAACCTCGAGCAAATGCTCAACCGTATAAAACGGATTAAACACTGCAAAAGGGTCTTGAAAGACTGCCTGAACTTCCTTACGGAAACTCATACGCTCAGACCCCGACAAAAGACTAATATCTTTACCCTGATAATAAATTTGACCCAGGCTAGGTTCAATAAAACCAAGTAGCAACATCGCCAGTGTGGTTTTACCGCTACCACTCTCTCCAGCAACCGTCAGAATGGTAGGTTCGTCATCTTTCAGGGTAAGGGACAGATTATCTAGAGCAACTGTTTCAGTTTTACCGCGTTTATAAATCTTGCTTACATTTTTAAACTCGAGTAAATTTGCCACCTTATGCCCCCTCTCCGTATAAATGACAGGTCACCCGACTGCCGCTTGCCAGCACCTGATTTTCTGGCCTGAGCGTTTTACATTTATCCATGGCTTCCTGACAGCGTGGGTGAAAAGCGCAGCCAGAGGGTAGGCGAAGAAGTGACGGTGCCAAACCCGGAATACCTTGAAAGACGCCGCGCACATCTAGCTTGGGCAAACTGCGTATGAGTGCCTGAGAATAGGGGTGCTTGGGCGCCGTAAACATTTCTTTAACGGTGCTCACTTCTACCAGACGACCTGCGTACATAACCGCAACTTTGTCCATCGACTGAGCCATAAGCCCCATGTCGTGACCAATTAAAATTACCGCAGCGCCAATTTCGGCCTGAACTTTATTAATGGTTTCCATGACCTGCCGCTGCGTCACCACGTCAAGCGCGCTGGTAGGTTCATCAGCAATAATGACTTTGGGCTCGAGCAATATGCCAATAGCAATACAGACCCGCTGTTTCATACCCCCTGAAAGCTCATGAGCATACATTCTAAAAACTTCTGGTTTAAGCTCAACAGACTCGAGGGCTTTTAACGAACGTGCCCTCATCTTGTCTTTGGGCATGTTGGGTGAGTGCGCTTTAATGGCGTCAATCATCTGCGCGCCAATACGCGTCACCGGATTCAGAGAGTTCATCGCACCCTGGGGAATATAGGCAATCTGGCTAAGTCTGGCCTTGAGCATCTGCTCATCCGAAAGGCTGGTCAGATCATTTCCATCAACGATCACCTGACCATGTTCAATGCGCCCCGGAGGTTTGATCATGCGCATCATGGCGAGCGCCATGGTACTTTTACCCGAACCCGACTCACCCACCAGACCAATTTTTTCACCAGCATTTAGCTCGAGGTTTACCCGGTCAAGTGCCTTTGCCCGACCCGCATCGGTATAGTAACTTACTTCCAGGTCAACAACTTTTAAGACTGGCTTCACTGACTACTCCGAACGCCGAATTCTAGGATTGGCCATCTCATCCATACCCATATTAATAAGTGCCAGCGAGCCCAAAATCAAAATCATAGCCACAGCCGGACCAATTGGCCACCACCACCAGCCATTAAAAAAGGCACCCTGAGTTTGGGCCGACCAAATGGTATTTCCCAGCAGCGGTTCGCGAACCGGACCCAGACCAACAATCGCTAAGTAAAACGAGGCAAACACCGCTTGAAATACCTGCGCAATAAATGCCGCAGCAATAAAGGGCAACAGATTAGGCAAAATTTCCTTAAAAATAATGCCTAATGACGTCATGCCTGAGAGCTTGGCGACTGACACAAACTGCCGCTCTTTCATCGATAACACCTGTGCCCGAATCACCAACGTTGGCCCCATCCAGGCAAGCAACAAAACCACCCAGGCCATGGTTAATATCGTCACGCTTCTTTTATCAATAGAACCAGCAATAATAACCTGAATCAAAAAAGCCGGAATAGGTATAAGAATCTGGCAGATTGAGGTAATCGCCGCATCAATAAAGCCGCCAAAGTAGGCAGAAATAAAACCAAAAATCGTACCGATGATGGTGCCTAGCGCCCCAGCAAAAACCCCAATAACGGCCGTTTGCCACATACCAATAACCATGGCTGCGTAGAGATCACGACCAAAGAAATCGGTGCCAAGTGGGTACTGAAAACTAGGCGGCATCTTGGGCCGAACAGCTAAAGGATAGGCATCTTTAGTATTAATAGTTAGCAGCCCGTGAACCGTAAAAATGACTAGAAAAAGCATAATGAGCAAACCAAAGGTTAAGCTGGGGTTACGACGCAAATAACGAAAAAAGAGCGTAACTTTGTTGGGTTGCCTGATCGCTGTATTTGAAAGCGTAACAGATGACATAAAACCTCTTTATTGGTGCCTGATCCGAGGATCAAGCAGGGGATAAAGGAACTCGACAATGACCATAAGGGTGGCAATCCCAATGGTTATAAACAGAACAATGCCATAAATCACGGAGAAGTCATTTGAGCGTATAGCACTGTTTAACATGGTGCCAAGACCCGGCAGAGCAAAGATACCCTCAACCACAATAGCCGAGGTCACCAGATTGCCTAAGGCCAGGGCTAAACCCGTAATTTGCGGCAGTAGAGCATTGCGAAGATAATAATCCCTGAAGATAACTCTTGGCCCAAGCCCCTTATGCTCAGCGAAGGTCACGTAGTCTTCTCCCTGAATGGTGACACCCATACCGCGCATAGAAATCACCCAGCCTCCAACTGAGCCCAGTACCAGCGCAATGCCGGGCAAAAGCTGATGCCTGAGCACATCTAAAAAGAAGCCAATCGACTGATCGGGTACCGTACCTATAGAATAAGCGCCCCCTAAAGGCAGCAATTTCAGTTTAAATCCAATAAAAAATATCAGTAAAATACCCAGTAGAACTGGCGGTACACCTTGAAACAAAACAAAAGACGTGGCAATATTTTTGAGCCAGTCTGGCGATCTGGGCCAGGCAGCAAGAGCCCCAAGCCAATTTCCTAAAATAAATGAGAGAATCGTTGTGATAAATACCAGACCGATCGTCCAGGGTAACGATTCATAAATAAGCTGCATAACGGTCTTGGGAAACTTATTTAAGGATATACCCAGATCAAATCGCAAAATACCCCACATGTAGTCGCCGTATTGCTGCAATAAAGGTTTATCCAGCCCAAACCTTTGACTGTAATCTGCGACAATAACCTCTAAGTCTTCAGGCGAAAACCCCCCGGTCCTGGCCAATTCAGCAAAACGTTCACGAACAGGATTTTTGGGCGATATGCGCGGTATGAAAAAGGTAATGGTTGAAGCTGCCCAAACAACCATGAGCAAAAAAAGTAAGCGCTTAGAGAGAAGTCTAAAATTCACGCATCTTTCCTTTCAAAATCAGAAGCTATGTGACGACAAGAGCGTCACATAGCCTTAGTTGTTAACTTGGTTTGCTTATTGAGCAGCTTTCAAATTGGTAACAACCAGCATACCAGTATGGGCCCAGAAAGCACCGTTTTCACCCAGGCTTGGGTTATCAGCGGTTGGCCAGTTGGTCCAGTAGGTTTGGTTGTAGGGAATACGGTGGAGCCACTGAATGATGGGGATATCAATCTGCTCTTTCCAGTATATACCCAGAGCTTCAGCAGCCAATTCCTGGAATCTTGGGTTATCGGCACCTAAAGGCGCCATTTCATCAAGAAGAGCGTCATATTCGGGGTTGGCATAACGTGAGAAACGGTTATTACCAGCTGAGGTACCAATTTGCGCGCTGTATCTGCTGTGGTAGAGCTCGAGTGCAGCGTAAGGGTCAATCAGGCTGGCACCGTGACCGAACATATAAAGACCAGCAACACCGTCAGCCATATTTTGATAAGAATCAGCACCAAAGTTTACATCGGCATCAAAACCAGCATTGCGCAGCATTTCAACCAGGAAAGGCACGATATCACTATGGATTTGCTCGAAGCCTTGAATAATCGCACTTACAGTTTCGCCGTCTTTTTCCCAGAGACCGTCACGGTTCATGGTAAAGCCAGCCTCTTCCATCAGGGCAGCGCTTTGCTCTGGGTCATAAAGACCAGGTTGCAGTTCTTCCTCGAGGGCTTTAACGGCAGGGCTGTCAGCAAATTCTTGCAGCGCTGGGTAAAGTGGGAAAGGATAAATGGTGGTAATACCAGCACCCTCATAAATAATTTCGTCAAGCAATTCACGGTTAATGGCTAAACTCATAGCACGACGGACCCTCTGGTCGTTATAGGGCTCGAGCTGCGTGTTCATCCATAGCGCATTGGGCCACCAGTCAAGGTATCCATAAGGGGGTTGATCACCACTATGGGTGGTAACCATGGGGTTTTGCTCAACAATGCTTTTAATAACGGAGCTGCGCATATCAAGGGCAGCGTCCATCTCGTTATTAACAATACGCTGAGCAATGTTATCCATTTGCTGACCACCGATATTGGCCATAACAATACGCTTAACTTCAGGTACACCAATACGACCGGCTTCTACTGCCCACCAGTCTTCCCGCAAATCAAAGATTTTCTGGTTTAAATCCCAAGCAACCAGGTTGTAAGGGCCTGAATGCGGCATATCAAGACCACCAGGGAAGGCATTAACATCTTCTTGTGCTTCCAAGGCATGAGCAGGGACAATGGGAATCCCGGTATCAAACTTTAAGGTTAAGACCTCAAACTTAAAGCGTGGTGCAGGAATTTTAAAGGTCACATTGACGGTCAAGTCATCAACGGCTTCCACTGACTCAACATACTGATTAAAAGCAGCATGGTAAGGCAGGGTCTGATTATTCATTTGACCTTCAAAGGTGAAAACAACATCTTTAGAGGTAACAGGTACCCCGTCACTCCACTTAGCCATTGGGTTTAGCTTGATTTCCATGCTGGTGAAGTCATCGCTGGTATATTCCATACTGTCAGCCAACCAGGGGATTTCTTCACTCTTAAAGATGCCATAGTATGAAAGTGGTTCCCACAAAAAGGCATTGCCTCTCTGATGGGTGTAGCCGGGTAGCGCCCAAGGGTTGGTTACGCCAACCACTGCCGCACTAAGGTCCCAACCTAAAATCAGGGTTTGATTGCGCGGAACATCGGGTAAATCTTGCGCAAAACTCATGGCAGAAACCATCAGCATTGCCGCAACAAAAAGGGAACTTATAAGCTTAAAGCTTTTTTGCATATTTCTCTCCTAAACCTATCTTCTTAAACCTATTTTTATGCGTTTTGTGAGCCAAACAAAAAACAAAGACGTTGCTTAGACCAGTTTTTGCCCTCCTTCACAAAATTCTAAAACCATCAACATCAGAAAGATTTTCAAAATGGTTCAAAGATGAAACCGTTTTCACTAATCCAACTAGCTACTGCCCAAAGTTAAAAACTGGCAATAAAATACGACGTTGATTTTTCCGAAAAATACTATTATTTTTAAAGGTTTGTCAATATTAAACGAACAAACATGAAACTGTGATGAATCTATCACTCTGCTTTTTAGAGGGTTTTTAGCCGTCTCAGGAAACCCATGTAGCAAAGAATTTCAAAGTCTTTTGTACTTGGAAATTCTTAGAGGATTAACCTTGGCTTGCTATAGTGGTTCTGGTTAGAGCCAACAATTAACCAAGTCCTTTTCAGACCATTTTGTCCTTAGTCACCGTTTTGGAGGGTCGCTTGTTTTATTTATTACGCAACCGAGCAGTTAGTCTTTTAGGTATTTGGGTGATAGCTTGTTTTAGCTTTGCGCAAACTCCTGAGGTTCTTAAGGAAGGCATTGGGCTTAGAAAAGTTCTGGAGGTTGGTGGGGGCAATGTACGACTGGCACAAAACCCCGCTAATGATCAAATCTATATGCTTCATTCAGATCAAGGCTTAAGCATCCTTAAGCTCGGGGAGGGGTCACAAAAAACGGTCGCCATCAATATGGAAATAGGAGGTCAGGGAACGGGTCTCACCTTTGACGCTTCAGGCACTGCCTATGTTGTATTAAACGCCACTATTGATGACACCTACAACAAAGGCATTATACGCCGAGGCACACCCAAAGATAATGGGCGCTTCGAGTGGGAAACTGTTGCGTCAACCGAACCCTACCCGCTAAGCAAAACTATTTTTAATCATAACTACAATGGCATAGCGGTTAGTCCTGACGGACAGTGGCTCTTTGTTAATGCAGGCTCGAGAACCGACCACGGTGAACTCCAGGACGCCGATGGTCAATTTCCTGGCTTACGCGAGGCTCCCCTGTCCAGCAAAATCTTGCGCGTTCCAGCCGATGGACAAAATCTAGTATTGCCCAATGACGAAGCTGCCCTTTTAGAAGGGGGCTATCTTTATGCCTGGGGTACGCGCAACGCCTTTGATCTGGCTTTTGCGCCAAATGGTGACCTTTTTGCTACCGACAATGGACCCGATGCCGACTATCCGGAAGAACTTAACTGGATTAGGGAAGGTCATCACTACGGCTTTCCCTGGCAGTTTGGTAGCTGGGATAATCTACAGCGGTTTGAAGACTATGACAGCGCTGCCGATAAGTTGCAACAGCCCGACTTTACTGCGGTAAAAGAAGGTTACTATCACAATGACCCGGACTTTCCCGAACCACCCATGAGTTTTACCATGCCTATTGCCAATCTTGGCCCTGATGCGGCTATCTACCGGGACTTAGACGGTAGTGAAAAGAATGCTGCTGAACTCGGAGAAAAGATTTATACCTTTACCCCGCACCGCTCCCCTCTAGGACTGGTTTTTGTTAATAACCAAATCATCCCTGAGTCCTGGCAAAGTACTGATGAGAGCTTGAGCGCCTTTGTGCTTAGCTGGGGCGCAGCAGGCGGAACGCTGAGTGACAGAGGTATGGACGTACTTCATATGCGCTTAAGCCCTACCGAAGATAACTATGAAGCAGTTACCACACAAATTGCTAGAAATTTTAAAAACCCAATAGATGCTGTACTGGTTGATAACAAACTCTATGTACTCGAGTGGGGCTCAGAAGGCGCCATTTGGGAACTGAGTTTTGAGGAGTAACATGAGCGAACAATTACTGGATAAAGTCAACACGAACTCGAGCCCAAGTGACTTGCGCATTACGGATATGCGCATCGCCAACTTGCATAACCTGCCGTTTCGGGCCTCAATCATTCGCCTTGATACCAATCAGGGTATTTCTGGTTACGGCGAAGTGCGTGACGGGGCAAGCGCTACCTTTGCCCTGATGCTAAAAAGCCGCATTATCGGTGAAAACCCCTGCAATATAGATAAAATTTTTAGAAAAATAAAACAATTTGGTTTTCATGGCAGACAGGGGGGCGGCGTTTGCGGCATTGAAATGGCGCTTATGGATCTGGCTGGTAAAGCTTACGGCGTGCCTGCCTATATGTTTGCTGGCGGCAAATTTCGTGATGAGGTGCTCTGCTACTGCGACACCGACTCTGTCCTAGATGGCACTGAAATGGGCAAGCGCCTGAAAGCCCGCATGGACCAGGGCTTTAAGTTCTTAAAAATGGATGTCGGCATTGGCCTGCTCCATGACACCAAAGACACCCTGATTGCCCCACCAGGTATGCTCAAAACCAATCACATTATGCATCCCTTTACCGGGATTCAAATTACCGATAAGGGCATTGAGATTCTGGTGGATTATGTAGCAAAAGTGCGTGACGTGATTGGCTACGAGGTGCCTTTAGCAGTTGATCACTTTGGTCATCTTGGCCTCGAGTCCTGCATTCGCCTGGGTAAAGCCTTGGACCGCTTTAGCCTTGCCTGGTATGAAGACATGATTCCCTGGCAATTTACTAACCAGTTTGTCAGGCTGTCGCAAGCGGTAGATACGCCCATTTGTACGGGTGAAGATATCTACTGCAAAGAGGACTTCAAACCCCTTTTAGAGTCAAGAGGCGTTGCCATCATTCACCCAGACCTGGCAACCTCGGGCGGCATCTTAGAAACCAAGAAAATCGGGGATATGGCTCAGGACTACGGGGTAGCTATGGCCATGCACTTTGCTGGCTCACCGATTTCTGGACTAGCCAATGTTCACTGCGCCGCCGCAACTGAAAACTTCCTGGTTTTAGAAAACCATGCCGTTGACATTCCCCGATGGAATGACATCCTGGAAGGTTTAGACAAACCTATGATTCAAGATGGCTTTGTCAAAGTGCCTGAAAGCCCGGGCTTAGGCTTTACCGACATCAATGTCGAAGCCTTTAATGAATTTTTAGACCCCGACAGACCCATGAATTTTGAAAGTACCGAAAGCTGGGATAACGAGTGGTCTCACGATAGGCTGTGGAGCTAAAAAGGGGCTAGTCTTAGTGAATGGTATTTTCTAACCACTGAGCCCTTCATCATTAACTACTCTTCCTGAAAGGAACCTATGATTCAAATCGCTGAAATACTGCCTCCCAACCCAAGCCCACTCTGGCGCATGGTCAAGCAGTGTGGTGTCAACCATGTGGTTGGCATGATGGATTTTAAAACTGAGCTTGCAGCACCCTCAGATGATGATAAGCAAAAACAGCTCGAGCCCTCTAAACTACCCTGGAGCTATGAGTCACTGGCAAAAATCAAGCATAACTACGAAAGTGCTGGCTTTAGCTTTGATGTGCTCGAGTCCCGCCCCCCTTTAAACAAGGCCAAACTTGGCTTAGCGGGTGGCGATGAGGAAATAGGGAGCGCTTGCGAACTTATCCGTAATATGGGCAAACTCGGCATTCCCGTCTGGTGCTACGAGTGGATGCCCGTCTTTAACTGGATGCGCACCGCGGTAGATGTACCGACTCGAGGGGGTGCGGTCGTAACCGGCTTTAACTACGAAGATTTGCCTGAAAAAGGCCCCACCGAGTACGGTGAAGTCAGCGAAGAAAAACTCTGGGAAACCCTGCAACATTTTCTAGAAATTGTCATTCCTGTAGCCGAAGAAGCTGGGGTCAAACTGGCCATGCACCCTGATGACCCACCGCTCTCCCCCATTCGTGGTCTGGGACGCATTATGCGCAGTGTAGACAACTATCAGAGGCTCATTGATCTGGTGGATAGCCCTATGAACGGCATTGCCCTCTGCCAGGGTAATTTCACCATGATGACCGATGATTTACCCGGTGTTATACGCCACTTTGGTGAGCAAAACAAAATTTACTTTGTGCATATGCGCGACGTCAGAGGCACACCTGAAAACTTTGTAGAAACCTTTCATGATGATGGCAAAACCGACATGCTTGCCTGCATGAAGGCCTATAAAGACATTGGCTTCGACGGGGTTTTACGCCCTGATCATGTACCTACCATGGAAGGTGACAGCAACGATAATGCCGGTTACTCTGCCATTGGTAGACTTTTTGCCATTGGCTACATAAAAGGCTTAAGACAGGCTGTTTACGACTAAACCGCTTCTTTTGGTAGAAATCCCCCTTAATCCCCCTTTATAAAAGGGGGAAACAATAGACTTTCCCTGAAAAGGTCACAAAAGTCAAGAAGTAGAATAAATAAAGCGAAGTCTGAACGACAAATAGAACCTTGAACTATGCTTCCCTACGCACTCTGGTGAGTTGACTAAAACTCGGTGCATGATGAAGTTCAAAGAAGGTGGGAGCTGCCATCTCTTGCCCAGTATCTCAATAGAGCTAAAGTCTATTTCGCAGTCACCCAAAGTCAGACTAGGTTAGTTATCAAACTTGCGGTCAAGCAACTTGAGCTAAAGCAGAGTGAACAGCTTGACTATTTTTAAGGGGTTCATAGCTACTATCTGTAGACCAAAGGACGTGTAGTAAGACAGCTAATTTTCTAGCCACAGCCA
>JAGQHN010000338.1 GCA_020431825.1 Trueperaceae bacterium | reverse complement strand
TACTAATTCGGATTCATACAATAAACACCGTACCGAATGATTGTCGTTGAGTTGTATCGCAGAAGGGTCAACATGCCTGCATTTGTCGAAACGTTCTCTGCAGCGCGGATGGAAGGTGCATCCAGCGGGTCGTCTGAATGGACTTGGCACCATGCCCTCAATCGGGTTGAGTTCTGTACGATTTGCCGTAATGCGGGGAATACTTTCTAGTAAGGCTGTGGTGTAGGGATGCTTGGGACTATGAAAAATGGTGTCGACATCGCTCTGTTCGACCACCCGCCCCAGATACATCACTGCCACATCATCCGCGATTTCGGCGACCACACCCAGATCATGCGTGATGAAAAGCAGTGCCATGTTGTATTCTTCTTGCAGGGAGCGCATCAGTTCCAGAATTTGCGCCTGTGTGGTCACATCCAGCGCGGTGGTCGGTTCATCAGCAATCAGCAGAGTAGGATTGCAGGACAACGCCATCGCAATCATCACCCTCTGGCGCATACCA
>JAGQHN010000337.1 GCA_020431825.1 Trueperaceae bacterium | reverse complement strand
CGAGGCCTAAAATTCGATCCCAGACGAGGTTGTACTTTTGGCTCCAAGTGTCTTTCTGGTCAAAAGCCAATCGGAAATGGTCGCCGTCGCGCGCCGCCTTGATCCATTGTTGTGCAAATTGTTTTGCGATCCCG
Organism: Trueperaceae bacterium; assembly: GCA_020431825.1. Classification (GTDB taxonomy): domain Bacteria; phylum Deinococcota; class Deinococci; order Deinococcales; family Trueperaceae; genus JAHEBB01. Next base: position 379 of record JAGQHN010000337.1, on the reverse strand, counting down.
CGGTACTTGGCTGCTTCGTCATCGTCACCGCGCATTTCGCAAAGCATCGCGTAGGCGCCCAACCCGCAGATGGCTTTGGCACTCAAGTTGACGTTGTGTGCCATGTGTCCGGCAAAGTCGTCCGTACAAAGTTGATTGTCCGGATCAAAACCCTTGTCTTGCAGGTAGGCGGCCCACTGGCTTAGTTGGTTCCAATAGAGGCTGGCGAAGTCCGCATTGCCTTCCATTTTTGCCAAGGCGCCGAACAGGGCCAGCAGATTGCCGCATTCTTCCACCGGCATTTGGTTTTCTTCACTTTGCTCGCCGCCGCCGTAACGTTGCCCGTTCGCCTTCGGATAGGTGCCAAGATCGTGCGGGGCGAATGGAAACCGCCATCGAT
>JAGQHN010000336.1 GCA_020431825.1 Trueperaceae bacterium | reverse complement strand
AAACGCAAACTTTCTGCCCAATCTGCAAAGACAGTTTGCCACACTGAAGCGTCCAGAATCATAAACACTCGTCTGAACGTGTCATGGCTGGGTATGCCATTACTTAATGCTAAAAACTCAGCCAACCAAGGCTTTTTTCCTTCACCATATTGCTCTATCTCTGTAAAGCTATTCGCTCCACAAATCACGGCACATATTGCTATCACCAATATATCTGTTAATTTATGGCTTACATTTGTCGCTCGTGGATCATTAATGACCGTGAACCGCTCTAATAATTCAGGTATCTCTTTCTCTAGCATTCCTCATTATCATTCAACTTCTTCATATGCGTACGCCCTGCTTCAATTTCTTCTTTGCTGGGTGCCTTACCTCTATATTTTTCAGAAATATAAGGGTGAATTTTCTCATGAATAGCTTTGATGGATGCCTCAATCTGACTTTCCGCCCCCCCTCTGAATAAATTAGGAATAAAGCTGTTGATAGGGGGGTCCTAGTAGCGAGAGAAGAACT
>JAGQHN010000335.1 GCA_020431825.1 Trueperaceae bacterium | reverse complement strand
CTGTATCCCCAGATCCGCCAGGTACTTGAGCGGGGCGACGCGCCGGACTGGAACCTGGTCCGCTACGAGATGTTCAAACGGTTGGGTTATTTTGTGACTGAATCCAGCGAACATTTTGCCGAGTACGTGCCCTGGTTCATTAAGCGGGACCGGCCGGATCTCATCGAACAGTTCAATATCCCCCTCGACGAATACCTGCGCCGCTGTGAAGTGCAGATTACCGCCTGGGAGTTTGTCCGCCAGCGCCTCGAGGCCACTGCCGCAGACATGGCGGGCCTGACCCAACGCTTCTCCGAAGCCATGCGCACCGCCGGCGTCGCCGAAGAGCATATGCCGCTGGTGGTCCAATCGTTCCACGAAATCGACGAGATCAAGCAAAGCCATGAGTATGGCTCGCTGATTATCCACAGCATGGAAACCGGCACACCACGCGTCGTCTACGGCAACGTCAGCAACGATGGCCTGATCGATAACCTGCCGGCCGATTGTTGCGTCGAGGTCCCCTGCCTGGTCGACCAGAACGGCA
>JAGQHN010000334.1 GCA_020431825.1 Trueperaceae bacterium | reverse complement strand
AAAAAGATTCCCTACGGAACGACGATACCTCGTAGCTTGCTGCGAGGAGAGTCATTCATAGGCTCATCAACAAAAATTTACTCAGACGTTCCGGCAAAATCGGGTACCGGCCGAGCTTCTGCCTCTTCTTGTGTTTCCGCGACACCATTTTCACGAATATCATTGATAAGCCATTCCATTTCTTTGATTTCCCTGCGTTGTGCCTCAATAATTTCATCGGCTAACTCACGGACTCGTACATCTTCAATACCAGCTCGCTCACTGGTCAAAATAGCAATCGAGTGATGGGGAATCATACCTTCCATATAATCGACGCCTGTTATTGTGACCTGACTACGTACCAACCAAATGGAGAGCAACCGCATCACGGCCGAGCCAGAAAAAATCGCAATATTGGCTTTGCTGTTACCGTACATATTTAGCATGAATGACAGCATGATGACCACCATCGCTGCTCCCATAATTATCGTCATAAACAATCTTGTTTCACTAAACCAAGCATGATCAACGAGTTGATAAGAGTGAAGGT
>JAGQHN010000333.1 GCA_020431825.1 Trueperaceae bacterium | reverse complement strand
ATTGGCTGGTTTCCACCAACCACCATAAAAGGAATGCCAATAGGCATACCTTCAAAAGAAGCACCAAAGTCTGGATGGGCTTTTACCGCTCGCCCGATAGTGTCTATATAGAGATCAGAATTTGTGTCAACAGGCAGGCTGTCAACGGCTGTGTTCCAAATGTTATCTGCGGGGAATAAGATACAGGACTCGAGCTTTGGTGCTTCGCCTTTTGGTGTGGGTGTTGGGGTCGTTGTCTTTGTTTGAGCACAGGCGCTTGCTACCAGAATGATGAGGCCTATGAACCAGTTTCTTAGATAAACGATTTTCATGTTTCCTCCTTTAAAATGATTGAACTTTCTCCCTTTTACTCCTATTTACATGACTGGTTTGGGCAAGTCAGCCCCTTGTTTTATGACCTCATCGTTTTTGTCCCCCTACACTTTTGGCCTTTTTAGATGGAATAAGCTCTGGAACTTTAAATAGACTTTCCCCACAGTTAGTACAAAACCGACTGTAAGGAGAGGTAATGGCTGTGTCGCAGTGAGGACAAGCCTCAAGCAT
>JAGQHN010000332.1 GCA_020431825.1 Trueperaceae bacterium | reverse complement strand
GTTGTGCGATGGTCTCCCTGTTGTGCGATGGTCTCCCTGTTGTGCGATGGTCTCCCTGTTGTGCGATGGTCTCCTGACCACGCACCGCTGCGTTCGCGGTCTCCCGACCGCACACTCCACCGCGCATAAAAAAAGCACGGTCCGAAGACCGTGCCTGATGCCCTGGAGAGGAGTCGAACCTCCACGAGCGTAATGCTCACTAGAACCTGAATCTAGCGCGTCTGCCAATTCCGCCACCAGGGCTGGTGGTGAAGCGTTTCCGCTTCATATCTGCACATCCGGCGTTGCAAAAAACGGCCTGTGTGCCGGGAGGTGCGGATGCTATCCATCAATGACATTTCCGGCAACCGCGAGGTTCAAAAAACTGCACAGAAACATTGACCAACCGTCAGCAATCGAAATTTTCGGCAGTTCTGATGAAGCGGAGGCTCCCGCTGTCTGAACAACCGGGAAAATCACTTCCGAAAAGTCAACCTGGTGTCGTGTCTCTCAACTTTGTTTCATTGGGGCGGCGAGCCAGCATATGTCGCCGGATTCGTAAGAATTCG
>JAGQHN010000331.1 GCA_020431825.1 Trueperaceae bacterium | reverse complement strand
GGTTTTCCCTGACGTTTTTCCTCTCTCTCGATCTCCATAAGCCCCAGCTTTAACATCTTGTTGACAAAATATTGCATTTGGTGCTCCTGGACATTGGTAATTTGCGCCGCTTGAGAGATGGTGCAAGCCTCTATTAAAAAGGGCTGAATATAGGTTAAATGCTTAAGTTTGGTAAGATAACTGGCACTTTCTTTATCATTTATTTCAAAGAAGTTTTGTTTTACCATTGGATTCAGCCTAGAAGCATTCCTTTCAGCTTTTCTGTTTGAATATTCACTTGTAGAAAAATAAAGTGTATTCCAAAATCAGTAAAAGAATTGCCCTATTGAATGTGATGGGCAAACTACAGTTCAGTCTCAGTCAGAAGTCTGGGTGGACTAAAGTCTTGCAGGTCAAGGGTGATAGAAAATTTGTGCTCATATAGGTCAAAGAATAAGACATAATATCCTTGTGATTCTAAACGTAGGTGAAAGAGGCTATCTTCAATGGCAACCTGTTTACTAAACCCAACCGAGGGCAGGTGCGCTGTTACGGTGCCGAATGTCTGTACATAAAGGTC
>JAGQHN010000330.1 GCA_020431825.1 Trueperaceae bacterium | reverse complement strand
CATCTGAATGTGCGGCGCAATATTTCCTTTGGTCTGGATATGCGCAAGGCATTACCGCAGGACGACATCAAACGGCGTGTCGATGAGGTTGGCAAGTTGCTGCAGGTCGGACACCTGCTGGAGCGCAGTGCCCATGAATTATCGGGTGGTCAGGGTCAGCGTGTTGCCTTGGGGCGTGCCATCGTGATGGAACCGGCCGCTTTTTTACTGGACGAACCTCTGGCCAATCTCGACGCCGCTTTGCGGGTGGAAATGCGTACTGAAATCAAACTGATTCAGCGCAAACTTGATACCACCATGATTTTTGTCACCCACGATCAGGAAGAAGCACTGACCCTGGGCGACAAAATCGCAGTCATGAAAGACGGTCTGGTGCAGCAGGTTGACAGCGCCCGCAATATTTATCTGCGCCCGGCCAATCTGTTCGTTGGCACGTTTATCGGTTCCCCGCCGATCAATCAGTTTCCCTGCACGCTCAAGGCTGAAGGCGATACGCTAATGCTGTGTTCGCCGTCATTCACATTGCCCTTACCGCCGGCTATTGCGAAAGCACTGACTGATA
>JAGQHN010000032.1 GCA_020431825.1 Trueperaceae bacterium | reverse complement strand
TGGCATGAAATGTCACGGCAAAATGGCGTTGAACCCGAACGTTACAAAACCATTTATACGCTCTTACTCGAGCTAACGAAAGAGCGCCTTCCTGACACGCAACTGGTACTTTGTGAGCCTTTTTGTCTGCCCTGCGGCGAAGTCACGGAGATCTGGCTCGAGGATATGAAAAAACGTCAGGCAATCGTTAAAGACCTGGCAAAGACCTTTGAGGCTACGTTTGTTCCTTTTCAGTCAATGTTTGATGAAGCACAAAAACGCGCCCCGGCTGAGTACTGGGCTAAAGACGGTGTACACCCAAGCCCTGCCGGACATGCCCTTATGGCCCAAACCTGGCTCGAGACTGTCAAACTATGACCGATGTCGCCACAAAGGTAGCGCTCGAGCTGCCAGACATCGCAATGAGGCTTAAGATACTCGATTTGCCACAGGTGGATGTAGTAGTGGGCATTGCCACCGGTGGCATTGTCCCAGCTAGCCTGGTTGCCTTTCATTTAGGCTTACCCCTGGAAATTATGCAGATTAACTTTCGTGCCGCCGATAATAAACCCCAGCGCCCCCAGCCAGAACTCCTGGCAAGTTTCAGGCTCGAGGGTCAAAAACGCGTTCTCCTGGTTGATGATGTGTCAGTAACCGGCTCAACGTTTCAGGTGGCCAAAAATCAACTGAAAAACCATCACGTAACGACTCTGGCAATTAAGGGAAAAGCGGATTACGTACTTTATGAGAACCTTCCAAGTTGCATTTTGCTGCCCTGGAGAGATTATTAATGGCGCAGGCACTGGTCATTATGGGCGTGTCTGGCTCGGGCAAGTCAACCATTGGCGAATTACTCTCAGAACAACTTGGCTGGCCCTTTCTTGATGGTGATAAGTACCACCCGGAAGCCAATGTTGCCAAAATGTCAGCAGGTCATCCTTTAAACGATGACGATAGACGGCCCTGGCTCGAGCGCTTGCACGCCCTTATCAGAGAGCATTTAGATAGAGGGGCATCTGTCATTATTGGCTGCTCCGCTCTCAAGGAAAGTTACCGCAAGATTTTAAAAGGCGAGCTGGACAATGTCAGATTTGTTTTCTTAGAGGGAAGCTACGACTTGATTTTAGAACGAATGCAAGCAAGACAGCATTTTATGAAACCCAAGATGCTGAAAAGTCAGTTTGAAACGCTCGAGCCTCCTCAGGAAGCCATTACCGTGTCAATAGCAGAACCTGCCGAACAGGTAACAGAACGTATCATAAGCAAGTTAAAAACTGCGCCCTAGGCGCCGCCAACCCTAGTATTACCCTGGAGGAAACATGCCAGAAGCAAATGCAGATATTGGTTTAATCGGTCTTGCCGTCATGGGGCAAAATCTGGTTATGAATATGAATGACCATGGTTACACCGTAAGCGTCTATAACCGCACCACCGAAGTCATGGAAGAGTTTGTCGGTGGTACCGCCAAAGATAGCAAGGTGCAGGGTTTTGCTGAACTTAAAGACTTTGTTGCCAGTTTAAAACGCCCGCGACGCATCATGCTGATGGTCAAAGCAGGTGCCGCCGTTGATAAGGTGATTGAGTCACTCGAGCCCTACCTCGAAGAGGGCGACATAGTGATTGATGGGGGCAACTCCAATTACACAGATTCCATCCGCCGTACTCAGGAACTTAAAGACAAAGGCTTACGCTTTATTGGCACGGGTGTTTCTGGCGGTGAAGAAGGCGCACGGCATGGCCCCAGCATTATGCCGGGGGGACACCCTGAAGCCTGGCCTTTTGTTAAGAACATATTGCAAGATATTTCCGCCAAAGTTGATGGCGTACCCTGCTGCGACTGGGTCGGCGAAGATGGTGCGGGTCACTATGTCAAAATGGTCCATAACGGTATCGAGTACGGTGATATGCAACTGATTGCCGAGGCCTATCATCTGATGAAAGATGTCCTTGGCATGAATGCCGAAGAAATGGGCGCAACCTTTACTGCCTGGAATAAGGGCAAACTCGACAGCTATCTCATAGAGATCACTTCTGAGATTTTTGGCGTCAAAGATGATGACGGTGAGCCTATCTTGGAGAAAATACTGGATAGTGCCGGGCAAAAAGGTACTGGCAAATGGACCAGTGTCAATGCACTCGAGCTTGGCATTCCGCTAACGCTTATCTCTGAAGCGGTTTTTGCTCGCTTTTTGTCTGCTCTTAAAGATGAGCGTGTCACTGCTTCACAAACCTTAAAAGGCCCTGACGCTAAAGCAAATGTAGATAAAGAGGCCTTCTTAAAAGACTTGGAAGACGCGCTTTACGGTGCCAAAATCACCAGTTACGCACAAGGCTACATGCTCTTTAGAGCCGCCGCTGCCGAGTATGGCTGGAACCTGAACTATGCAGGCATTGCCCAGATGTGGCGTGGGGGCTGCATCATTCGCAGTCGCTTTTTAAATGACATTATGGAAGCCTACAACGCAGACCCTGAGTTACAAAACCTGCTGCTGGCGCCCTTCTTTACCAAAGCTATTCATGACTCTCAGGCAGCCTGGCGCAGAGTGGTTGCCAAAGCAGTTGAACTCGGCATCCCCACCCCGGCTATGAGTGGCGCCCTTAACTTTTATGATGGTTACAGGCTCGAGCGCCTTCCGGCCAACATGATTCAGGCGCAGCGTGATTTCTTTGGTGCCCACACCTACGAACGCCTTGATAAACCCCGTGGTGAGTTCTTTCACACCAACTGGACAGGTACAGGTGGCAATGTGACCTCGAGGACGTACAACGCTTAGTTAAGCACTCAACCATGCAACTAATATCTTGCATTGTTTTTGCTTCCATGCTTGCTTTCGCACAGTGTCAAGGGCTATTACCCTATCCGCCTATTAAGCTAGAAACATTTGAGAATAACTCTTTCATTCTGCCTCAATTCGAGGGTTTACCAGAATTAAGCACTTTCTACCTCAGCCGTTGTACTACAACTGAAAGTTTGAAAGAAAATTTGCTGCAAGATATAGACAATTTTGCTGAAATAGTTGATTCGGATATCTTCCCTTCTAGTTTTCATGTATGTGGTTGGTTTGAGAACTATCCGCATGGTAATAGCTTTGGCACAAGATATTTATTTGCCGTATTTGGAACAGAGCAACAGCAACAATCTTTTATGCTAAAAGGGGAGGTTTGGGGTGTCGGTGGGGGGGGAAATGCGCTTCCCAGAACAGATAAGCACAATCTTGAGATTACAACTAAGGATTGGTTAAAAGTTTCTCCAAATGTTTATAGCTTTGTTAGAGAAGTTTTGGACTTAGAATCATCACAAACAGATGGTAAAGATGACTATTCGGAAGCTAACAGTTTCAAACGTTACTTCAACCTTATTGAAATTATTGATGGTGGCGTTAAGCAACGAATTTATAATTTGCCCCTAGCAAGTTATGTTTGGTCGCACGAAGATGAAACACCTATCTTCACAAATCAACTTACTGTTTCACTAGATTTTCCAAATACTATTCAAATAGGTCAAGCAAGAGAAGTCATTAGTAATGAACAGCAGAGCTGGCTTGGATTGTATGCACTTGAGTAGCTCAACGGTAAACGAGCCATTAACCAGCAAATAAGACTTTTAAGGATGCTTAAGAAAGAGCATCCTTTATTTTTTTCTCCGTGCTAAACTTAAAGGAGCAATGGCAAGCACCCTACTTCAACAAGCTATTCAAGAACTCGAGAAGCTACCGCTCGAGGCGCAGAATGCTATTGCCGCTCGCTGGCTCGAGGAACTAAAAGATGAGCGGCAATGGGAACTAAGTTTTGCATCAACCACCGATGAGCAGTGGGATAAGCTCGCGCAATCAGTTCGCAAAGATATTGCTAGTGGAGATATAACAAGTCTTGCTGAATTTCTCGATGAATCATAATCTGAGTGAAATCGCATATCACCAAAAGTTTTAGAAAATATTTTGCGAATCTTCCCAAAGATATTCAAGGTCATGCCAAAAAGAGTTATCGACTCTGGCGCAAAGACCCTTTTCACACTAGCCTGCAATTCAAACAGATCAGTCAAAGGCAAGTCATTTATTCAGTAAGAATAAATCTTGGCTACCGGGCTTTAGGGCTTATCGAAAAAGATGAAATCTACTGGTTCTGGATTGGCCCTCATGGAGACTATGACAACTTACTTAAGCGTTTATAAATTTCAACTCCAGCAATAAGAAGGTTATTGCCTAAGAAGCTGTTTCTCCCCATGCCATCTCCCCACATTAAAACTCCGCCAGTCTGCTTCTGGCAATTTAAACGTCTTATCCCTTAAGACTTCATGCAGCTTATAGCGCACGGGGGATTCTGGGTTTTGCTCGAGGTAATCCTGTATTGGCTTCACAATATCAAGACTCAATTCGCCTAAATATTCAGCATCAAACTCGCTCTCTACACTTATGCGACTAAGATTGGTACGAGCAATCGCGGCATCTGGGTTGCTGAGGTAAAGACCAGTGACACCCAAAACCCCCAGAATAATATAGCTTGGTAGTAGTTTTGGAGCTTTGGAACTAAATAGCTGAAACAGAAAATAGAGCATGACCACCGCTATCCAGATAATCATGGCACTGCTGTAAAAGCGCAATTCGGTTAGCCCATAGGTGGTGATGTATAGATTCAGGCGGCTAAAGGCAGAAATAATGACCCCATAGAGCAAAAACACCAGAATTGTCGCCAGGATCTTGTAAAGCTGCTTTGCCTTTGGCTGAGTACAAAACCACATGCCTACAAGTAAAACGATATGCAGTAAAACTGTCACTGTGACCAGTTCAAAAAAGCCACGTCGCCCGTACTGGGCGTAACTAAGGCTCGAGCCCAGCACCCGACTCTCTCCCCCAAACAAATAGCTGGCCTGGACTAGTATAAAACTGGCAAAAAGCAAACTTAAAGAGCCAAACACCAGCGCTGTCTCAATCCGTCCGAACTGCAAAAGTTTGGGCGTTTTTAGTTCAAAATGCTGCCAGGGATTATCAAGAAAGGTTTGGGCTAAAAATGCCAGCGCAACCATAGCAATAAAAAGAATAATCAGGCTGTGCTCGAGCCAGCTCTCAAAATCAAACCTGAAGGTGCGCTGCAATAGCTGTTCAAATAGCGCGTCAGCAGAGGCCAGCAGTACCGCAAACATAATAAATAGCGGAATAGCAAACACTAAGCCTCTGAAAGCAGAAAGTAGCCAGCGGCTGTTTCGCCCCTGCACATGCTGGCCCAGGTCCTTCCAGGGCGAGCCAAAAACCAGGGTGAAAAAACTAAAAAAGGGCCCAAAGATAAGTCTCAGTCCATTGATCAGCAGTTCGCCAAAGTGACTGCGCCAGAGACTCTGATAGCTGAGTTGCCCGACCACTAAAAGAAACAAAAAGCTCGAGACAGCTAAATTGAGAAACTGCAAAAAAGGCGAAGCGCGCCAGAAAAACAGCAGTGCAAGGAGGGCCATAGCAGCCAGCAGGATGGGATTGGGCTTAGGCTCGAGCCTTCCAAATCGCCCTAAACCATAGAGCCCTGTCACCAGAACAAGCTGGAACAGCGTCACGTTTATACCAGGTAGTGTTGCCCGAAATAAGCCATCTGCCAGAATGCCTAAGAGAAGGCTAAACAGCACCAGACTCAGACTCTGTAAAGCAGTTAGTGGGAACGGAACTTTGATTTTTGCAGGACTTGCAGCTAGGGGTTCGGCTTCCATTTCAACTCCATACCTATAGTGTGTATCTTACACATAGTAGTCAAATATTGCGCAAGTGGCAAGGTCATCTATCACAGTGATGTTTCTTCATCAGAGTTTAGGCTGCGTTAGCTATGAAGCAAGTTAAAAATCTGCAAAGTGCTAAGTTTAGATATGCACAACGCCAACTTGAAGCTTATCCGTGAAAAACACGCGCAGCTTGATAAGCTTTTGCCCAAGCTCAATGCTGATGCATGGCTGATTCCTTGCCGCGAAGAGAATGACCGTGCTGCCCCCCTTTTGGCTGGCTTTGACACCATTGGCGAAACCATCCTTATCTTTACGCGCAAAGGTAAAAAGATTGCCATTGTCACCGATTATGATCAGCAAGATGCCCGGGCAACTGGCGTTTATGATGAAGTCATTCCTTGCTCTAAAGGCTTTGCCAAACCCCTACGTGAAACGATTGCCAGCCTAAATCTCAAGACTTTTGCCATGAATTTTTCAGAAGATGATGCCCTTATGGACGGGCTCAGTTATGGCCTGCTGCTAAGGCTTAAAAAGCTCCTGGACCTGCCTGACTTTGAGTCGCGACTGGTTTCTTCGCAAAGTATTTTAGAACCGCTTCGAGCGCAAAAAAGTCCCGAGGAAATTCGGCGTATTCGTGAGGCTATTCGCATTACTGAAACCATTCTAAAAGAAGTTGACGCCTTTATAAGACCCGGCATGAGTGAGCGGCAAATCGTCACTTTTATCAAGGAGCGCCAGCGGGAACACGGTACCTCGAGCTCCTTTGGAGACGGGGCCAACGTCATGGCAGGGCGCTACGGCATAGGTCACCGCTCTGCTACAGATAAACCCATAACCCCAGGGGATACCTTGCTCATCGATATTGGCTGTTACTACGGTGGTTACACCTCAGACATACAGCGAGCCTATTACTTTTTAGATAAGGAAGATGACGCTCCAGCAAGAGTAAAAAAACGCTTTAAAGTGGGTCAAACCGCTATGCATATGGCCATTTCAGCAATAAAACCTGGCAAACGCGGCTACGAAATCGATGCCATCGCCCGCTATTATCAGGAAGAAAACGGCATTACTCCATTTCCTCATGCACTGGGTCACCAGATCGGCCGAACCATTCATGATGGGGGCAGTTTGCTTGCTCCCATTGGTCCTCGTTATGGGCAAAGAGGCAATGTTCCGCTAGAAGTAGACGAAGTTTATACGGTCGAGCCGGTTGTTCATGGCCACACTGACAAAGAGGGCTGCCCCATAGGCGTAGAGCAGGATGTACTCATCACCGAAACGGGCGCAGAGGTACTGTCAACCCCGCAAGATCAGCTCATACTGGTTGGGTGAATCTGTTTGAATTTAAGTCAGCCAAGAGTGTAGAAAACTGGCTTTCTCAAGATGACCCTGTCATGGGTGGCAAGTCAAATAGCCGCTTGAGGTTTTTAGCCCCCGGTCATGTTCAGTTTGAAGGTAGGGTTTCTTTAGAAAATAATGGCGGCTTTGCTCAGGTAAAGTACGACAAAACATCCTTTGACTTAAGTGCCTTTAGTGGGCTCGAGCTGCGCGCCTTGGGCGATAGGAAAAACTATCAACTTCGACTGACCACTACCGAAAACAAAACGGTTTATACCCAAAGGTTTCTGGCAAACGAGAACTGGCACGAGCACAGGCTTGCGTTTACCGACTTTAAAGCCACTTATCGCGGCGAAGCCTTGCCTGATGCTCCCCCCCTGGATACAGCGAATATTCGCTCTCTGGGTCTGATGCTGAGTGACAAACAAGCAGGAGAATTTTGCCTGATGGTCTCGAGCCTCAAAGCTTATTAGTGTAAGAATGATGTGACAACCCTTTCGCTAGGCTAATAATAGCGTCTTGCTTTCCACCCTGAAACACAGTTTGCGAGGTTTTTTTGTGTCAAAAGCAATACGTCTCTTAACTTTTAGCCTTTTACTTTGCTTCTTAAGCGCCTGCAGTTCAGGCGCAAACACCCCGAATGAAGGTACCTATACACTCAGTTTGACCGTTCTCGGGGAGGGGAAAATCAGCCTGAGCAGTGGCCAAACATGCAGCTCGAGCTGTACGTTTAGCCTTGCCAAAAACACTCAGCTAAAACTCGAAGCCAGCCCTGCTGAAGGCTACAGCTTTAGCGAGTGGCAGGGTGATTGTCAGGGACAAAGCTGTGATTTTATGCTTTTACAAGAGCGCACTATTACAGCTGTATTTAGCGAACTGCCTGCCAAAACCTACACTTTGAAGTTAAATTTCAGTGGCAATGGCGCAGGAAATATCAGTGTAGAGCCCCTGGGACAAATTTGCACGACGACCTGTAGTTTTAACCTCGAGGAAATGACCGAGGTCACCCTAAACGCAACCCCTCTGGCAAGCACTCAGTTTGTTGGCTGGTCAGGTGCCTGCAGTGGTAGCTCGAGTTGCACCCTGAAACTGGCTGAAGACAAAACTGTTAGTGCACAGTTTGAGGTTAGCAAAGTGCTTGGGGAGCTGCGCCTTAGCGAAGTCAGCAGTACCCGTTACAACAATGACAATGCCTGGTTTGAGGTCTATAACGCTTCAAATATAAGTCGCAATCTCAAAGATTATAGCTTGCGCAGTCTGGCACAACTTAATATTGAGCCCTGGACGTTTTATGGAGAGACTGTTTTTGACTTACCCGAACTCGAGCTTCCCCCTGGTTCTTACGCCCTGATAAGTTCGAAGGGAAGCGACATTGCCGTTTCTGGTCCCAAGCAGGTCTTTGTCGTTAAAGATGATCACATCACTCCACGCTGGCGTGAGAGTGGCTTTCTTGAACTTGTTAAAAGGGATGAAACCGTGGACTTTATCCGCTTTGGTAGTAACATGACCGAGCCCCTCACAGAGGCCGCCTGGTCTGGTGACGCCGCACCTGCCCTGCCCAGTGCCGCATTTGAACATGGTCGGGCCATTGTCCGTAGCTTAACTCAGGATGATAGTGATACCGCCCAGGACTGGACGCCTCGAGACTTTGTAACCCCGGCTGGCCCCAATGACGTACCTGCCAATACTACCGATGAAGATAACGACGGCATTCCTGATAGTGCCGAACTCGAGGGCGGAAGCTACGCTGGCATAGACCTCTATGCCATGGGAGCCAGAACTGGTCAGCGCGATATCTTTGTAGAACTTGATCACATGGATAGCAGTGACGAGGGCAGCTTACCCAGACGCGAAGCACTTGACAAAGTCGTGGCGGCCTTTGCAAAACAGGGCATTGCGCTTCACTTTGATCTAGGCACTTATTTTAATGCAGCTCCAGGCATTCACCCGCAAGACTACAATCTTGGTTCTGGAAAAAGTACCGTACCCTTTAGTCTGAGCACCAATATTGCCTTTCAAAATCTGGCAGAGCTTAACGAAACAGGAAATTTCTATGTTTACAAAGCTGCTCATATGGAAGTTAACCGTTTGCCTGTATTTCACTACATGCTTATGGCACATTCGCGCAATGCCGATGGTAGTCGGGGCTCTTCCGGGCAAGGAGAAAAGCCAGGTAATGACAGCATCATTACTCTGGGTGATTGGGGCTTAAATAGCAAGACCAGTAATAGCACCCAGGTACTCATTAATTTTCAGGCAGCAACCATTATGCATGAACTTGGGCATAACCTTGGGCTCTTACACGGTGGTCATGAAAACAGCAATAACTACAAACCTAATTACTTCAGCATTATGAATTATCTGTATCAGCTTAGAGGTTTAAGTGACCCAGCCAGCCCCGAAGCAGGCGACCGTTATTATCTTGAAAAAGGCTTCAAAGGAATAACGTCTATTTGCAGCTTGACTTACTCCCCCTGCACAAAGGACTTCCGCATTGACTACTCAGATGGCAGTGGTCAGGCCATTGACGAAAAAGCTATTGATGAAAGTGCCGGGCTCGGTCGGGGAAAAACCTGGATAGACTTTGACAATAATGGTCTGGAAAACATTCCAAGCTTAAATTTGAGCGAAAACGAAGAACTCGAGCTATTAAAAGATTATGACGACTGGTCTAATCTCTATCTGCCTTTTAGCCGTAGCTTTAATGGCAATAACCTGCACACCAGTCGTTTTAGCAAGAGCTTTAACCCGAGTACAAATGACTACCAGAACTGGAGCGAGGAAGAAGCACCTTCCGAGAGCTTTTTTGAGCGACTCCCCTAATCGCTGATAGCCTTGATATAGCGCTCTGCCGAGCGCCAAACTGCAGCCCTGGCCTTTTGCTGAACAATGCCGCCAAAGGCTCCGTAGATTTTTTCAAAGAGAAAGGGCTCTACCCTTTTTAGAATATGCCTGATTTTACGGGTTGAAAGCGGAATCATATTGGGGTAACTGTACATAAAGCTGACCCAGGCGGGGTCACTGGCAACCTGAATAATATCTCCCGTTAAGAGCGCGCCCCTGGCGTCAGCTAATTCAGGAACATGCAAAACGGTGCCTCCGTCATAATGGCCGGCGGCATTAATGAGCGTAGCCCCAGCAAGCTCGAGGCTCTCTCCTGACCAGAACTCGAGCCACTCACTCTGACACACCACATGTTTCCGGTCAGCCTCATGAATATAAAGCTTAGCCTCAAACGTTTCGGCCCACAGTTTCATGCTGCTGTAGTAATGAGGATGGCTAATTGCGATAGTTTGAATACCGCCAAGTTCTTTGACTTTACTGATCGTTGCTTCATCCAGCAGAGTAATACAATCCCAGAGAATATTCCCTTCGGGCCGGATAATGAGATGCGCCTGCTGACCAATGGCAAATTTTGGCTCGGTTTTTATGCTGTACAGGTTTGGCCCTAGCTGTGTGAAACCATTCCTGTGACTAGCTTGAATTTCATCTAGCGTTGTCCAGGCTTGCCCAGTTACCGGAACACACTGCCGCTCATCCTCACAGATGGGACAGTGCTCAGGAGGCTCGAGGCTGGCTTCAAACGTTACACCACAGGTTTTACAAAGGTAATTAGTCATATAGAAATCATAAGCGAATTTTGTAGCAATCAAATCAGACCATCGTCGTAAAAATAAGCTCCACTTGACAGTGGAGCCCAGTATTCTTAGGTCAAACTAAGCTTAAGGCGCAGCGATACCCTCATATTTCACAACTTGACCGGAACCAGGTACACCAACACCATTTACAGTGATATAGGCATTGCCCTCGGCGTCAAAGTCAACGCTCGTGGGGAATATGAGGCCTTCAATCACAATCTCAGAACTATCTCCTTCAGCTATCCGTACGAGAGCACCACTCATTGGTGCAGGACCTTGTTCACCGAACTGAGCAAACTGAATGGCATAGAGATTTCCATCTGGCGCAAGACGCAAATCTGTTAAAGATGTGAGGCCCATAGCGTAATCGGAAACGCTACCGTCATCTGCCACCTTGACAACTTTCGCTGTTCCTGGAATAAAAGGAAAGCCTACCAGATAGGAGACATAAACGCCGCCGTCGCTACCGACAGCCACCGCTGTTGGAACTGGGTCAGCTTCCATAGCATCTTCTCTGGCGGGATTGGGCAGCGGGCCGGGAACACCTTCAAATACGGCAACAACTTCACTTTCACCCGTCGCAGGATTCACTTTTAGCAAGGTGTTTGCACCTGCATCGGCAACCCACAAATTGCCATCTGGCCCAGCTAGAAGGCCATAAGGGTGAGACTCGGCAATAAAACCTCCCGGGTTTTGATCGCGCTCGAGCATCCAGAGATTAGCCACTTCACTGATTTCTCCATCAGCAACTTTAACTATGCTTCCAAAAAGCGGCGGGGCATCGGGGCCAGCAGTTTCAACCCAGAAACTGCTACTCGCATAAAGCTCACCGTCCAGCAGCGCAAGCCTTGCGCCACCAGTAACTTCCTGACCAACAGCAATAGATGGCAAGGTTGCAACTTCAGTTTGACTACCGTCAGCGTCTATTTTGACAATGCGGGCCGTTTGACCATAGGCCGCAGTAACTTCTCCGCCAGCATTGGGGAAAAAGGCGGTCACTTCCCCATCATTGCCACCTAAACCTGAGTCAATAACCCAGATCGAGCCATCATCTGCCACCAGAATACCTTGAGGACCATTCAAGCCTTCAGCAAGCACATCCTGCGCGAAGGCAGTTCCAAACCCAAATGCCAATACGAGAACTATCAAATATTTCAACTTACTCCTCCAAGCATGAAAAATGTTTCCCATTTCTCTAAGTTTTACTTCCCGACCCTCTTATTGTGCGGGTACCACCTCCTGTTGATGCAGCAAAAAGAAAATAAGCGCGTCCAGTTCTTCCTCAGACATGTGCTTATAGCTGGGCATGCGGTGGCGACTAAATTCAAAACCAGGAACCAGATAGGCTTCTGGCTCGAGCACACTCTCTCTCAGATAGTCTTCCACGGTTGTCGCCTTTCCCGAATAATGGGGATCTAAAATGCGTGCCTGAGCAATAACAGCAATTGCGTCGTGATTAGGACCAAAAATCCCCTGACTCTCAGCAGCAGTATCCTGATGACAGAGCCCACAATAATAGCTTTTATAAACACTTAATCCATAATCGGCTTTTTCTTTATCTTGGGCAAACGCCAAGACTGTCAAAAAGCCAAAAATCAATAGCAATCCCAGTTTGTAACGCACTTTAGGCATCCCATCCAAAGCTTACAAAACGTACATCAACAAGCTATCAATGAATTAAGTCTAGCAGAATTTGTTTCGCTGATAGCCTCCGATAGCAATCAAAAAAGACAAAATTAGTAAACAATTGTATGGACACCTACAATTATACTGAGGACTCGAGCTTTTACTCTACAAGCAGCAAAGACAGGCTATGAACGGGCATGGTAAACGTCAAGACTAGTCCACCTTTATGCAAGGTCAATGTTTGGGGCGGCTCGAGTAGCTCGAGCCCACTCTTTTCTTTCATGGTATCAGCTTGTTCAGCCGAAGGATACATAGGCTTAGCCTGCCGCAGCCACTCCGCATAGGCATTGCTATGCGTTGCATCTATACGGTAATGCTTCAGGCTTAGCAACTGTTTTTTAAAGGGCAAATGCTTTATTTCAAGCTCAATTTCGTATTGCCCCGCATCATCCCAGTTATCATGATGGTTGTAAAGCAAAATGGCTAAGCGCTCGTCTGCAAGTGTAGCCATACCCGCAATATCTGCCGTTTCACCTTTGCCCCAAAGATCAGAGTAGGCAAGTGGATTTTTGGCCAGTGAACTTTCCAGTGAAACCTGCTGCGCTCCCATTTGGGCGTAGATTTTAAAGAGATTAAAAATGGCTTTATCAATACCCTGCGTAGAGAATGACCGGGTACCTTCAAAACAGCGCTCGCCGACAAACAAAAACGCCCAGCTTAAAAGCTTAAGGTCCCAATTTTTCTCTTTAGCAAAACGACTTACCTTATGGAAGGCAGTAGCAACAAAGCTGGGGTAGTACTCGGTGTTGCGAAAGTTTAAATTGGCATTATCCCAGGCACCGCCAGCAGCCCAGCCATCTGGATCAATTTCAGAAAGAACACACTCGAGTTCCTTAAAGCCCGGATAACGGCTAATAATCTCGTAGCCATTTTGGGTATGACTGAGGATTTGTTTGACCGAGGGTGGGTTTTGTTTACGGTGCAGAGGGTCAGCCCTGTAACCTCCCCCTTTGACATGAAAACTGACAAAGTCAAGGGGCGTTCCCTTTTGACCCGTGTAGTAATTGGTTCCGCTGGCGCAGTGCTTGAGAAACCCATCAAGGTACTGTGCAGATTTGTTTCCGTGGACCGGATTTGTGGTGCCGGGGCCACCGACTCGAGCCTCTGGGCAGGCAGCCTTGACGGCTGCTACAGTGTAGTCATACAGCTTATTAAACTCGTCCAGGCTGCCTTTCCAGTAATAGTCTAAATCGGGCTCATTCCAGAGTTCCCAGTACCAGCTGGCAATTTCCTGCTGACCATAGCGCGCTTTACAGTGCTCGACCAGCCGAAAGATAAGCTCGTACCATTTATCGTAATCTTTGGGCGGACAAGCCCAGCCATAAGTACGGTAAGTCTGATTTTTTTCGCTGTCATAACGCTCAGCATCCACAAGATCCTGGGGCATAAAGCCAAGCTCAACAAAAGGTTTACAGTGATTCTCTAAAAGCGTATCAAAAACGAGATCAACAAAGGTCCAGTCATAACCAGGATTGCCTGCTTCATCTTCAAGATAGGCATTGGTCGAACCCCACTTATAAAAACCATGACAGTTGCCGGTACACAGCAAATGGTGCGCCCGCACATAGTAGGGTTGGTCCTGCAAATCACCAAATTTGCCCAGTAATGCCTTGCCCTCTGGCGTATAGGTATAGTTTATTTCGTCGTAGCCGATATAGGTCCAGTTATGTGAAAGCTCTCCCTGGTTCTGGCTTGCGTCAACAACGACATTTGCTCGCTTATCTGTCATGATCATTCCTTTTAAGGTGACATCTGAACGCGACTGGCTTTTATCAGAGCACGAAAGATCTGATTCATTTCCAGCGCGTCACTGGCAACAAAACTCACCGCTCTTTCACCTGCTCGCTTTATACCAGGAATATAAAGGCACTGGTCAGCTCTGCTCTGATGGTCAAACTCGAGTTCAATCTTGCTTTTTTTTGATAAACGTTTAGGCTTGGCATCAGAAAGCTTTGACAGTGCTTTTTTGGCACCCTCTTTAATTAATCTCTGTGCTTTTGTTGGATGTAAATGAATAGCGCTGAAGGTTGAGTAGCCTTCTTTAACTACCACACCCTGTACCTGTTTTCCGACATAGGCTTTAACCTGGGCAACCGCCTTGTCATCTCCGGTAGCCAGAACGACAGGAACGTCAAAGTGACCAGCGATAAGCGCATTTAAGCCAAATTCCCCAGTCGATTCACCATTGATTCGGACATCATTGACATAGCCCGTCCAGGTGTGCGCCAGAGGAGCCGCAGGTGTTCCAGCTTTGGCATGATAGCCCACATAAAAAGCCGCATGGACTTTTTCCTGCAGACCCTGCATCATCCCGAGTTCCTTATCACTACCACTAATAAAGCGCACTTCCGTATGCAGCTCTTCAGGAATCAGATTGCGCATGCCGTCATGCGAATCATTGACGATAACTTCATCAGCTCCAGCTTCAAAAGCACCTTCAATTGCAGCATTGACTTCTCGCGTCATACGCAAACGAGCACGCTCATATTCCACGGTTGACGAGGGTTCTTGCCCCAGTTCGGGTGGCATCACCTGAACCCAGCTGGTAACCCCACACACACCTTCCATATCGGCTGAAATGAGTACTTTCATGCTGACCTCCAGTTTTACTCGAGTCAGGACTAACCTGGACAGGGCATTCTACCGTGTTCTAGAGAGCTGCAGGCTTGCTTACACAAATTGTCTTAAGAATCATCTGAAAATAGCCAGTGATGAACCATGCTGAGTTCGCCTGTTGAAGCAATAAGTGTATAGCACCAGGCAGACTTATCCTCGAGCAGTCGTTTTAGCAAATCCTTGGGTGTTACAGGCGCTGTCTCGGGCAAATCTTTTAAAAGCTGTCTAAGCGCAGTGCTATAGACAGGCAGGCTCGACTCTGGTTCCTGATTGAGCTGCCGTTTCGCAAGGGTTCGTAAGCGCTCGAGGGGTAGTCCTATAGCCCTAAACTCGCTAGCAATTTCTTTATTTCCCCTGACCAGCCCCAAAAGCAAATGTTCCGGACCAATAAGCCCATGACCCATTTGACTACCCTCTTTGAAAGCAAAAAGAAAACATTTGGCGGCATCTGGACTATAGCGAGGCATATTCTCATGCTAAGTAATATGCTGGGGTTTGTCTGCTAATTTCTGTATTTTCTCTTCTGTGATTAGAAAACCGTAAACAGCAGATAATCGTCAAGTTCACGCCACGTTCATCTGGCAGTGCTATTCTTCATTTTAGGGCCGTCGCAGAGGGCCTTTTCTTTTTTATGGTGGTATTATCCCGAATTTGATAGCGGTATCATCGTGAATTTTATGGTGGCTTTATGCTGAATGATGCCCCCGTGATGCTTCACAGAAAATTATTTTCTACCTCAGCTTTTACGAGCACCACAAATGTCACGGTTATCTTCAATGTATCCATCACTACTTTTTTATTAAGTCCTCTCTTAACCACTCTGTCATCCTTTTCTGCTAAACTATTAAGCGGAGGCTAAGCCTCCATCTCCTCTCTGACGGCCCTGTGTCTCCCCTACACAGGGCTATTTTTCTTAGCGACATAAGCCCCTGATGATTTCCCGGTGTCCATAACCGGAGCAAAAAGTCTGTTATGGTGTGTGTAAAGTAGCTACTCAGGAGGCTCTGTATGGGCGAAATTGTCACTTATCCAAGTAATGGTCATCAGGCATCAGGTTATTTGACTGGGAGCAGTGGTCCTGGCGTCATTGTTATTCAGGAGTGGTGGGGCCTAAACGACAACATAAAAGCCATTGCTGATCAATTTGCGGCAGCTGGTTTTGTTGCTTTAGCCCCTGACCTGTACCACGGCGAAGTAGCCTCGGCACCCGATGATGCCAGACGACTTGCGATGAATCTGGAAATGTCTCAGGCCGCCAAAGATATGAGTGGCGCCGTAGACTATTTGCTGGGCAAAGCTGACGGTAACAAGCTCGGCGTGGTTGGCTTTTGCTTAGGTGGCGGCTTGGCGTTAACACTAGCAGCACAGCGCCCTGACGTCATTAGCGCAGCGGCACCTTTTTACGGCCTGCCAAGACAGCTCGAGGAACTTGACTGGCAGGGCATGACCGCCAAAGTCCAGGGGCACTACGGGGAACTCGATCAGGGCATCAAGGCTGAAAATGTAAGGGCTTTTGAGGCGCGACTAAAAGCCCTCAGTAAAGATGTCGATATAAGCATTTATGAAGGGGCAAATCATGCTTTTTTTAATGAAACAGGCAGAAACCATCATCCGGAGATTGCCAAACTTGCCTGGGAAAAAACCGTTGCCTTTTTAAGAACGGAACTCACTTAAACCTGGCCTTCAAGATACTAAAGTATACTGATAAAAGCCAGGATGACCAGTACCATTATCCCTCCAGCGATAGCAAGAGCAACCTTGGCAAATCTTTTTGACATGCCTCGCTTGAGTCTGAAGTCATGTTCTGTTTTACTTTCCTCGAGTGGCTGCATGGGTGGCGGTAAACTTTCGGCAATGGTAGCAAAGTCAAGGAGCTGCTCGAGCCAGTCCGCCACCCGCTCCTGACTGATAGTATCCCAGGGTAAGCGCAAACTCAGGCTCACCGCTTCCGGGTAAAGGTTCAGAGAGCTAAAACCAACCTTTGTGTCTTGCTGAGCCATCAGGAGCATGAGCTCCTTGGCCTCATCAACCAGGCTCATCGCCCAGTGAACATCATGGGCCTGAAAGGAAAAATCGTTTTGAGTAAAGTCCAGTACAGGCACAGGCTCGAGGGCTCTTAAGTGAGCAGCAAAAAAGCTATTCAGACTGGCTGAATGAACCAGCGTAGCTCTGGTTTTAAGCGGGCTATCGAGCAGGAGTTCGAGATTATGCCCCATATAGACACTGCCTCCACCATTACTGCGAGACATTTTGACCGCTCTGGTAAAAATATGCAGACCTCGCCCTTCATAGCTTCCGTGATACTGGCGACCTGCCGACAAAACGTAAGCCTGACCCTCGAGGTCAAGGGGTAGAAAAATGTCATCAAGATACTCATTTACCTCCGCCTGAGAAAATCTAGCCACGGCTCTCCTCTGCTAGCAAAGCTTCTTTTGCCACATCTGTGCTCTGCTGAATGACACTTAGTTTCGCAAAGGGCGGGTCTAGCCAAAACCCTGCACCAAGAACTCCCAGAGCTATCGCAAAACCAAGACCAACATTGGCTAACGCGTGTAAAGAGCGCAACTTAAACCCAGGCTCGAGCACCGCCTGGGCCGGGTTCTCCGGGTTGTAATAGGCACTTACAATAGGGTAATTGCGGTACGGGTCAAGGATGCGCTGAGCAGCTGCTTTACCAGCACGGTTAGTAAGCCTGAGATGTCCAAAGAGAATCGTATCGGACTCATAGGCTTGTCCATTCACCTCGTAGCTGTAACGCACCTGCGGCGTATGGTAATTGGGTGTGCTGGAAGAGACGCCAGAATAGTTACTGTCAATCACGGCAGAGGTCACTTGAGCCGTTGTTTCTGTCCAGTGGCTCGAGGCCCTTGCCAAACGGAGCACCTCAAGGGCTGGACGCGCGAAGTAATAGCTCGCCACCCCAATAAGTAGCGCAATAGCCAGGGCAATCAAGAAAACCCAGTGTTGAAATAGCTTTGCCATAGTTGTCCTTTGGTAATCCTGTTTTTAAGCGCTTGCGGGTGAAGGAACGACTCGTTTACTGCGCTGGCGACTTAAGACCATACCGCCAATAAGCACCGCAGCCGCTATTGCGATAAGCGAAATACCCAGCACCGGACGCACAGCTAACCAGGCGATAGCAATAGTAATAAAGGCAAAAAAGAAGGCCAGCACTCCCGCAATAAACCTAGAGCCTGCCCTGAGCATGTTACCCAGGAAAGGTAAGACATCGGCGACGATGACCAGAGGGGCAAGCACCATACCAAGACCAATTGCCATCATGAAAAAGCCCAGAACCCTGAGCCCCCAGGTCATGGCTGTATTGGCTTTTTTGGCTGCCTCAAACATTTCCGCAGGCGTTTTTTCGCCAGGCGAAAGCATGTTGATACTCGAGCCGTACTTTGACTGATATGGTTTGAAGCTGCTGCCCTCTTGCTGCGCAACGATACTCACCGTTGTATCTGGTACCAGCTCATAGCGCAACCTGACATCGCCAATCTGCGGATTGGCACTCGAGCCGTAGTAATTTAGATATAACCAGTCACTGGCAGGCTCTACTGCAATATTTGCAGCCTGAGCTATACCTGCTACATCATTTTCTGAAAGTGTTAAGGCTTGCCAGGCAGAAATTTTGCCAACCAGACTATCTGATAGATCATAAGCGCCCAAACTTACCTGTTGTGCCTGCCAATCTTCCCCTGTATAGGGCATAGACGCTGGGTTTTCGTGTCCTGCTGATACTTTAAAAGCAGATGAGCTTATTGGGCTATCAGACCAGACGCGCTCGTAGTCATAGGTGGTGGTGGTCTCTTGCGAACCACCCGTTTTGTTTTTTGTTTCTGAGCGGCTTGTTTCTTTCCACTGATACATCTCAACAACACGCCGCAGTTTAATGGCACTGGCTGAAACACCAAAACCAGCATCGCTTAAGACATCTTGTGTGCTGGCAAGTCCAGACATATGTACCAGTTTGCCCTCGAGGTTAGGGTCAACGGTGGTTGACAGGGTCGGTTGAACAATCCCCTGACCTTCATCCAGTGTGCGAGCAACTTTCACGGCTCGTGATTCATTCCAGAAGAGTAAAGGGAAGGCCAGAACAAAAATGAGCAAGCCAAAGCCTATGCCCTTTATTGAACTGCCCAAACGACTTCCCCAGGAGGTCCTTGTAACTTCGGTGTACTGCGCCATTTTGCATCCTTTCTTTATGCTTAGCTTGCAGCTTTTTCTAGCTGGGTTTAACGAAATGGTTCACTTTTAGACGGTGGTATCATCCCAATTGATGGTGGTTTCATCCCAATTGATGGTGGTTTCATCCTGAATTTGAGCCACTTCCCATTTTTTCAGCCTTGATAGGGAAAGTGACCCACTTTGAACGGTATTTACATCAGATAAACGCCTGCAGAGGTAAGACTCACAGGCATGTCGTAGGGTTTTAAAGCCCGGCTATTTTTGTCAGGATGGTCAAGTTGACCATGTTTACTCACAAAATCAAGAACGGCAAACTGGGAAAGCTCGAGCAACGCTTCTACCGCGTGACCAGCATTATCAAGTAAAAGAAGTTCCTTCTCACCGCTCGCAACATCAAAAAGCACCCTGCTATTAGAAGCTGCGATGGTCGTGTCCTTTAAACCATGAACAAATAAACAGGGAATGGACTGCATAAGCGTGAGATCTTGCCTGGGGCTAATGGTTTTGGCCCTTTGCCCGACTTGCTGCTGCGCATGGCGGATCATCAGACAAACAAAAGGGTAAAGCACGGCTTTGACTAGCGGATGATCTGCCCTTAGTCCTGTCAGACTCCGCGCAGCCTGATGCATACTGTCGCAAAGATCGGCAAAGGCCGCATGCGCAACCACAAATTTAAACCTGTGATTGGCGGCGACACGCAGGGCAGTTGCCGCCCCTAAAGAATGTCCTATGATGCCAATTTGACTGGCGTCAAGTCCGGCTCGAGCCTTTAAGAAATCAAGCGCGCCCTCTATATCAAAGACCTCCTGCGCGGCCATAGTCGTTATATTCCCCTCACTGGCCCCATGATTGCGCAGATCAAAAAGGAGGGCACCGTAGCCCTGCTCAACCAGTTTTAAAGCCAGCTTTAATAAGGACGCTCGGTTGCCTTTAAGTCCATGAACAAACACAATGGTTGCTTTGCCCTCAGTGCTGGCAGGCAGATACCAGCCGCCCAGTTTTAAACCATCGGCGCTACAAAAAGTCACTGTCTCAAAGGCATGCCCATAGTCAGCAGGACTTGCCTTTGCCAGACGCCGCTTTGGGTAAAGAAATTTGGCGGCAGAAGCTTTTACTCTGTTATTAACCAGATAGACCAGTGAGCCCAACAAACTTAAAACCGATAAACTTAAAATCATCTTGCCCTCCTTGTACTAAAAAGAGTTTAAAAAGAGGGTCTTAACAAGGTCTTAACAGCAAAAAAGCCTCGAGGGTTTAACTCGAGGCTCTGCCACTTCCAAATGCTTACGGAAGAACCTGTGGTCTGATTAAAATCTCCTCGAGCTTATCGCCTGCGTCTTGACTACGAAGCCCCCCAAGGCTATAGCTGTCAGCAGCATTGTAGTTTACGGTGTAACCCATGTCCTCTAAGGTCCCTGCGGTAATGCGACTCAGGGGGTTAGCGGTGCCTGAGTTGAGATAGCCCGTCATAAGCTCATTGCCAAAGCTTTCTTCGCGCCAGTGACCGCACTTGGTGCCAAGACCTCCGGTATCTTCAACGGGTACATTGCCCTTACCGCCCATCGTCTGATAGGCAGAACGGGCGTGGGTCCCGGTATAGCCAATGGTGGACGCAGCGTCACAGCTCGAGCCCGTGTACTCGAGCAAATCAAAGGCAAATTCCCAGAGCGTGCCTATGCCCAGAATGTGGCCCATCTCATGCAAGATGACATTTTCCAGTTGCCCTGCGGCCTCGAGCCTGTCTATGTCTGCTTTATCTAGCTGCATAATGCCAAAGTAGGGCAGGCCATTCTGGCGAATAAAACAGGGACCTGCCTGTCCCAAAATGCCATTTACTCCGTCAATACTGGGGGCTTTAACATCAATCAGAAGGTCGTCTATGGTGCCAACAAAATCAGGAACATCATTACAGTTACGACCTTTAATGTTGACCTCGATATCCGGGATATCAGCCACGATGATTTCGGCCCAGCGGGCAGCAGCATTGGTAAAAGCAGCCTTTTGTGAACTGCTTAAGTTGGTATCAGAAAAGCGCACCTCAATATCAAACTGTGATTTTTCAAAGACGGCCTCAACCGCCATATCTTTGCCAAGGGTGAGTTTGCAAAGGGCATCCTGTCCCTGACAGGGACCAACTTTCCAGGAAACAAATCTAGTACCATCTAGCCCCTGAGCCTCGAGCTGAATTTCGCTACCAATCAGGAATTGAGCAGAGCAAGTTTCCCCGCACTCAATACCTGCTGGGGTACTGACAACCTTGCCTGCCGCACCCGAAGTAGCAACGCTTAGCGTCTTCAAGGGAGGCAGTGCGCAATTAAGTTGTACAGTAAGTGACTTTGCAGCTTCATCAGGGTCATTGCTACTGAGACCTAGCTTGGTGATCTTGGTTTCAACCTGATCAGCACATTGGCCTAGCACCGTTATGACCTGGGTCTGACCGGCAGCGACCGTGCCAGAGCTAGTAGGAAGCTCGAGCCAGCTTACATCAGCATCTTTTTCCAGCGCAAAACTCAGTTCGGCATTACCAAGGTTTCTAAAGCTGAAGCTGCCACTTGCCTCTGTCTGTCCAGCAATATAGGCCGTTAGCGTCAGGGGGTTGGGTTGCGGTGCAGTGATATCTGGCGTATTTGCAGGCTGCTCAACCGTGCAATCAAAGACAATTGGCACAGCAACACTGGCCTCATCTGGGTCATTGCTTTTTATATCAAGGGTTGTACTTAGGGTTTCTTCTTTATCACTGCAAGTCAGGGCCAGCTCGAGGGTTTGCATAGCTCCCGACTCGAGGCTACCTTCGGCTGGGTTTACGCTAAGCCAATCAACATTTTCCTGCACCGCAAAGTCCAGGGTCACCCGGCCTTCATTGCTAAAACTGAGGGTTCTGGTCAAACCTGTACCTACCCTTGCAGCAGCAACAATAGAGGTCGGAAGTAAGCTGATGTCAGGAACATCCAGCGAATTGCAAATGAGTTTTAAGGGAACCGTTTTCTTGCCTTCGTTTGGGTCATTTGACGATATGACAAGCTCGGTTTCAAACGCACCGGCCTTTTCGCCGCACTCGGCTTCCAGTGCAATCTTTTGGCTGGCATTGGGCGCTAGGCTACCTGCATCTGGCTCGAGCCTGAGCCACTCAGCAGAGGACTCAATACTGTACTCGAGCGCCGCCGCACCCTGATTTTTAAAACTCAGACTGGACGTAACCAATTCAAAAATATTGGCCTCCAAGACTTCAACCGCTGGCTCACTTATATCTGGTTGGCTAGCCCCCATACAACTCCAGAAGATACTTACGATTTGCGATGAGTTAGAGCCTTCAATCTTTATATTGGTCTTTTCTTCGGCCATTGTTACACAACTAGCAAAAGACACCCTGATGGTCTGACTTTTGTCTGGCTCGAGGCTACCCGAAGTCGGACTAACACTTAGCCAATCAGCCTCAATACTAATCTCAAAATCACCCGCTAACGTGCCCTGATTAAGCAGCTCAAAGCTTAAATCATCCGTTGTTTCCTGGGTAGTAGTTACTGAAGTGTTTAAGGTGTACGGATTTACCATCCACTGCACTTTTTGGGCAGTTGTCTCCGGGGTCTCTGAACTTTTTGGGGTGCTCTCACCACCGCAACTGACAAGTAGCATAGTGACAATAAGCACAACAAGCTTTAGTTTAGTAAGCATTAGTCAAACCAAATCCCACCTGGTACCTTAAATTTTGGAGTATTAACGTTTTATTTTTCTTAGCTGTATTGGTCACCCCAGGTACCCATTTGCGGGTATAACCACCACATCAAAATCAAACGCCTGCTTTGCTGATTAAAGCAAAACAAGCGTCACAAAATTCTGATTTTTGCTGGAGTTTTCCAGATTTATAAATCAGCTCGAGGAAATTGTGAAAGTTCTGACTACATCACTGAGCCTTTTGCACGACAAAGCTATAGAGCTGGGCATTTACGACCTGCGTTTTTTCCCCAGCCGTCAGCCTAAGCTCAGCTCCAGCCTCGAGGGTTGCTCCAAGACTTGTTTCTATAATACTGCCTTCCAGACGCATATCCCCGCTAGCCTGCCAGTCCAGCAGCTCACCCTGAGTACCCGCATTTAAATCTAGCCTGGTTAAACCAATACCTAAAAGACTGAGATTCTTTTCAGTCTCACCAATAAACCGAAAAATAGTCGGGGAATTATTTCCCTGATTAAGACTTTGTGCTACGAGCTCGAGCGTACCGACATCACTTAAAGACCTGCCCAGACTCGGCTGAGTAATAAGCGTATCTGTTTCAACCGCAATCATAACCAGGGGCAAGCTACCCTCAGAATTTATGGCATTTGCTAGCAGGACAGGCTCACCCTGCACCTCAAACGCTCTACCTTTAATGGCTACTTCGCCGGAACTGAGGGCATTGGTTGCACCTACTGCAATCCCTTTAAAGGCACGACCAGAGGGGGTTTCAGCTTCAAAACTCAGCGCCTGTGTGCCATCTTCCTGAGTGCTGAGCACACTCAAGAAGATGATTTTTACGGTTGCCTGAATAACGCCGTTCACCCCTTCTGAGATAATCTCAGAAAGACCTCCGACCAGTTTTTTAGCATTGCGCTCGAGCTTGCTGCAACCCGTAAGTAATCCCACAACTACTATCGTAATAATAATGATTTTAAAGTACTTCATAACTCCTTTCAGAATTCGTTGGGTTTTTCGTACAAATTTGAGTTAGGCTAGGCAAACCTCTATTACACACCTGGAGCTGAGGATGTAATAAGCTTGATAAACCTACTCTAAACTAAGTCCACCAAAAAACTTCTTAATTTTTATTCACGAATTGCTCTTATGAAAGTTTTAAGAGGAAGGGCATAGACAATATTGCCTTGTCCACCTATAACAATACGATACTGTTCAGAGTTTGTACGATCAACAATATCAAGGAAGGCAATGTATTCTCGCTTATTGCTTTTCTTAGTCTCAAGGAATTTTACTAGAACTAATTCCAACTCTGTGCCGTTTTCCCAAGATATTTTTGTAATCACTGAACCTGGCTGAAGCGTTTCAAGTACCTCTCTAGTTTTCTGATTGAAACGCTGAGATTGCATCCCTACAAACTCTGCAGCAGTATCAGCCTGCTGACCCTGTGGTTCTTCCTTTGGCCCTGAAGATCCAGGACCACTAGGGTCTTCAGGATCTTCAGGGGTCGGATCTTCAGGGCCAGGGCCATTAGGGTCTTCAGGATCTTCAGGAGTCGGATCTTCAGGAGTCGGATCTTCAGGAGTCGGATCTTCAGGGGTTGGTTCGGGTTTTGGATCATCAGGTGGCGTTAAACAGCCAACAAGCCAACAATAGAGGGTTGCGCCTTGCAGGCCCAAACAACCCTCATGATCTAAGCCACTACAATCTCCTTCATTCATTCGGCGCTGATTTTCTTTATTAACTGCCTCGGCTAAACCAACTGCATCTTGGCTAAAGCTTGGTGCAGCAGCACCCCAACAGGGATGATCTGCAGGCTGCGACAAACAATCAAGGTCTTGTGCAGAAGCAAACGAAACTAGCGATAAAAAAAATACCGCCATCATGGACCAACTACATATTCTAAACCGTAACATGATAATTTTCTCCTTAGAATTGAATTAGATTTGAGTAATAGTGCAGAACTTAGTAAATAGGCTTGATTTCTTTACTAACGCCGGCACCTGCCTGCGTTACCTTGACCACGCGGTGGGCGTCAGTTGCTCCATAAATAATGCCACTGGGAGCGATCACAAAACTGCTGAAGTACTCGGGCCAGCCGGGTAAATCATCCAGATCAAAACTTACTTCGCTGTTATTAGCCATGTCCATTATGCTGGCATCGGCAAGGCTACCCACTGCCAGGATGTTGTGATCTGCCGATATGCCTGAACCGTAAGCGCTTATATCGCTGGACCAGGCCCACATCTCGACAGTACCATCTGGACTGTAGCGGGCATTTTCATTGCTCGAGTTTATAATCAGCGCGTCATCTCCCTGAAAAAAGACCAGTTCATCTTCGCGTGGGCTATAAAAACTTACATAATCGGCTAAAACCTCTAGACCTGGCAAACTAAGTAGCATATAGCGCGCCTCGTCGCCGTCATGCTGCTCGGCATAAACATCTTTGGCAAAGCCTTCATATTCTTCTGGTATGTTGCTCCAAGAAACGTCTTCTTCATTTTCACTTTCAAAATAGTCAAAGAAAACTGCAAGCTTACTGCCATCTGGGCTAATACCCAAAGAGGAAACATCATCGTCTTCGCCAAAGGTCAGACTTTTCATTTCGAGACCGTTGGTATCAAAGAGCGTTAGCGTGTCACCGTCATAGTCACGGTTCAGGGCCACCATGAGCTTTGCATCTGGCGCCATGCTTAAGCTTCCGTAGCCACCCAGCGTGCCGATTTGCTCGAATGTCTCAGCATTCAGGATATAAATATCAGGTTCGCTATCTTGCACAAAGAGCAGGCTGCCATCGGGAGAAAACATGAGCTTATTGATAGTAGTTCCTAAGTAAGTACGGTTTAGAACTTCGAGCGTGCTGGCGTCAAGCGTGTACAGCGTGCGACTTCGGCCACCCACCACCAGAGTTTCACCCACAGGATGAAGCGCCAAAGTCAGACCATCTAGCGGTATATCTGCATGGGCGAAGGTGCCAAACAACAAGAGCGCTAAAAACCAGTAACGAATCATCTTCATTTTTTCTCCTTAATTAAGGGCATTTGAACTGAGGCTTACACCAATAACACCAGCGACAATGAAGGCAACCGATATTAGCTTGAGGGGGCTTATCGCTTCTTGATAGATAAGGATGCCCAAGATAGTAATCAAGGCAGTACCAAAACCCACCCAAACGACATAAACAGGAATGACCTCGAGCTTCTGTAAAGCCAGCGCCAGTAAAAAGATACTCGCACCAAAAGTCGTAATGGCGATAAAGGTCGGAAAGAGTTTGCTAAAACCATCTGACTGTTTCATATAAACGGTCGCTATAACATCGAATAAGGTGGCGGCGAATAAGTAAGTCCAGCTCATGAGGTGCTCCTTTGCTGTCATAAGCTTAGGAAAGGGGTCTTAACAAGGTCTTAACAAGGCTTAGAAAGGTGTCCGATTTTGTGCGTATAGGAAAGGGCGAACCCTGGCAGCATGGGGATTCACTAGACCAAATACACAAAACCTGGTATACCGCCGTCATAACAAGAGGCTATGGCTAAACCTTAGTCTCCTTCACCGCCTCCATTACTGCCCCCGTCGCCACCTCCCTCTTCTCCGCCTTCTTCAAGCTCATCTCCTTTGCCAAACAGGGCATCAACCAGCGTTTGAACGGCATTACCCACGGCTTTACCTACGGCTGAACCTAGCGTTGCGCCCACCAAAGCTCCCCCGAGTCCGCCGGTAGCCAGTCCGGAAATGGCTCCTACAATCGTGCCTACTGCGCCGCCGATGTCGCCGCCACTTACCTGTGACTGGGTTTCGGCAGTACCAGAACTGTCATCGTAATCTGCCACCAGGTCCAAAAAGATGGGCCCAATAATTAGCCCCAGGTCAGACGCTGCATTTTCTGATAAGTACTTTGCTGCTCTTAGGGCCTCCCCGGCTTTATTTTGGAGCATTGCTTCAAAAAAGCGATCTAGCGCCTGTTTTTCCAAAGGGGTAATGACATCATTGTCTCGCAGACAGCGACTAAGCCGCAAAATATATTGACGTTGACTGCGTCTTTCTGATGCCAGAAATTTAGTAACGGTATCTTCAAGGTGAGGTACAAATGTATCAGGCAAGGCTTCTGCTTTGGCGCGTAGCAAGAAGTCAGCTCGAGCCGCCTTGTAGCTATCAGAGGAACTTAACATTCCTTGCATGTCAGCAAGAACCTGCGGTCTATAAATGTTAGGGAAGGGGTCAGGCAAACAGGACCTTTGGGCAAACCCTAAGGCACTAAATTGCAGGACAAGAAAGACGAATACGAACATTTTTTTCATGCTTGTCTCCTTAAACAGTGAGGTGAATCTTGTCTTTTCAGATCATCAAACAGCTCTGAAAATCATGCGGGCAAACTTGTAATTCAGCTCTTGCAAAAGTCCATTTGGATAGCGATGTTTACCGGTCTCATAGTTGATCCTTGAACATGATGTATCTGAAGCAATGAACATGCTGCTTGAATAACTGACAAAGCCAGATTGTATCGCTTGGTATCTGAAGTCAGTTGATACTTTCACAAGAACTCTAATGATCTTGTGACCATCTAGCCTTTTTTACATGCCATAAGCCATTCTCTTAGCAACCACAGTCATTGCCACCACCACTGCTATCACCACCTTCGCCACCACTATCATCGCCACCATCCTGGCTATCATTCAGACCTTCCTGATAGCCATCAGCGAAGTCATTGGCAGCCTGAGTAACCGCTTTGGTCGTTTCAGATACAGCTTTCTTAACAGTTTGCGCCGCACCATTTACTGCGTTGCTGATCGCACCCACCACGGCACCCGTCAAATAGCCCACCCCTTTAGCTACCGATGCCTGCGTTACACTTCCCCCCTCTTCGCTTTCATACAAGGCTTTTAAGTCTTGAAGCATGCCTTTTGCCAGAGGACTCACAGCTACTTCCTCAAATTGCTTCATTGCCCTGATAGAAGAGGCGTTATCCTGCCTTAAAAAGGTTTCAAAAAGCGATGTAAGGCTCTGTGCCTCATCCCGACTTAGCAGTTCTTGTCTTAGCAAACAACGACTCGCACGATCAAAAAACTCGAGCTGTTGCTTTTTTTCCAGAGCAAGAACTTTAAGGCTGGTAAGTTCAATCTGCTCAATAAAGGCTTCTCCCTCTATGCCTTCTTTGTCAAGTTGCCTGATCAGTCTGGGGCGCTCCTGATTATAGTAAGTTCCTACCTGTAAAGCTTTAAGGCTGCCCTCAAGGTATTCAGCGCTATAGCTTCCAGGAGCGATCTCGGGTGGACAATTTGCCCCATTTTGAGCAAAACCCAAACTAGCGAAACTGAGTAATACCGTTAAAGCAACCTTCTTTAAAAATGTCATCGTTATCCTTTCTAGACACTAATGTGTACAAAAATGCCTACAACCAGAGCGTTTAATGGCGTAAAACCTGGAAGGGCCAGCGTGGCGGTCCCCTGGCCTATAAAGCCATCAAGCTCAGCCCTTAGCTCGAGCTCAACAGTTTCTTTACCCGGACTCGTTGAAAAACCTAAATCTTCGGACAAAATCCCCAGAACAACTCCCTGCTTGCCCCGAGCCACCATGAAGGTGCTGGCACCGTGCGTCAAGAATTCGGCGTTGGCGACAAACCTGCCCGCTAGGGTTTTTGCCTTTGGGGCATCAAAGGTTTCTCCCGGGTTATAGGCAAGTAAAACTCCAGCAGCGTTATTGCCTTTGCTGTAAAATCCTGAAAAGACCCTTTGCCCCTTAACCTTCGTGACTTTACCGCGCACTTTTAAATCCTGGATTTCAAAGTTTCCTAAAGCATTGCCAGATCGCTCCAGAACAATAATGCCTTCTAAGGTTTTTCCCTTAGGCGTAATACCCGTGAAGAGACGCCACTCAGCGCCAGAACCTGGCGACTGAGCTGCACCTTTTAGTTGTTTCAACTGAATATCAAGGGTCATTTCAATCTCGCCCCTGCCATTTGCGATTTGCTCGAGTTCAGCTACAGCATCACTGGCAACACTCTGAGCAGACCCGCAAGCACTAAAAATCAGGCTCATAAAAATCAGTGCAAGATTCAAAAAGACTTTTGATAAAGGGCTTCTATTTTTCACATCTAACCTCCTAATGGGTAACACGCCTCTCTAAACAAAAGACTAAGTTGCAAGTCTTAACAAGCCCTTAACAAGTAACTAAACAGGTTTGTTTTGAATCTGCCAATCTCAAGACTGAACAAGCTGATTAAGGTCATCAACGACTTTTTGTTTGCTATTGATTTGGGTGTACGTATCTGGCAAACGCAGGTTTCCCAGGGTTTTATGCCACAACAAATCATCCCAGTAGAGTTCCTTTAGCGTTTCTTTGCCTTCATACATATAGTGCAGGTGCAAATAGGGCGATTGGCTACGGCTTGTGCGCTTTAGCCAAAACTTGAAGCCTAGAAAATCTTCTTTAGGGATAAAGAATTCTTCATCAAACAGGCAAACCTCAACGCCCGTTTCTGTGAGAGTAATACCATGATAAAACTGTCCTTCTCGCCTCGCCCAAAACTCATCCATACGGGCCATATGCCATCTTTTAAAGAACCACCGCGCATAGGCCCAGGAAATAGTAATAAGAACGGCAAGTATAAGCAGTAATACCAGCATGTCAGGCAGGCCAAAAGCCTGAATTCGACCAGCTCTCCAGGCATCTTTGAACAGTAAAAACACGGCATACACAGGAGAAAAAGCAAGGAGTCCGCTATAAAGCAGCGACAGCACCCAGAAAGCTAAACCAAGGCGCTGAGGGATAAAAAGGATGGGTTCAGCCTTGCTTAAATCTGTTTCACTATATAGGGGTGTCTTCATACATCCTCTGGGTTCATTACAGACAAGTCAATCAGGGTCACCTTCAGGAAGTTTCCAGGGAGGGTGCTCCCCACTCGAGCTCTCCACATAGCGAAAGAGTTCTGCACTCGAGCTAAAGGTAAGAATTTCCCCCGTACGTAGATTTTGTAGACTGTACTGCCTTCTTTGCTCGAGGTTAAGAACGCGCAAAATAAAGCTGCCTACTAAAGTCTCTTTTTGCATAACAAGAGCTTAGACAACAGCCGTTCCAGTTACGTTCCAAAGTTATGCCAGGACTTGTTTTATTAGGTCGTCAAGGTTTAGCTTTGTATCTGTTTTAAGGCCAAGCTTTTGACTTTTAAGGAAGGCTGCTGCTTCCTGCCGAATCGGCTCGTGACCCCCCTCAGCCTCCTGGTAGACCAGCTGGGCCAGCTGCGCCTTTTGCGTGTCATCTTTAGAAATCATGGCGACACTGAGCAAACTGCTCAAAATATCAGTTTTATTGGTAATCTTGTGAGCAAGCTCGAGGGCCTCTAGCGCTACACGTCTGGCCTGAGCTTCTTGCCCACAAGCCAAAAGGGACCGAGCATAATGACTTTTGCTAGCCGCTACCCCCGATAAGTCACCTAAGTCCTCAAAAATACCCAGAGCTTTAAGGTGCTTTTCACAGGCTTCCCGGTAATTTTCTTGCTGGTAAGCAAATCTGCCCAAATGGTTAAGCGTTTCTGCGGCGCCACGCTGATCGTTGGCTTGCCAGCGCTTATCCAGACTTGTCTGAAAATACCTGAGCGCTTTAGCTTCATCCCCTTGCTGCCAGTAAATAGCCGCCAGATTGCTGAGAATAATACCTTCGCGGTGCGTTTGCTCGAGCGTCCTGATTATTTCATAGGCTTCTTCATAATAGTGCTGCGCACTCAGCAAATCCTGCTGGTCATAGGCTGCCGCTCCCAGATTCATAAGCGCTGCATTTATGCCGTCTTTTTCCCCTAACTGACGAAATAAGCGCAAACTTTGCAAATAGTAAGCGTTGGAGGTTTTAACATCCCCCTGCGTGTAGTGGCTAACATGCCCCAGCCCCATAAGAGAGGACGCTTCAATAAAGGTATTGGCAGAATGCTTCGCCAGATCCACTGCTTCCCCAAAATACCTTTGGGCCTTGTCATAACGGGACAAATAGAAATGTAGTTTTGCCAATTCAGCCAGAATATAGCTTTCCTCAAAAGGATCACTTACCTGCCGGATGAGGCTAAGTGCTTCATTTATTGACATTTCTGCTGCCTGCATTCTGCCTAAATTGCGCTGAAATAAGGCGCTGCGTACCAAAAACTTAGCGCGCAACCCATAGCTAGTTTCAGGTAGCTGCTCCTGAATATGCATAAAATCATCGGCTGCCAGTTGAAAATAGCCTTTGAAGTAGTAGTAATATTCCAGCGTTTCAAGTCCTCTGGTCAGTGCAGCGGTATCTTTTTGACGTGCGACAAACTGCCATGCCTGCATAACATTTTCAAACTCCTGGTCAAGAACGGTGATGGCCTCAGTCTGATTTTCACCCTTAATGGCCAGTTCTAAAGCCTCGAGTAAAGCAATAAAGTAGGCAGCGTGGGTCTGCCGAAAAGCCGGGTTATCTTGATTTAACAGGGTATATTGCCTGATAAGTTCATGAATAGTGTAACGCCCTGCCGACGTTCGCTTTATCAGGGAGCGATTGACTAAAAGCATGAGCATACTGAGGTGAGCACCTGCCACCCCTCTGGCAGCCTCTAAATCAAAATCTCCCTGAAATACAGCGAGTTTGGCAAAGGCAGTTTGCTCCTGAGCGCCTAAGCCCTGCCAGGCATAATCAAAAACTGAGCGTATACTTTTATATTTATCTGTGGCAAGCGAGAGTAAATCAATATTTCTACTCAGTTCCAGAGCCAAATCCTGAACACCTAAGGTGCGCACCCAGGTCGCTGCCAGTTCGATAGCCAGCGGCATACCCTCAACCAGGCGGCATATCTCGGCAATAGCCTTAAGGCTCTCTTCAGAAAGAACGAATTGTTTGGACATACGTGAAGCCCGCTTTATAAACAGGTCAATAGCTTCATAGGTTTCCCTGGCAGGGTCGTATCTGCCAGGATAGGTCAGACCATCCAGATCAAACAACCACTCGCTTTTTAGCTCGAGTGCCTCACGAGACGTAACCATTAATTTAAGACTCGGGGCATGAGCCAGCATTTTTTCAAGCAATTCGGCAACATCAAGCAAGTGTTCAAAGTTATCCAGAATCAGCAGCAATTCTTTATCGGACAGATACTCGAGCAGTTGTTCTTCAGGACTTGCCATACCTTGCAGCGGCAACCCTAACTGCCCTGCGACTGTCGGTATGATACTTTCCGCTGAAACAATCCCAGCTAAAGGCACCAGGAAAACGCCATCGGCATAGTTCTCTAAGCAGGCACGTCCAAACTCCAGAGCAAGTCTCGTCTTTCCCGTCCCTCCTAGCCCGACAATGCTAAGGAGGCGACAGTTCGCTTGCTCAAGCAGTTCGTGCAAGTTAACAAGTTCTTGTTTGCGCCCCACAAAGCGCGTTGTTTCTATAGTCAAATTGTGTCTGGGTTTCTCTGAGGGACTTACTCTCTTTGACCCACGCTGAGGGCCAGTTCCTTTCATGCTATCTATCAGAGCCTCGGTGGACTCGAGCGGTTCAGCGTCCAGTTCCTTTTTAAGGAGGTCTCGAAACTGCTTATACAAACCAAGCGCCTCTTGCTGTCTGTTACTTTTGATCAAGATACGAACCTGAAGTTGCAGCACTTCTTCGTCAAGCAGGTCATAGCCGCGCAAACTTTCAAGTAAGGTAAGAGCTTTATCCCAGTCTCCTGAGGCTTCATGTGCTTCAATTGCCTGACGCTCTGCCAGTCGTTTCTGACGCTCCAAATCGCTGCGCTCGAGCTCTAACCAGGCAGCGTAAGCAGGAGCATCAGCCAAACTAAGACCCGCCAACAGATCACCCTGATAAGAAGCTAAAGCCCTGGGCCAGTCCTGCTTTTTTAATGCCTCTCTAAAAACCTTAACATCGCTATCTACCAGCCAGCGAAGATGGGTTTCGTTTATCTCTAATCCACTCGCCCAGGGGTACTTTTTGGCTCTAAAAATAAGTTTTCTCAGGTAACTCAGGGCATCTACTTCAGAGACATCTGAGCGGTACAAAAAAGCAAGTTCACTTCGCGATACCCAGGTGGCACGAAAGGCTAAATGAAAAAGCAGAGAACTTGGTTTATTAAAAGGAATAGGCTCGAGCTTACCATTGACAGTAACAGCAGCACGGCCCAACAATTCAAGACGCAAAGACATTAGGCTAAGTATAAAAACTTAGTACCGATGTAGCAAACCCTACGGCTTTCCATAAATCTAAACTTTGCCTGGCCCTGTGACTCACCTTTACCTTGAAGACTAAGTACTCTCGTTTACTTTTTTCACGTACAGTTGAATCTAAAAAAAATGACAACATATTGCTTTACTAAGAAGAACCAAGGAGGTTTTTTAATGGAAACCATTGCAGAAACCAAATTATTTAAAACCCGAATTGATATTAAAGAAAAAAACCGCGAAAAGCTCGTAAGCATTTTGAATCAGCAATTAGCCGATACGTTTGATCTTTATTCTCAGACTAAGCAGGCTCACTGGAATGTTAAAGGCATCGAGTTTATGCAGCTTCACTTGTTTTTTGATCAGCTTGCTGAAAGCGTTGAACCCTTTAGCGATATGATAGCTGAAAGAGTTACTGCTTTAGGTGGCGTTGCTCAAGGAACAGTACGTATGGCAGCCAAAGGCTCGAGCCTGAAAGAAATGCCTAATCCTGTAGATGGCAAAGCCTTTGTAGAGGCACTGGCCGAGCGCTACGCTGCTTACGCTGCTTCTACCAGAAAAGCGATAGAAAAAAGTGGCGATTTAGATGATCCAACCACCGAAGACCTTTTTACCGAAATTTCCAGAACCATCGATAAAGATCTCTTCTTTATCGAAGCGCATTTGCAAGGAAAATAAGCGATGGAAAAGGTAGAAATTGGCAGAGAAGGCAAGCCAGAGTCAGATTTTCCTCATACCAGTACCGATGTCGATGTTGGTAATGGCGTAGAAAACCGCTATCTGGATACAAACAGTGAAATGCAAGCCAGAAGAGATGATATTGCCAGGAAGCTCGAGGATGCTCTTGAATATATCGGTCTTTTGCTAAAAGAAGAAAAGTCTGAAGATATCAGAGCAGTTGAGGCCTTACTCGAGGATGCCTATGAACTGATAGGTAAACCCCTCGAGGAAACCGACGATGAAACCTTAAGCAGTACAGTTTAAAATCTGGTGGTATCATCCTGACAGATAGCCCTACTACTTTTGTAATTAAAATCCGCCCACAACAGATTTTTTTCAAATTGCCAACCCTATCTGTCTTCCCTATACCACTACCTAAAATCTTATTCTTTTAACGTACTACTTCCAAAAGAGAAAGCCGATGACCCCAAATCAAGTCATCGGCTTTCTCTTTTGTCCTTCTAAACGCTAGCGAGACTCACGTTCTCGACAAAAGCATTAGCACCCTCAAGAATCTGATTGACTTCGTCTTTAGAAGCCGCCTCACAGTAAATCCTGAGAACAGGCTCAGTACCACTGGCTCTAAACATTAACCAGGCATTGCCACTCAGGTTAAGCTTGATGCCGTCTAAACGCTCCACACTCTCTATCTGCCTATTGCTTATGTGACTGAGTGGATTCTTCAAGGAAGCTAACACTGCATCCTTAAGCTCATTGCCGCTTAAATGTAGGTCAAGGCGGTCATAAGCATGCTTCCAGCCAACTTGCGCTTCTATCTCACTGAAAAGTTCTGCCATCCCTTTACCTGATTGCGCCATGGCTTCTAACAGTAACAGGCTATTGGCCATGCCATCCCGCTCTGGGATATGTCCGGCAACTCCTATGCCACCTGATTCTTCTCCACCAATTGCTACCTGACCTTCTAACATGGCATCAACAATGTATTTAAAGCCCACTGGGGTTTCGGTAACGTCATAGCCCAGTTGAGCAGCAAGACGTTCAACCACTCTCGACACGGTAAAGGTTTTAACTACGCGTCCTTTGACCCCTTTTTGATGCAAAACCTTGAGCAAGACTGCAAAGATCTGATGCGAGTTAAAGAAGACTCCTCCAGGCAGCACCGCACCCAGGCGATCAGCATCGCCATCGGTTGCCAGGACAATGCCTTCGCTCTTATCCCTCATGTAATCCATGGCTTCTTTGAGATTTTGATGAATAGGCTCTGGATTCACGCCATAAAACATGGGGTCGGGGTGTTCATGCAAGTCTTTAATTGCTTTGCTTAGTTTGGCATAGCTAAAGAAACCACTTAACCAGCCAGTACCTGCTCCACCCATCGCTTCATGAACGATTTCGCCTTTAACCTTTTCAATCTGCTTGACATCTACCAGTTTGGTTAAAGCCTCATAGTAAGCTTCTCTTATATCAAAGCTTTCTACCACATGATGCTTGGCATGAAAGGGTTTGACATCTTCATAGCTAATCATGGGCACCGGTTCACTCATGGCCTGATAGATTGCCTGAGTTGCCGTTCCCCCATAAGGACCTTTTAGTTTAAAACCATGATAGGGCGGAGGATTATGAGAAGCGGTCAGCATAAGCCCACCCCCTGCCTCTAAATGTTTAACAGCAAACGACAGGGCTGGGGTTGGAATATAGCCATTGGACAAATAAACTTTCAGACCATTGGCGGCTAATACTTCAGCGGCACGTCTGGCAAAGCGGTCACCATTAAAGCGGGTATCATGACCCACGACCACAGTTTTTGCGCCCTGGGAACGCAAGTAGTCTGCATACGCCTGAGAAGCGCGGCTTACGTTTTCAAAGGTGAACTTATCCCCAATAATATCGCGCCAGCCATCAGTACCAAAAACCAGAGTATCCACTAGAGCACCGTCAATTCTGAGATACGACTATCTTCCAAGAGTTTTTTAATATCCTGAACTTTATCTTTATGCATTAGCAGGATGGTATTACCGCGTTTAACAACTACCAGGTCTTTAACCCCCAGGGTGACGATGACATCTTCGGGGTTTTCTGTATAGATAATGTTGGCATGGGTTTCCAAACCAACGTGGCGACCAATAACCGTATTGGTATCATCATTGTTTTTGCTTAAGAGGCGTTCTAAGGCCACCCAGTCACCGATATCATCCCAGTCGAAGTCCCCAGGGATAACATAGGCTTTTTTGGTGTATTCCATAACCGCAAAATCGATACTGATTTTCTTCAGGGTGGGGAACACTTTGTTGATGGCTTCGTCTCTGGCTTGTCTTGCTTCATTTGGTTTTTGAGCGTTTTGATTGCTGGGTTGATGATTATTTGCTTGATTAGTTAGAGCGCTGGAAGGGTTAGTTTGAGGGGTTAAGGGTGTGGCGCCCATAGCATCCCGCAAGGGTTGAGTGAGATAGGGGGCGTGGGTATCGAGTTCAGAGATGATGGCATCGGTGTGCCAGACGAAGATACCAGCATTCCAGAAGAAGTCACCTGAGGCAAGGTAGCTTTTGGCTTTGTTCAGGTTAGGTTTTTCCGCAAACTTCTTAACATGGAAGCCTTCACCGACTTCGCCTCCGGCTTGTATATAGCCGTAGCCAGTAGCGGGGCGATCTGCAGCAATACCTATGGTGAGGAGGCCTTTGGTTTTATCCGCCAGGTTAATGGCTCTTGCCAGCGTGGCGCGGAAGGTATCGGCTTTTCCAATACGATGATCGCTGGGGAAAACACCAACGATAGCGTCACCAAAGCGTTCCTGGATAACGAGAGAGGCGTAAGCTACTGCCGGGGCTGAGTCCCTACCCACAGGTTCGATGATGAGGTTTTCTTCAGGAATTTCTGGCAGTTGTTCTTTTATCAGATTTACATATTGTTGTCCTGTAGCGATAAAGACATTATTGGCTCCCCCTGTTAGGGGCAGCAGCCGGTCATAGGTACTTTGCAACAGGCTTCGGCCACAGCGTTCCAGATCTAGAAACTGTTTGGGTTTATCTTCCGTTGACAAGGGCCAGAATCTCTGTCCCTTTCCTCCGGCCATGATTACTGCTATGAATTTCGTCATTTTTGTCACTCCGCTCATCATCTTGGATAATTAAAGTTACAGTTTTATGACAGCCTGAAATTCTTATGCGTCACATAACTGATTTATTGGGTAGCGCTATCATGTACCAAATCTAAAGCTCGAGCCCCAATTGATAGCCAACACTAAGCCCATTCCAAAGCTCTTTGGCTATTTACCAAAGCGCCTGTGTCTCGCCTGAAAACTCCGGATTGCACGCAGAAAATCCAGCTTTCTAAAACTGGGCCAGAAGGCATCACAAAAATAGAATTCGCTGTAAGCAGTTTGCCAAAGCAAAAAGCCTGATAACCTTACTTCACCACTGGTACGAATGACAAAATCTGGGTCAGGTATTCCTGCCGTATAGAGATAGCGCTGAACATCCTCAGCACAGAGCTCCTGGGCAACCTGATCTAAGGTTTTATGTTGTTCTGTCTTCTCAAGCAAAAGCTGCTTTACTGCACCAACAATTTCTTCACGCCCCCCGTAACCAAGAGCAATATTGAGATGCATACCATCATAATCTTGGGTGGCTTCTTCCATCTTGCTTAAAGCTTGTTTGGTATCTTCAGGAAAATCATTGATATCCCCGATAACTCGAACTCGCACCTTGTTTTTATGAAGCCGCTCGTCTTTCAAGAGATCTCTTGCCTGTTGTGCAAACAGACTATGCAAATGCGTCACTTCTTCAGTTTTTCGCCCCTTATTTTCGGTACTAAAGCCCCAAAGCGTTACATGTTTAATATTAAGCTCGAGACACCAATCAAGCACCTCTCTGGCCTTTGAAGCCCCATAATTATGGCCGGTTCGTACGTCCAGACCAATGGTTTTAGCAAAACGCCGATTGCC
Organism: Trueperaceae bacterium; assembly: GCA_020431825.1. Taxonomy (GTDB): domain Bacteria; phylum Deinococcota; class Deinococci; order Deinococcales; family Trueperaceae; genus JAHEBB01. The sequence continues at coordinate 6,534 of JAGQHN010000032.1, read as the reverse complement.
ATCCATAATGATGCCAATATGATTGGGTAAGTAACCAACCGACCTCACCTTGTCAAAAAGCTGCTTTTCATAAAACCAGTAAATAGGTTTGGTAGCACTTTCCCAGAGATGGATAAGACTTTTTCGATTTAAACTTTTAGGTATGGCAATACTGCTCATTAGTAACCTCTAACCATTTCTCACGTAAATCCTAACCACTTAAACACATGAGAAGAGTTTAGCGCATCCACCAAAAGGTAGAATGATAGATTTTTCTTTTTATTCCAGGCAGTCTTCTTTAGACTTAGTTTCCCTTGCCAAAAAGTTCGAAGACGCTCGCCGAATTTGGTGAGATTGCATTAACACTCGCCGCAAACGAAAAATACCTTAAGTCCAGCAGGATTCAGTCATAAAGAAGGAAGCAGAAGGTGGCTGCAGAAGTACGAAGATCACATCTAGACCTTATCACTCTAATATAGAATGCCTGCCTATGCTAAAAACCCAATCCTTTGCGCAATCTACCAGTGGGTGCCCCATATCGTGGCACCGTTTTAGAGGGCTTTGCCTTTACCTCTTAACAATTATGCTTATGCTAACTGCCACGCTGGCTTTTGCACAATCCCAGCCGCAGTCCTACTGGCTTGGTCGTGTAGACGGAACAGACTATGTGTTTGATACGCCCATACCGTTTGACTTCGGACAAGCAATTTTCGCTGCTGACGCAAACAGGTTTGTTGTGGATAAAGCGCCACTTGACTATCCTGCTCAAACGATTGACGGTACGAACTATCAATTTGTGAAAGCTCGAGTCGCTTATGATCCAACCATGTTTGACCGTGGCCAAGTTTCTATTTTAGAGAAATCAGGTCTGGCTGGAGGACAAGGTAGCTGGATAGATAGGCATAAAGACGAGTCCGAGGGACAACTATTCGCCACCCAAATGGAGGCACAGGCTACGCCATTTGGACAGGGTGCCTGGAAACAAGTTGACTTACTGATTCTCGTTTCACCAGACGCCAGTCAATCCTCAGTGCGCGTGCCAATCCCAGAAATCACCCTTGCTAAGATGCAGATGATCGACTTAGGTCAATCCACAACAGCAGGGCAATACTTCCCAACTGTGCAAATCCCAGCAAATTTGGATGCCTTCAGAGCTCAGATGCTGGCTTATGGAAACGCAGGTCGCCGAGACCCAGATTTTCGTAAGAACAATGGCCCTAAGACTGCCATTGACTTAAGTAGCGATACTGTATCTACCCTATCTGGCAACGAGAAGGTATTCAAACAAAACCCGACGCCACCCTACTTTACTGACCACGTGTTAAATAATGAACTTAACCAGGCGGCACAGCTTCAGGCTGAATACATAGCATCCATTGACCATCTTGGTCACGATGGCCCCACTTCATATCTGGATCCCAAGACAGGCACAAGCGTTAACCTGTTTGACCTCAGCCAACGCGTCGCCTTTGTTGGTGGACCTGCAAATATCGTCGAAGCTGCAGGCCTGGGTGGCCTGGGTGATTATCCCCATAGCTGGATGGCAGGCGACACCCATTTTCGTCCCTGGTTCAATGTTGATGGTTGTTACGCCGAAATTGGCTACGGAGCCGCTATGGCAGCAAATGGCAGCTGGTATTTTGTTGCCGTTGCTACTAGGAACGCAGACCCCAATTGTGTAACCCAATCCGCCCCAGTATCAGCTACTACGCCCGCAACTACTCCAGAACCAACTCAGGACAGCTCATCACAAACCCCTGTAACACCCGCCCAGGAAGACCGCTTTCCGCTTGCAGCCGGACGGACGATAATTCAGGGTCAAAAGTATCTCTCAGAATCAGGCAATCATTATTTGGTCTTTCAGTCTGACGGCAATGTTGTCATCTATACGGCTGGCGATCAGTATGTGTGGGGTTTGCAGAACGTTACGGATCAATACAGCCAGATACAAAGCGTACAGATGCAAGCTGACGGCAATTTTGTAGTCCGAGGCGCAGATGATGCATATATCTGGTCGGCCTTGACCGAAAATCCTGATGCTAGTGCCTTTCTCAACCTCAGCGTAGAAGGGATACTCCAGCTGGTTTCAGGCAACACGGGCACTATTCTCTGGGCTAGTAATTAAAAGCGCCTTGGAGTAGCACCCTCTACGCCTTCAAAGTCCGAGCAACTAGAGCAAGCTGCGCCCGTTCTTACCCAGCAGGTCACTCTATAAGCTTACTGCTAGCACCAAATCTGGAAAAAGACATGCACGTATTCGGATATACGTGCATGTCTTTTTCGCTGTGTCACTCAATAAACTTTTAGGTTCCAGCTAAAAACCTGGCACCCTGTAAAATACCCAGTTCTTCATTAGCCTGAGAACCACTGTACTTGACATCCTCGAGTTCAATCGACACGCCCCCTTTATAGCCATGTTCTTCTAACATTTTCAAGATTTTGGGCCAGCGACTAAGACCGTGACCTGGAATAGTGTAGCGCCAGTGCATGCCGCCCCAGGGAATAGGGTCAGCAAAGGTAGCAGGCTGCTCTGTCCCATATTCGTAGACATTTTCATTTATAACGGTGCAGTCTTTACCGTGAACATGAAAAACCCGGTCAATAAATTCGGTTAGAAATCTGATGGGATCAATGCCCATGCGCAGCAAGTGTGACGGGTCATAGTTAACGCCCATCGCTTTTGAAGGGCACTGTTCAAAAAAACCCCGGTAGCCTTCGGGCGTACAGCAAAGAGCACCTGGGCCAGGCCAACCTTCTATCACAACATGACCACCCACGGACTCGAGCGTTGGCGCAAGCTCTGCAAAACTTTCAACCATATAGCCAAAATTCTCTTTGCGGGTTTTGGCTGGGTCTTCGGGCAACATTACCAAAAAGAAATTGGTGGCACCGGCAGCAGCACAGGTTTTTACATAGTCGGCATTTTTGGCAATGGCGTCTGCCCTCTTGGCTTTATCAGCAGAAATCATGCCCTGCCATTCAGGGAAATCAACCGAACCCACTTTTAACCCGGCATCTATAACCGTTTTGGCCGCGCTGTCTCCATCACGTCCCAGATCGATAAGCTCGAGCCCCTTATCTTTGGTCCAGGCAATCAGCGCATCCAGATCTTTGTGCCAGTCATAGCCCATACGCCTAAACCCAATTGGAAACTGCCCTGTTCTCGTTTTCATGCGTTTTCTCTGCTTTCTTAAAATTGTTTAAAGCTAAGAGCTGCCACTCATGTGCAGCTCTCTTAAAACTCGAGGTTAAAAACAACTGACCTTTAGCTGTCCAGACGGATTTCTTTTCCCTCACGCTGACTGCGGTAAATACCGTCCAGAATGGTTAAAACTTGCAAGGACTGTTCGGGGGGAACAGGTGAAGGACGACCCTCGGCTAAGGCTTTAGCAAACTCGTAGCATTCATAGGCGTGAGGCTCCATAATGTCTTTGGTCGAGCGCAAAACACGGTTATAGTTTTGCCGGGTTTGATAATTGCTGTTTAAAAACTGGGCACTTGGCCAGTGGCAACCACCCTGGGTACCATAGAGCCACATTTGCATATCTTCGCTGGTCGTGTCGTGGTGTAAAAGCCAGGCTACTTCCAGGATGAGCGTGGCACCATTTTCAAAGCGCACAAAAGCCAGCGCCATTTCTTCCACATCCATATCAGAGGGCATGTCGCCAGGGTGCCAGTCACTAAATACGCCAGGGATACGCCCCAGTTCAGTACGAGCAACGCCACTAACAGCAACGGGCTTTGGGCTTCCCATCATCCAGAGGGTCAGATCTAAAATGTGCACACCAATGTCAATGCAGGCTCCTCCGCCAGAATGCTGCTTGTAAACAAACGTTGAGGTTGGAATGTAAGCATTACGGCGTAGCATCCAGCCTCTGGCATGGTAGACATCACCGAGAGCCCCCGAATCAATTTCAGCTTTAACTGCCTGTGACACACCTTTAAACCGGAAGTGCTGGGCAGTCATAAGTTCCTTGCCTGACTTGTCTCTGGCCTCGATCATTTTACGAATGTCGGCTGGTGTTGGCGCAAGCGGCTTTTCGCAAATCACGTGTTTCCCGGCCTCGAGTGCCGCCACAACCAGAGGCGTGTGATACATGTTAGGCGTGCATATGTCGATAATGTCGATGTCTTGCGAGTTAAGCAAATCCTCGATATTGGTCGTAAGCCTAGCAATACCATGCGTCTCGCCCCATTTTTTCAAAAAGGACTCGTTTAAATCAGCACCCGCAACCACTTCTGCGTGCTCTGACGCAGCCCAGCCTGGCATGTGCGTGCGACTGATACCTCCCACACCAATAAGACCTACCCGTAAAGGTTCCATAAGCTTCCTCCTAAAGAAAATTTCTTTTTATGAAGCAGTAAAGCTTGACAAATAGCTTGGAGCGATTATAGATTGGAATAGTCCAATTGTCTAGTCTGTAGTGAAAGAGCTTATCAAGCCCTTTTTTAACTATAGATCTTCCTGGAGGTTTATGCAGGATCAAAACCTTGATCCCAATAGCCCACTGCCGCGCTACTATCAGATTTATAGTGCATTTTTGACTATGATTCAAAATGGCGATCTGGCTGTGGGTGATGCTTTGCCTCCAGAACGGCAAATAGCCGAGCAATTTGGGGTCGCCAGACCTACCGTAGTTAAGGCTTTAGATCTTTTGGAGCACGAAGGACTTATTGAAAAGCAGCAGGGCCGGGGCAATATTGTCCTCGAGCGCAGTTCCAAACTCGATAACCGAACCATTGCTTTTGTTAGCTCCTCTAACTTCACCCATGAACTGGTCATGGGCATTAGCCAAACGGCCTTTGAGCACAGGTTCCAATTGCAAATGCTGGGCCTGGATCATGATTTTAAGTCTTTACGTGACTACCTTGAGACTTGTATCTCAAATGGCGTTCAAGGATTTATCGTTTATAGTCGTAGCGGAAAGAAAGATTTACCCATCTATCACGACTTAGTAGCGCGCGGTATTCCCCTGGTGCTTGTTGACCGTTATTTTCCCGAACTCGAGTGTGACTGGGTGGTCTATAACAACGAAGAAGCAAGCTACATGCTCACGCAAAATCTGATTGCTCGGGGCCACCAGACGATTGCCGTCATCCCTGGCTTTGAACTTGAAACCACAGCAGTCACAAACCGCTTAAAGGGCTATAAAAGAGCCCTTGAAGAAGCCGGGATTCCCTACGATGAAGAGCTTCTCTGGCTCGAGCTTTATGACAATTCGGTGTCACCGTTAAACTCAGTAGCAAAGCCAAATAATCTTGATTTACTCAGAACTAGACTCGAGTGTTTGAAGCCCACAGCCATTCTCACAATCAACGATATGATCGCTGATGATGTAGAGCATGATCTACTGTATTTACAAAGCTCACGTATGCGTTCAGCCCTAAAAGGCATCATTGAAGCAGAAGAGTCTCAGGTAAGTATTGAACTGGCCAGCTTTGGCACGCAGCTAAAATCAAATTATAGCTACCTTAAAGTATTCGCTGTCCACCCAGCCTTTGAACTAGGTCGGCAGGCCGCCTCACTTCTCATTCGTCGGCTCAATCATGAATACGACAAACAGAATGAAAAGGCTACTCAGCATTTGATTATTCCTATGATGATCGTTGACTACGCTGGTTCCCAGCAATCTTTGCAAAGAAAGGAGGGATAAGTTGACTACACGTATCTCTAGAGGTTTTTGGTTCTACGTCTTAGTTACAGTTTAGGAAAGGGATTAGCTTAATGAAACTATCAAGACTGTTGTTTGCACTCCTTAGCTTTACTCTCATTGCATTAACGTTTGCACAAACCCCTCGCAATGAAACCGTAATTTTCGATATTGACGGTGGCAATGTAACAGCCCCCACCAACTTCAACTGGATGGTTCCAGGCACAGCTCGCAACCAAGGTATGCACCAGGCTGTCTGGGAACCCCTCTTTATTCTTAATTATGAGACGGGCGAAATCATGCCCTACCTGGGTACCAGCTTCACTCCCAACGAGAGCCTAGATGTCTGGACTTTAAAACTCCGTGATGGCGTTAAGTGGCAAGACGGCGAAGCTTTCAATGCTGATGATGTTGTCTTTACCATCAACCTCCTCTTAGGTGATGAAACTCAGTCCTTAGGTGAAGCCGCCAACATGCAGCAGTGGATTGACAATGTTGAAAAAATTGACGACTTAACCGTTCAATTTAATCTAAAAGAGCCCAACCCACGCTTCCAACTTGACTACTTCTCTGTACGTATCTGGGGTGGCATTATTATGCTTCCCGAGCACGTTTGGGCCGGTCAAGATCCATTCACATTTACCAACTATGACCCAGAAAAAGGTTGGCCATTAGGCACTGGCGCTTATAAGCTAACCAGCGCCAGCGAAACCCGCTTTACTTTTGAGCGTGATGACAACTGGTGGGGTAAAGATGTTGGTATACCTGAAATGGATATTAGCGGCTTACCTGCTCCTAAATACCTTGTTTGGGAAGTCACTGGTGCTGAAGAAAACAAAGTACAGCTTGCATCTCAAGGCGAACTTGACAGCATCATGGACGTAACCCTGGGCGGTTTTGAAGC
>JAGQHN010000329.1 GCA_020431825.1 Trueperaceae bacterium | reverse complement strand
TATCAATTTCCATGCCCTAAGACACTGGCAAGCTTCTATGCTTATAGAAGAAGGGTGGGACATACGAGAGATAAGCCGTCGGCTTGGTCATGCTGATCCAAGCATCACACTTCGCATCTATACGCATCTTTTTGACAAGCAAACCTTACCTGCGCCAATAAGTCTGCAAAACCTACTCGAGCCGCACACGAACTCAAGTGAAAAATACCTAAATTAGCTAATTGGCATCAAAATTGGCATCAAATGGGTTTGTACGAGAAAAACTGTAACCTGCCCAAAAACAAAAACACCGTCTGTGACGGTGTTTTCTCTTTGTGGGCGATGACGGGCTCGAACCGCCGACCCTCTGCTTGTAAGCCGATATGGGTAGGTTTTCCCTAGGTTAATCCATTATGAAGAGTTTAGTTGAGCGCTCAATTACTGCTATTCTAGATCTATTCAGTATGAGTAAGAAAGACAAAACTAGTCAGGTTGGCACACAAGCGGCACACAAAAATAAAAAGCAAAAATCAATAAGGCTGTCATTTGCCCAATTACATAAGCCGCATCAAGGAACCCAGACT
>JAGQHN010000328.1 GCA_020431825.1 Trueperaceae bacterium | reverse complement strand
CTTTACGCCACCCTTTTTTATTATTCGGACTTTACGCCACCCGATACTCGGACTTTACGCCACCTTTAATTCGGACTTTACGCCACCCGATACTCGGACTTTACGCCACCTTTGGCGCGAGAAAGTCTATCCTGGACAGCTTTTTTTGCCTGCCACAACTATATAACAACTGTTTTACAATGTTTTTACAACAAAATTAATGAATTCAAAGCTTCCATCCAAATTAAAGTTTTTTCGGTTAAAAAAGACTATTTGATTCCACTCCATGCCTCAAGGCAAACCCCTGTCGGGGTGACTCCCTTTGGTCGTCAGCCTTGACCCATTCCGTTCCATCAAAGAAAAAAAAGCATCCGAAAAAACAAAAAGATAGTAAAAATGGAAAAGTAAGTGAAATGTTTCGTTTGATAGTTATAGGAACGCAAAGGAATATTTGATACCAGCGGAAGGTTTGGTATTCTTGTTTCGCGGCTATATAGTTATATAACCATATAATCCATTATGATCATCACCATCGCCAATCATAAAGGTGGGGTAGGAAAGACTACCTCAGTCTTGACCCTGGCCCA
>JAGQHN010000327.1 GCA_020431825.1 Trueperaceae bacterium | reverse complement strand
GCTTGCGATCCTTGTCAAAGACATAGAAGTGGGGCGTGCGGAGCGCACCATAGGCCAACGCCACATCTTGCGCTTTGTCATGCAGATAGACCCAGGGGAACTTTTGCTCCTCCATGCGCTTGACCATGCCCGCGAAGTCGTCCGACGGGTTTGTCTTTTCGCTGTTGGCGTTGATGCCGACAAACTTCACGCCTTGCGCCGCATACTTGTTGGCGGTTTGACGAGTCACCTCATCGGAGCCAAGCACAAAAGGACAGTGATTGCAGGTAAAAAAGACAACCAGCGTATCGGCGTCGGCAAAGTCCGCCAGCGAATAGGTGTTGCCATCGGTCGCGGGCAGTTCAAAACTCGGTGCTTTTTCGCCGATCTCGAGGGTGAAAGCCATTGTTCTCCTCCTTCAAAGCTAATACTTTCTGTGGCACACAGCACCACAATTACCTGAAGAACAGTCAATTAAGTAGAGCTGTGTGTTGGTACATTCAACGTACCAAATTGGAAGACCACTTACAAGTTTCTAACACTTTGCCAAAAATTCACGTTCTAAAGCTTCCATTTCGGCAAAGTGTAATT
>JAGQHN010000326.1 GCA_020431825.1 Trueperaceae bacterium | reverse complement strand
CATAATGTTTGTGTCTTTGACACATTTGTTTTTGGTGGAGCCAAGCGGATTCGAACCGCTGACCTACCGCTTGCAAGGCGGTCGCTCTCCCAGCTGAGCTATGGCCCCTTAAAGAGCGAAGTTAACAATACAGGGCTCGAGCTTAGTATGTCAAGATGCTTGTTAACTTTTAGGAGAAAGTGAGGCAAACCTAACTGCTTCAAAGTTAAAATGCTGGTGGCGGAGTAGAAGCATGGCTAGGCTGGCAGGCTGAAGATGAATATTAGTAAGATGCAGCTTCTAGAGCATGGGAAATATGCCCAAAGATTAGCAGATTCAGAGCCTATCGATTAAGCTGATAGAGATGTATAAAGAAATCAAGGCTTTTCAGCTTACTTCTCAACTAGTCGCGAAACGTAACAAGAAATCACACTTGGATTTTAATTTTCTTGCTGCTCAATTTTTGTGTGCTAAAATGCTGGCTTTCGTAAATAGACCTCTCATTTACGAAAGCATAGATAAGGATTTAGTGGAAGACAGGTTATCAGACAGGTTTTGGCATAATGAGTTTACGAAATGCCTGTGGGAAGATACCA
>JAGQHN010000325.1 GCA_020431825.1 Trueperaceae bacterium | reverse complement strand
CGCCCGCCAGCGTCAGCACCGTGGGGATCTCGTGCCAGATGAGGAAGCCCCACAGGATGTTGATGGGCAGGGCCACATACTCGAACGGGGCCGCGACCGACGCCTGGGCCAGGCTATAGGCGCGCGCCATCAGGTACGTCCACGTGGCCCAGATCAGCCCCAGCCCGGCCATGATCACCAGGTCCAGCGTGGTCGGCATGGTCCAGGCGCGGAAGAGAAACGCGATGCTCGGGTGCGCGTCAGGCGGCGCGCTGACGAGGCCGGCCAGCGGCGTCAATGTCAGCGACGCGGCCAGATAGACCAGCGAACTGTAATAGGCCATGGTCGCGCTGCTGTCGGACGTCTGCAATTTGCGCGTGACCATGACCACCAGCGCGTAGAAGAAGACCGAAATCAGGACGAAGATCGAGCCCAGGTTGAAGGTGGCCGCGCCGGGCCGGATGATCAGCAGCACGCCGCCGAAGCCGACCAGCAGCGCCGACCACCGGCGCGGGCCGACCTGTTCGCCCAGGATCACCACCGAGAGCAGCGTGATCATCAGCGGGCCGGAGAAGCGGATCGCTTCCACGTCGGCCAGGGGCAGCG
>JAGQHN010000324.1 GCA_020431825.1 Trueperaceae bacterium | reverse complement strand
GAACGGTACCACGTCTTGATGATAGCCTTTGAACCAGGGCCAGCTTTCTTCACTTTTTCAAGAAGCTTTGGCTCGGTGAAAGGTCCTTTTTTGAGACTTCGAGACATAGATTAGAGAGTGTTGCCCTTGCGGCGGCGAATAATGAATTTGTCGCTAGCAAGATGACGGCGACGCGTTTTGACACCGAGAGCATGTTTGCCCCACTTGGTCTTAGCGTATTTCATACCAATTGGATGTTTACCTTCACCACCACCGTGAGGGTGATCTACTGGGTTCATGACTTTACCGCGAACCGTAGGACGGATACCGCGATGGCGCATGCGACCAGCTTTACCCCAACGAACGAGGTGCCAATCTTGGTTTGAAACGGAGCCGATGGTTGCCATACAACCCTTCGGAATACGGCGGGTTTCACCGGATGGAAGTTTGATGACAGCCCAGTCGTCTTCGACAGCCATGAATTCGATACGGGAGCCGGCACCATGGCCAAGCTGTCCGCCTTTACCCGGTGCTAGCTCTACTGAATGAACCGTAGTACCAACAGGGATCTTGCTTAACGGAAGACGGTTACCAGGAAGAATTTCTGCTT
>JAGQHN010000323.1 GCA_020431825.1 Trueperaceae bacterium | reverse complement strand
CGGTGGCGATCTAAAGCTTGCTAAAAAAGCCGATTCTGAACAATGCGTGCGGGTCGGCCGGCACGTGCGCTTCCTTATTTTTCCAGCCGGCCGCGTAAAATGTGGGCGCCTTTCCTGGTTGATCTACATAAACGATGATGCCATCCAACCCGTAACCAATCGCTTCATCGACTTGCTCCTGCACCGTATCCGGTAATGGTGCGATTAACGGCGGCACCAGGTCTAGGGGGGCGATCACAATGATGCTGACGATTGCCACAATGGGCATGATGATGCGAAGAATTCGCACTGCGCGATGCTTATCGAGATTTCCCATGGCGTTTCTTTTACTCATCATCCATTGTTGTGAACCTTGACTTCGCCCGCCGGCTCCTCTACCCGTTGCCACGAAGACGCCGGATTCTTCCTTCTCTGTGAGCAGTCAACCATAGTGCCGGCTTCTGCCGGCAGCCGGATGCGGAAGGCAATCTTGGCAGCGGCGATGACTGTGGCTCGGCGTCCTCATCACTGCCTTGTTTTCATTGCTTGTATAAGGCGTATCAATCGGATGAACGGGCATCACCACAGCTGGTGATTGTTGTGGTGAGTTCG
>JAGQHN010000322.1 GCA_020431825.1 Trueperaceae bacterium | reverse complement strand
CAGGTCCAGGCTTTGGCAGTTTCTTAAAAGATGTCTTTAGCGGTCTCTGGGAAGCGGGCAGGGTAGAAGGTAAAAGTAAAGATCTGGCAGAAGCTTATAAAAGCTGGTCAAAAGGCTATAAGAACAATGATGAAAAAGCTGCTGCACTGGTAGCTCTGTGTGAAGGAGAAAAAGTCGTACTGGTCATAGATGACGCAAGCAGCATAAGTGCCAGTACCAGACCCTGGATGATCAAGTTTGTTGAAACCTGCACGGTGATTGCCGGTATAGAACCCTCAGCTTTAAAAAAGAATGGCAGCAAACGCTTCTGGAAACTCTTTGATGAAGTAAGACTGGGTCCTTTAAGTAAAGGAGAGAGTCTGGAACTGATAGAACTCCTTATGAGTAAGTACCAGATCAATGCTGATGATAGTGAAATTTATAAACGTGCTGTCCTTGATCTGGCACAGGGGAGTCCCTTTGAACTCAACCGACTGGTTAAGTACCACAGTTCAGAAGCACTTGTTAAATCAAGAGAAATCTTTTCTGGCTCTGAAATCTTTGTTGAGAGGGATGTTAAGCAATTAGCTTTAGCTCCCTTACTGTTCATAGTGAC
>JAGQHN010000321.1 GCA_020431825.1 Trueperaceae bacterium | reverse complement strand
ATCCGCACTGATCTTTAATGTCGTAAGGTTTTGCTGGATGGTTCTGAACCATCTTTCTAACATCTGCCTTGTGTTTTGCAGCAAGTGCCAGCGATCAGCGACCTGCTCTGCATCTGGTACAGCTTCTTTAGCCGCTTTTGCGTAGTCATGTGAGCGATCTCGACTGATCGTTTCGATGCCTCCATGGTCTTTAAGCCAGGTTGCTACAGTTTCTGCATCACGCCCCTCTAAAACATCAATGACCTGATGTTTTTCTAGGTCAACGAGTATCGTGCCATAGAACAGCCTTGAGCCAAAAGAGCGTAGCGGTTATGAAGTGACATGTCCAGCTTTTCAAAGATGATACCTCTGGCTAAAGGCTTTTGCTCTCGCTTTTTGAGCGCCCAATCATCTATGCCCAGAACACGCGGTGTTTCAACTTCTAGCAGCGGTTGTTGCTTAATGTCATCTAACAGTGTGCCAGCGCTCACAGGCATGTTTAGCTTGCCAGCCAGACGTGCCCCTGCCTCTCCTCCTAGTTCTACAGCGATATTAGCGTGTGCATCCTGTAATCTTTGGCAGCGTTGTGCTTGATAAGTTACAAAAGAAAACTGTTCAGCAAACGTCCTATGCC
>JAGQHN010000320.1 GCA_020431825.1 Trueperaceae bacterium | reverse complement strand
CCGATATTCCGAAGGGAACACTTAACAGCGTATTAAAACAAGCAGGTTTAAAGTGAAAGGTGAATTATGAAATATATGGTCATTATTGAAAAAGGAGAAGTAGGGTATGGTGCCTATGTGCCAGACCTTCCTGGCTGTATAGCTGCTGCTGAAACCGAAAATGAAGTGAGAGAACTAATACAAGAAGCCATCGCCTTTCATATCGAGAGCTTAATTGAAGAGGGAGAAGCTGTTCCTCAACCTTCATCAGCAAGTATCTTTATTGAAGTTCCAACTGCCGCTTAACCAGCCATTGCAAGGGATAAAAACTCGACTATTCCAAACGCTAGAGAGGTACTTAAACAATGACAAACTTAAATTCACACTCCGTTTTTACCCCTGACCTCAACCGTTAAGCTTTAACTTGCAAATGAAATTCTGCCCGAAGAAATTTATAATTGATTAACTATATGGTAAAAACACCTTCTGTTTATTTTAGACTTGATCTTGATAAGGAACTTGAGATGGGTAACGATAGTGCGCGCTATCCTGTAAGTGATTTTCTTGGGCAATGTGAACTTTATCTAAATTCGTATCTAGATACTTGTTTGCCCCATATGAGTGAATATATTGCCATGGGTACCCATGCT
>JAGQHN010000031.1 GCA_020431825.1 Trueperaceae bacterium | reverse complement strand
AGCTCGCTTGTGGCGACTAGGGCTTTCCATCTCATCGACCAGTTCTTTTTCAAGAATGTTCATGTCAATGGCGTCAAGGAGTTCACGAATAGCTTCAGCACCCATTTTCGCTTCAAAGTCATAGGATTCAATCAGGCGAACCTGTCTGCGTACCAGATCTATTTCCACGCGACCAGAAATGTCAGACTTGACACGACCATCATCGGCCAAATCATCCCCTGGCATAACCCGGTCACCGTTTACCACAATGGGTTCATCTTGATAGGGATAAATGCGTGCTCTGGAAACAATAATGCTGGCAGGCTGGCCCAGGTGAACGACCCCATCAGCAGCAGAGACAATCTCTTGAGCGGCGTCAATGGCACCCACAACTTTTTGACCAGCATAGACCTCAGAACCGTCACCGACAAGGACATGCATGGTGGGATTAATGTCATGAATTTCTTGTCTGGCCCAGTTAATAACAAGGCTCAGATCCATGTTGCCGCTACGCTTTTTACTTTTCTCGAGCTTAACGGTAGCTTCTCCAGGAATACTTAGCTTGCTTCCTGCCGTAGCTTTAGCAAGCAGTGTGCCTGCTTCAACAAACTCACCGTCACCCACTTCTAAACCTAAACCCTTAGGAATAAAGTAGGTCGCAGTGATTTTATCCTCGTCCACATCACGAATATTAAGAACGCCGCCTTCGTTGCCAATAGGAATCAGTTCAACGACACCCTCAGAGCTTGCTTTGATTTCGAGATCGGCCTCGAGATCAGCAAAAGGCTGACCACTGGCATAGTTAGATTCTTCAATCCAGCTAGCAGCAGGCACCGTAAAACTGGCTTCGCGTGCTTCCTGATAATCAAAAATGAGCTTTCTAGGAAAACGGTATTGTGCAATACCAGCAAGTTTAGACTTAACCCCTTTGGCAAGCTGCTGCCCTGCTTCAACGGCCTCGCCATCGGCAATGATCACATCTTCACCGGCAGCAACGGTATAGGTATCCTGACGACCATAACGCAGCATGCGGTACTCGTCATCACTTAACAGATCAGCGCGTCTTAAAGGACGACCGTCTTTGAGTGCACCCATGGGGTCAGTAACCACATATTTCGCAAAGTAAAGGACTTGCTCGAGCTGACTGGTTGACAGATTTAACAGAGCACCAATTTTGCTTGGAATGTCTTTTACATACCAGATATGAGCACAGGCAGTTGCCAGTTCGATATGCCCCATCCGGTAACGGCGCACCGTTGATTTGGTGACTTCAACACCGCAGCGCTCACAGGTCTTACCTTCAAAACGCTGACGCTTATATTTACCGCAGGCGCATTCATAGTCCTTTTCTGGCCCAAAAATACGCTCATCAAAGAGACCGTCACGCTCAGGTTTCAGAGTGCGGTAGTTAATGGTTTCAGGTTTGGTGACTTCACCATAGCTCCAGCCACGAATTTGATCGGGGCTAGCGATTCTGATTTGTACCTTATCAAATTCTCTCATTGCTGTCCCTTCTGGCCTTGGTTTAGGGATGGATTATGTATGTCTTGAATCACTATTTTCCCCGTCCTGATTCATCAAAAATATTAATGACTCGGTCATTGTTATCCAGAATTTGTACATCTAAGCCTAAGGAGTGCAGCTCTTTTACCAGCACTTTAAAGGATTCTGGGATGGTTGGCTCGAGTACGTCGTTACCCTTAACAATTGCCTCATAAGCAGCGTTACGACCATCAATGTCATCTGATTTAATCGTAAGCATTTCTTGAAGGGTAAAAGCAGCACCGTGAGCCTGAAGCGCCCAGCATTCCATTTCACCCAGACGCTGACCACCAAACTGGGCTTTGCCCCCCAGAGGTTGCTGCGTAATCAGTGAGTAAGGGCCGGTTGAGCGCGCATGCATTTTATCTTCAACCATATGGTAAAGCTTCATAACGTACATCACACCAACCACAATGGGCGCGGCGATGGCTTCACCTGAGCGACCGTCAAAGAGAACCGTTTTACCTGAGCGCAGGATGGAACGCTGAGAATCCTCAATCGACAAATCATCAGCAATAACGCCCAACTTGGTAGCACGCTCGAGCACCTTGGCTTCACGTACATCCACGGTGTCGCCTTTATCCTGGCGCTCTGAGATTTCCTTATCGGCAATATCTCCCAGTAGACCTTTGATTTTATCTTCGGTTGCACTATCAAATACTGGAGTAACATAAGACACCCCATGCTTATAGGCAGCCAACCCAAGATGCGTTTCTAAAATCTGGCCAAGGTTCATCCTTGAAGGCACACCCAGGGGGTTAAATACCAGATCAACAGGCGTGCCGTCTTCTAGATAAGGCATATCTTCTGGCGGTAAAATCTTGGCAACGACACCTTTGTTACCGTGGCGATTTGCGAGCTTATCCCCTTCAATGAGGCGGCGTTTCTGCGCAATGTAAACCCGTACCATTTCCTGAACACCAGGCTTTAGCTCAACGCCCGGGTCACCTCGTCTAAAGCGAACAGTACGCAAAATAATACCGCCATCACCGGGAGGTACTCTTAGGCTTGTGTCTTTTACTTCCCTGGCTTTTTCACCAAAGATACTTCTCAAAAGGCGCTCTTCGGGGGTAGGTTCTGTCTCACCTTTAAAGCTGGTGTGACCCACCAAAATGTCGCCTTGCTTGACCTCAGCACCAATACGTACTACGCCATCTTCATCAAGGTCACGTAAGGCTGCCTCGGAAAGACCAGGAATGTCTCGAGTAATTTTTTCAGGTCCAAGCTTGGTGTCCCTGGCTTCCTTTTCATATTTTTCAATATGGATGCTGGTGAAGACATCTTTACGCACCAGATTTTCACTGAGAACAATGGCGTCCTCAAAGTTATAACCGTCAAACGGCATAATGGCAATTAGAATATTCTTACCCAGAGCCAAACGACCATTTTGCGATGCAGGGCCGTCAGCAATCACTTGACCTTCGGTTATCTTATCGCCTTTTACGACAATAGGACGCTGATCGGCATTAGTATTTTGGTTAGAACGCTGAAAACGGGTCAGGAAATGTTCGTGGTCAACGCCTTTTTCTGTGCTAACCACAATGCGCTTGGCATCTACATAACTTACTTCCCCAGAAACCTGAGAAAGCATAACCGTACCTGAATCACGCGAAACCCGCTCCTCAACACCTGTCCCGACAAAGGGTGCATCTGTAGTAATAAGAGGCACCGCTTGTGACTGCATGTTTGAACCCATCAAGGCCCGGTTAGCGTCATCGTGCTCGAGGAAAGGAATCAGTGAGGTAGGCACTGAGACAATTTGCTTAGGTGAAACATCCATGTAGTCAACTTCTTCTGGACTAACAAAAACAGGATCACCTAAATTACGAGCAACAATTAAATCGGTAGAAAAACTTCCGTCATCATTCAGAGGGGTATTTGCCTGAGCAATAATGTATTTATCTTCAATATGCGCAGTCATGTAAACGACTTCATTGGTCACTCTGCCGTCTTTTACGAGGCGATAAGGTGCTTCAATAAAGCCGAGTTCATTAACCCTGGCAAAACTGGCTAACGAGGTAATGAGACCAATGTTGGCGCCTTCTGGCGTTTCAATAGGACAAATACGACCATAGTGCGTACGGTGTACGTCACGCACATCGAAACCAGCACGCTCACGGGTCAAACCACCAGGGCCAAGTGCAGAAATACGGCGCTTATGGCGTAACTCAGACAGTGGGTTTACCTGATCTTTAAACTGTGAGAGCTGGCTACGACCAAAGAATTCTCTTAGAGCAGCAACTATAGGCCGGTTGTTCACCAGCTTTTGCGGGGTGGCAGCATCAGGGTCACCAAGCAGCATACGCTCACGAACACCCCTGGCCATACGGCCTAAACCTACACGTATTTGATCTGCAACCAATTCGCCCACCGTACGAATACGGCGGTTGCCTAAGTGATCAATATCGTCTTCCTGATAGTTTTCTGCACCGGCCTGGAGATTAATTAAATATTGCAGTGTTGGGATAAGACCATAATCAACAAACTGACCATCTTCATAGCCTAAAAGTGTACTGGATTTATGCTCGAGCCCAAGCTTGCTGTTCATTTTAAAACGACCAGCTTCCCCCAGATCATAACGGCGTGTATCTGCTAACAGGCTAAACAGGTAATTGGTGGCCTTATCAACCTTGGGTGGATCTCCTGGACGCAACACGGTAAAGAGACGGAGTAAAGCCTCATCCACCGTGGCATTGCTGGACTCATCGTTCTCGAGCGTTCCTTCGATCAGAGATTCATGGCCCTTAAAAAGGTCTCTGATTTGCTCATCATTCATACCAAAAACGCGCAAGATAAGCGAAAATAAGAATTTACGCTTATTTACTTTCATCCAGAGGATGTTGTTATTATCAAATTCAACTTCAATCCAGGGACCACGCTTAGGCATCGGAATAATGCTTGCGGTATAGACTTTACCCACACCTCTTGGCGCGCTCGTAAAATACACCCCAGGCGAACGGTGAATCTGTGACACAATGACGCGATCAGCGCCATTCACTACAAAGGAACCATTTTCAGTCATGATGGGCAAATCGCCCAAAAAGACCTGATCTTCCTTAATCAAGCCAGTGTCTTTATGAACCAATTGCAATTTGGCGAACAAGCCAGCCTGATAGGTTAAGTCTTTTTCACGACACTCTTCTGGTGAAAATTCTGGCTCTGCCAGGGTATACTCTAAAAAATCAAGAACCAGACCAGCTTGCCGACCTCTTTCAGTTTCATCTATAGGAAAAACTTCGCGAAAGGCGGCTTGCAAACCTACGTCCTGTCTCTCAGGGGCAGACACATGGCGTTGCAAAAATTTTTCATATGACTTAATCTGTATATTGGTAAGGTTAGGTAAGTCGATGACTTCTTTAATACTACCAAAAGCTTCTATTTTTCGCATTTTCACCCCTTAAATGAAAATGAAACATGACAAGAACGTGACTGGAAACATCCAGTACACTAACCGAATATATGGATTTTGTTTACAAAATATATCAATCGAAGACCTTAGGGTCAAAACGTCTGAAGTATAAGTTTAAAGAATACGCCTTTTCTCGAAACACCTTACAGGCTGTGATGGTTCACCTCCTAGGAATTTGACCATCTGATAATCAGCCTCTTAAACTACAAGACTTTAATATGGTTTTATGTTATCCAGCCTACATAAAATAGCTTAGGTATCGCTATGTAGCGATACCTAATGCACCCCGCAAGTACCTATTTGACTTCTACGGTTGCTCCAGCAGCCTCGAGCTTGGTTTTAATATCAGCAGCTTCTTCTTTAGAAGCACCTTCTTTAACCACGCCATTGGACTCTACAAGTTCTTTAGCTTCTTTAAGACCAAGACCGCTTACGACTTCACGAACTACTTTAATAACTTGTAGTTTTGAAGCACCAGCATCTTTAATGCTTACTGTAAATTCGGTCTGCTCTTCAGCAGCAGCAGCGGCTTCACCACCAGCAGCAGGCGCAGCCATCATCATACCAGCAGGCATCGCAGCAGCGGCCTCAACGCCCCATTTTTCTTTTAAACCTTCTACCAAATCAACCAGTTCTAAAACGGTCAAACCGCTAAGTTGTTCAATCATTGCATCTTTATCAAAAGCCATTAGTTTTCCTCCTTAAGTTTATCGGAATAATTTTGTAAAACACCAACCAGATTCCGCTGAGGGCCCTCAAGCACACCCACAAGTTGCTGCAATGGTGCTTGCATAACCCCTAAGAGTTCACTTAGAAGCTGCTCGCGTGCAGGTAACTTGGCAATACGCTGAAGCTCATCGGCAACAACCAATTTCCCTTGAAGCCTTCCACCTTTGGCAGCGGGAAGATCTTTAGGGTTTTCTTTGGCGAAATCAGTTAATACTTTTGCAGGCGCAACCGGATCAGACCCTACTAATACCAGGGCGGTTGGGCCATTTAAAATCTCACCAAATTCTTCCACTCCATGCTCTTTTAAAACAACATTTATCAGAGTGTTCTTTGCTACCAAAAGCTGAGCGCCAGCTGCGCGCAGTTTGGCGCGCAACTTGTTTAGATCTCCAGCGGAAAGGCCTTGGTAATTAACCAAGAAGAAGGTTTTGGCATCGCCCATAAGCTCTTTAAGCTCAGTGAGTGACGCAGCATTTCTTGGATTAGCCATACAAACCTTTCGTTTTTACTATCAATAACGTTTATAAGCGTGTCACACTTATAGTTTCAACCGCGAAGCACAGACAAGCGCTCATGCGCTTATCCTTTTTACGCCTCGGCAGGATCTTTAAGCTTGGCAAGCCCCTGCTGTCTCCAACGCCAAAAAGGTGCTATGCACCGGGGTGCTAAAACTTGTCTCTTTAAACGCTAACGCGAATACTTGGCCCCATAGTTGAGGTCAAAAAGAGCGTACGCAGGTAGGTACCTTTCGAGGCTTCTGGTTTGGCAGCCTCGAGCGCAGATTTAAGGGCTTTAAGGTTTTCACTCAATTTATCAGCATCGAAACTTGCTTTGCCAATTGGCGCATGAACAACACCTGTTTTATCAGCGCGAAATTCAATTTGACCTGACTTGAGTGCCGTTACGATTTCTGCAATATTAGGCCCGACAGTACCAGCTTTAGGATTTGGCAAAAGTCCTTTGGGACCCAAAACCCGGCCCAATTTACCACCAACTTGCGCCATCATATCTGGAGTGGCAACAACAGCGTCAAAATCGAACCAGCCACCCTGAATTTTTTCAATAATATCAGCGCCACCTGCAAAATCAGCACCAGCAGCTTCAGCAGAGGCTATATTCTCACCTTGCGTAATAGCTACTACACGTACAGTTTTACCCGTACCATGAGGTAAGGCTACCGTGCCACGCACATTTTGATCAGACTTACGGGGATCAACACCCAAACGGAAGTGCGCCTCAACGGTTTCATCAAACTTAGCATTTGCAAGCTCTTTGACCAAACCAGCAGCTTCTTCCACTGAGTACAGTTTGCTGCGATCAATTTTTTCCCGCAAGTTATTATATCTTTTACCGCGTGCCATTAGCTGGGCTTCCCTTCAACAGTAACGCCCATTGACCGGGCGGTCCCTGCAATAATTTTTGCAGCCGCTTCAGCGTCATTGGCATTTAAATCGGCCATTTTCTGTTTGCCAAGCTCGAGGCACTGATCCCAGGTTAACTTACCCACTTTATTCTTTTGCGGCTCACCAGAACCCTTAGGAATGCCTGCAGCTTTACGAATCAAGTAGCTGGCTGGTGGGGTTTTGGTAATAAAGGTGAAAGAACGATCTGCAAAAATCGTTAATTCTACCGGGATGATGGCATCCCCTTCATTTGCGGTAGCAGCATTAAAGGCTTTTACAAATTCCATGATGTTGGCACCATATTGTCCGAGAGCTGGACCAACGGGTGGTGCCGGCGTTGCTTTGCCCGCGGGCAGTTGCAACTTGACGATACCTGTAACTTTTTTTGCCATATTTCCTCCTTAGCTCCCCCAGAGATTGGCTAACTCGGGGTCTTAGCGCTAACTAAGCTAATTAAATAGTAGACTTAAGACTTAACAACCTGAGAAAAATCAAGTTCCACAGGGGTCTCACGTCCAAAAATAGATACCAATACTTTAACTTTACCTTTATCTGGGTCAAGATCAGATACTACGCCAGTAAAATCAGAAAAAGGTCCGGCAGTTACCTGAACCATATCGCCAACTTTAAAGCTAACTTTAACTTTGGGTACTTCTTTAGAGCCTGTTATGCCTAGACTACCAAGCATTCTAGCTTCTTCATCTGGCGTAAGCGGAACAGCCCTGGTGGCAGTTCCAACAAATCCGGTTACCCCAGGTGTGTAACGAACTACTTCCCAGGCCTCATTGGGCTCTTCCGGATTATCCCCAAGATCCATTTGCACAAAAATATAACCAGGAAATAAGCGACGTTTAACAACTTCCTTTTGGCCACCACCAGCGTGCTCTACTGTCTCTTCAGTAGGAACGACAACTTGATAGACATGGTCAAGCATGCCGAGAGAACGAGCACGGTTCATTATATTTTCTTTTACTTTTTCTTCATGCCCGACATAGGTGTGAACGGCATACCACTCAATACTCATAAACGTCCTTAGAGAATTAGGCTAATCAAATTACCTAGCGTTGTATCTGCAATAAGCAGAAATATCACAGTTAAGACCACAAAGATCAGAGTTGCTTGTGTAGCCTGAATCACCTCATCACGGGTTGGCCAGGTTACCCTTGCCAGCTCCGCACGAGAATTTCTCAGATACTGCACAAACTTATTCACACTTTGACCTCACGGTGGAGCGTGTGCTTGCGGTCCCAGCGGCAATATTTTTTGAGCTCGAGCTTTGGCTGGGTATTACGGCGGTTTTTATGCGTAGCATAGTTACGCCGTTTACACTCGGTACACTCGAGTAACAGTTTAATTCTTACATCACTTGCCATCTTTGTCTCCTAATTCAGACCTTTTATACTAGCAGACATTCAGAGTTACTCTAGTAACCTTGCCTGAAGGAGTCTGAATTTGATAAAAAGCCTCCCTAAAAGAGAGGCTTTAATTTATTACTTAGTAATACCAGTAACAACCCCAGCACCGACAGTACGACCACCTTCGCGAATAGCAAAGCGTAAGCCTTCTTCCATGGCAATGGGTTTGATGAGTTCGATTGCAAGTTCAATATTATCGCCAGGCATAACCATCTCTACACCATCAGGTAGGGTAACAATACCGGTAACATCGGTGGTACGGAAGTAGAACTGAGGACGGTAACCAGCAAAGAATGCGCTGTGTCTGCCACCTTCTTCTTTTTTCAGGATATACACCGAACCATTAAAACCAGTATGAGGTTTGATTGAGCCAGGTTTAGCCAGAACTTGTCCACGCTCAATATCATCACGACCTACCCCACGTAAAAGTACACCTACGTTGTCACCAGCGATACCTGAGTCCAGGGTTTTACGGTGCATTTCCACACCGGTAACCACGGTTTTCTTGGTATCGTTAAGACCCACGATTTCAACTTCTTCACCGGTTTTAACGGTGCCACGTTCTACCCGACCAGTAGCAACGGTACCGCGACCCGTAATGGTAAAGACGTCTTCAACAGGCATCAGGAAGGGTTTATCAATATCACGTTCAGGGGTTGGGATATAATCATCAACAGCGTCAAGCAGGTTCCAGATTTTATCAACCCACTCATTTTCACCCCGCTGAGTATTAGGGTTAGCTTGCAGGGCTTCCAGAGCTTTAAGTGCTGAGCCAGCAACGATAGGGATATCATCACCAGGGAACTCGTAGCTAGACAGCAGTTCACGCACTTCCATTTCGACCAGCTCGAGGAGTTCTTCATCATCAACCATATCAACTTTATTTAAGAAGACAACGATATAAGGAACGCCTACCTGACGAGCCAGGAGGATATGTTCACGGGTTTGAGGCATAGGACCATCAGCTGCGTTAACCACGAGGATTGCGCCGTCCATCTGGGCAGCACCGGTAATCATGTTCTTAACGTAATCTGCGTGTCCAGGGCAATCTACATGTGAGTAGTGTCTATCTTTGGTTTGATATTCGACATGGGCGGTATTAATGGTAATACCACGCGCCTTTTCTTCTGGCGCCTTATCAATTTGATCATAAGACTGCACTTCGATCGTTGGATCTGCTGCAGCTGCTGTAAATGTAATCGCTGCTGTCAGTGTCGTCTTTCCATGATCCACATGTCCTATCGTTCCTACATTTACATGTGGCTTCGTTCTTTCAAATACACCTTTAGCCATTTTCCAGTTCCTTTCAGTAGCTAGAGCTAACACCCAAAGATGCTAGCTCTTTAAAATCATTTCTTAGTGAGTGCTTCCTGAATGCCTTTAGGCACTTCAGCATAATGATCTAAAAACATAGAGAAGGTTGCACGACCTTGAGTCAAGCTGCGCAAATCCGTCGCATAACCAAACATTTCAGAAAGAGGCACATTGGCCTTAACAATCTGAGTGTTACCTCTTGGCTCCATGCCCTGGATCTGACCACGGCGGGAGTTCAGGCTACCAATAACATCACCCATGTACTGTTCTGGAGTTTGAGCTTCAACCCGCATGACAGGCTCGAGTACAGCAGCGCCACCCTGAGACATGGCTTCACGAACTGCCATAGAGGCTGCAATCTTGAAAGCCATTTCAGAAGAGTCAACTTCGTGGTAAGAACCATCATAGAGGGTAACTTTCATATCCACGATGGGGAAACCGAGCAAGGGACCATTTTGCATAGCCTCTTCAACACCTTTTTGTACGGCAGGAATGTAGTCTCTTGGCACAGTTCCACCGACAACGGCATTCTCAAATTCAAACCCACTACCACGTGGCAAAGGCTCAGCCTTAACTTTGACGTGACCATACTGACCACGACCACCAGACTGACGCACAAATTTACCTTCAACATCCGTTGGACGTGTAATGGTTTCACGGTAAGCCACTTGTGGAGCACCTACATGCGCATTAACACCAAATTCGCGTTTTAAGCGGTCAACAATAATTTCCAGATGCAATTCACCCATGCCTGAAATAATCGTTTGTCCCGTCTCGCTATCAGTTTGTACGCGGAAAGTAGGGTCTTCTTCAGTAAGTTTAATCAGGCCAGTTGAAAGCTTGTCCTGGTCAGCTTTTGATGCAGGTTCAATAGCCACTGAAATAACAGGATCAGGAATCTGAATGCTCTCGAGCAAAATGGGATGATCCTGATCAGCCAGACTATCCCCAGTAGTTGTGTCTTTTAGACCAATAACGGCACCCAGGTCACCAGCACCAATACGATCAACCTCTTCTCGTGAATTGGCATGCATTTTGAGCAGACGACCGATACGCTCTTTTTTACCTTTACTGGCATTAAAAACATAAGAACCAGACTCGAGCACACCTGAGTAAACCCGAACAAAGGTCAAACGACCCACATAAGGATCAGTCATAACCTTGAAAGCCAGAGCAGCCGTTGGCGCAGTCTCATCAGATGGACGCTCCTCAACTACTTCAGATTCAGGTACAACGCCTTTAATCGGAGGAACATCAAGTGGGCTTGGCAAATAAAGGGTCACGGCATCAAGCAAGCGCTGAACACCTTTGTTTTTAAGAGCAGAGCCACAAAGTACGGGGAAAATTGACATTTCGATCGTACCTTTACGGATAGCTGCCTCAATCATCTCCAGAGGCACTTCTTCACCCTCGAGGAAAAGAAGGGCAATTTCATCGTCAACGTCCGCAAGTTTTTCCACCATCAGATTGCGCATGTCTTCTGCTTTGGCGGCAAATTCTTCAGGAATATCTGATTCACGGATATCTTGACCCAAGTCATCCATGTAAGTAAATGCACGGCGATGAACCAGGTCAATAATGCCTTTAAAGCTGTCTTCTTGACCCATGGGCCACTGGATAGGCACAGCATTGGCAGCAAGACGCTCTTCCATAGAGTCTAAAACCAGCTGGAAGTCAGCTCCGGTCTTATCCATTTTGTTTGCAAAGGCTACTCGAGGAACACGGTACCTGTCTGCCTGACGCCAAACGGTTTCAGACTGAGGCTCCACACCCTGCGAAGAGTCAAAAACAGCAACAGCAGCGTCAAGAACGCGCATGCTACGCTCAACTTCCATGGTGAAATCGACGTGTCCCGGGGTATCAATAATATTAATTCGGGTATCTTTCCAGAAGGCCTGGGTTACCGCTGAAGTAATGGTAATACCGCGCTCTTTTTCCTGCTCCATCCAGTCCATCTGGCTTGCACCCTCATGGGTTTCACCAATTTTATGAATGCGACCAGTGTAGAAAAGAATACGCTCTGTCAATGTGGTCTTACCCGCATCGATGTGAGCAGCGATTCCGATGTTACGGGTTTTGCTTAAATCAATCTTAGTAGTTGCCATAAAATACTATCGGTTAAAAGTCAGTTTGTGACGCTTAACTCGCATCCTCCTTTCTACCAGCGATAGTGAGCATAAGCACGGTTAGCTTCAGCCATACGCTCAACATCGTCTTTCTTTTTAACAGCACCACCGCGACCAGCAGCAGCGTCCAGGAGTTCACCAGCAACCCGCTCTAAAGCAGTACGCTCAGGGCGAGAGTTACTGGCAGCAACCAACCAGCGAAGGCTAAGTGACTGAGCGCGTCTAGCAGGCACCTCAACAGGAACCTGATAGGTAGCGCCACCTACGCGGCGACTTTTTACTTCGATACGTGGCTTAACATTATCAACAGCCTGACGAAATACTTTAAGAGGCTCTTGACCGCTACGCTCTTGAATGAGGCGGCAAGCACCATAAAACACACGGCTGGCAAGATTTTTCTTACCATCACGCATTAACTTATTTATAAATGCAGTTACAGTAGTATCGCTATAAACCAGATCTGGTTCTACCGTACGAATTTCGGCTCTACGTCTACGTGCCATAATCCTACCTTACTTGGCTTTCGGTCTTTTGGTGCCGTATTTACTGCGGCCCTGGTTGCGCTGGACATAGCGACCAACAGCAACGCCCTGGCAGTCAAGCGCACCACGAACAATGTGATAACGAACCCCTGGCAAATCTTTGACACGACCACCGCGAATAAGCACCACAGAGTGCTCTTGCAGGTTGTGTTTTTCACCAGGAATATAAGCGGTTACTTCATAGCCACTAGAAAGGCGAACACGGGCAATCTTACGAAGTGCTGAGTTCGGCTTTTTAGGTGTCTGGGTTTTTACAGCCGTACAAACACCACGACGTTGTGGACTACCTTTAAGGGCAGGAGTCTTATTTTTCTTCTTAAGTGTTTTCCGCCCTTTTCTTAAGAGCTGGTTGGTAGTTGGCAGAGTGATCACTCCTTTTCTTTCTTTGCTCATCCGAGCACAATGAGGCCTCGAGGCTTATTGGTGTATGGGGTTGTGGCTGAGACATTGAATCTGCTAACTTGCACACAACAACCCCCGCGACTCATCGATGCGAGCCTGGGGGAACTCAAACTTAAAGAGTATATACAATATGCAGGGGGATTTGCAAGTCCAAATGAACCCTTTAGCTGCCATAACAAGGGCAAAAATCACTTTTTGTCAACCTCTAACCTTAGCTCAAACCTGAATTTTCTGTAAATACCCCTGAATCCAGATAAGATAACGCTTATGGCTCGAGTCCCCGCATTAATCCTTACCCAGCACAGCTCTGGCTTTGTTCCTTTTAATATCCTGGCAGATATGCTGGGCGAAGCGGTCTACGACCATGACGCCGTTCAGGCCCGTCTTGCCTATCTCTTTAACGAAGGCGATCCCTTCACAGACGCGCTTTTTTACACTGAGGACGCCTCTCATGTTCATGCGCTCATTTCACGCTTTGTTGTCGATTTAAATCGCCGCCGCGATGCCGGTGGCCTAAATGGCGTGCTCAAAGTCACAGATTTTTCGGGCAATCCCTTGTATAAGGAAGACTTTCGTTTTTCAGAAAAGCGTATCGAAGAGCGGCTAAACCGGTTTTACGACCCGTTTCATGCCAGCTTAGACCGCATGCTCGCCAAACCAGACCTGCTGTTTTTTGTTGATGGTCACTCGATGGCAGCTACAGGTCCTCTGATTGGACCTGATAGTGGTAAACCAAGACCTGCTTTTACCCTGATTACAGGAGGCGACAGCGAGGGAAAGCAGGTTTCAAAGGAGCATCATCTGAGCGTCCCAGCGGACCTTGCGCAGCAAATCAGGGATTTGCTCGAGCATCACTTTGGCCCCATCCTTAAAGACAGCGACGTACCCGAGGACATCTTAATCAATGATCCTTTTGCCCTCGGCGGCACGATTCAGCGGCTGAGTGCTCCAGATAACCAAAATCACAAGCCGGGCTTTGGGCTCGAGTTCAATAAAGCGCTGTACCTCGAGCCAGCAGGTAATGGCCTCGATAAACCAATCAAAAACCGTATCCCCTTGCTGAACCGACACTTTCAAGGCTTTATGCAAGACTGCGGCAAGCTTTTTCAGGCCTACCCGTTTGGACATGCTTGATTGCGTCATTGTTGGTGCCGGAGCAGCCGGATTAGCAGCTGCCAGGCAGTTGACAAAACACGGCAAACGCTGCCTCGTGTTAGAAGCTCGAGACCGAATTGGTGGCAGGATACACAGCGACTATTCCCTGGCGGATTTTCCCATTGAACTGGGTGCAGAATTCATCCACGGAGAAGGCGCCAGCACCCATGCCTTGCTTGCTGAAGCTGGGCTGGCAACCATTCCTGTTGACCGTTATGGCAAACTACGCTGGGGATCAGCACATTCTCTACTGGAAACTTTACCAACAGAGCTTAGTGCAACCTTAGAGGGTTTAAAAAATTCCTATCAACAACTAGGTACCACAGCCCTTTCTGAAGACCTCTCACTGGCAACTTACCTCGAGGCCAAAGGCTGGACTAAAGCTGATTTGGAAATCGCCGACGTTTTACTCGCTCAAACCTGCTGTGCCAGCATCTATGGTCTTAGCGCTGCCGATTTGCAGCGAGAAATGAAAAATGACACCGCGGGTGGGCTCGAGTT
Organism: Trueperaceae bacterium; assembly: GCA_020431825.1. Taxonomy (GTDB): domain Bacteria; phylum Deinococcota; class Deinococci; order Deinococcales; family Trueperaceae; genus JAHEBB01. The sequence continues at coordinate 30,366 of JAGQHN010000031.1, read as the reverse complement.
TCGTATCAGAGAAGGTTACGGAGCACTCCTCCGCCATCTGGGGAAAAATCTCACTATTCAACTGAATAAAGCAGTTGTAGAAATCCAGCAAATGGAACAAGGGATAAAGCTTAGGTGCCAAGACTCAAGCTACGAGGCAAAGACTTGCATCGTGACATTACCCCTAAGCCTTTTACAAAGAGAAATCATCAGCTTTCGTCCAGAGCTGTCACAAACCAAGCGAAAGGCAATAAGAGCCTTAAAAATGGAAGCAGGCACAAAACTCATTTACGGTTTTCAGCAAAGCTTCTGGGATGATGACCTGACGTATTTGCTTCACACTGGTGTACTAGCACGGTGGTGGACACCGGAATATGGCCGAGGTAAGTCCAGGGTAATCTCTGCCTTCGTTACTGCCGATAGAGCAACGAAGATTGATAAAATGTCAGAATTGGCTGCCCTCGAGCTTGGTCTTTACGAACTCAGCAAACTCTTAGACCTCTCGATTAAGCAGCTAAGGGATAATCTCAGCTTTGCCAAACGCATCTGCTGGATGAATGACCCCTGGAGCCGGGGCGCTTATGCACATGTCCCGGTTGGCGTGGCAGAGGCTCGAGTCGATTTGGCTAAACCAGAAGGACGCATCTTTTTTGCTGGAGAGGCCTGTGCTTATTTTTCTAATCCGCAAACGGTACATGGAGCATTTGATAGCGGCATTTTAGCCTCGGAACAGTGTCTTAATAGTCTGGACTGAGTTATTCAATCACAGGCTATGATTACACTACTTGCCTGCGAGCACAGGTATGGGAGGATAATGGCTAATGAACAACGTTGAGCGCTATATGCAATTACAGAAACTGGGTTTAAAGCTAAATATGCAGCGTGGTTTACCAAGCCCAGCAAACCTTGATCTTGTCAATCCTATTTTTGAGCAAATAGATGCCGATGACACTCTGCTTGATGACGGCACAGATTTGAGAAACTACGGCGGAGGCGTCTTTGGCCTAGCGGAAGCTCGAGCCTACTTTGCTAGCGTTTTAGAAGTAGAGCCTGCCCAAGTTTTGGTTGGAAATAATGCCAGCCTCGAGTTACAGGGACATGCCCTCACCTGGGCACTCCTCAAAGGGGTAAAGGACAAGCCCTGGCTAGGTCAAAACCCGAAAATAATCGTCACCATTCCGGGTTATGATCGCCACTTTCATCTGCTCCAAACGCTTGGCTATGATCTGCAAACGGTCGAAATGACCCCTGACGGGCCCGATATGGGTGCTGTTGAAAAGCTTGCAAGCGCAGATGAGAGCATAAAAGGCATCCTGTTTGTACCCACCTACAGTAATCCTACAGGCGATACCCTAAGTGAAAGCAATGCCCAGAGGCTTGCCTCAATGAAGGCTGCTGCCCATGACTTTACTATTTTTGCCGATGACGCTTACCGAGTGCATCATCTGTTTGAACCCCACCATAAACCCGCCAATATTTTAAAAGCCTGTCAGACCGCTGGAAATCCCGACCGGGCCTTTGTTTTTGCCAGCACATCAAAAATCACCCTGGCGGGTGCGGGTCTTGGCTATCTGGCAAGCAGCGAAGCTAATTTGAAACGCTTTGGGCAATTTCTTGGGGCACAAACCATTGGGCCAAATAAACTCGAGCAACTCAGACATGTGCGCTTCCTGAAGTCTTACTCTGGTGGGCTCGAGGGTCTGATGAAAGACCATGCGGCGATCATTGCACCCAAATTTGAGGCTGTTTTGGAAACCCTAGAAAAAGAACTTTCTGGTACTGGACTCGCTACCTGGTCAAACCCTAAAGGTGGTTACTTTATAAGTCTGGACACGCAAAAACCGATTGCAGATAAAGTTGTTCAGCTCGCCAAAGAAGCTGGGGTCAGCTTAACGCCTGCAGGTGCAACCTATCCAGATGGCAACGACCCTCATAACAGCAATATTCGACTTGCACCCACCTATCCACCTGTAAGCGAAGTGAAGCAAGCTATGGAAATTGTGGCACTTTGTATCAAACTGGCATCAGAAGATTCAAACTGAAAGTGAACAACCGCAAAGACCATTGGGAAAAGGTCTACGAAAACAAATCGCCCTTAGAGCTAAGCTGGTATCAGAAAACCCCAAGCCTGTCGCTAAAGCTCATTGAAAACGCAAAGCTAAAAAAAGACGCTGCCATCATTGATGTTGGTGGTGGCGCTTCCTTACTGGTAGACCACCTGTATGAACGTGGATATAGAAATCTAGCCATTTTAGACATTTCAAGAAGAGCACTCGAGCACGCAAAGCAAAGGTTGGGAGACTCAGCCACAACCATTAGTTGGTTCGAGGCAGATGTCACTGATTTTGTAAGCCCAAGTCAGTTCGACCTCTGGCATGACAGAGCAGTGTTTCATTTCCTGACAGATGAGCATGACCGCAAACGCTATGTGGAAACCCTTTTGCGAACTCTTAACCCCGGTGCGCAGGTCATCATCGCCACTTTTGCCCTGAATGGCCCAGAAAAATGCAGTGGCTTACCCATTGTGCAATATGATGCGACTAAGCTTAAAAACGAGTTAGGTGAATCTTTTAAACTTTTGGAACAAGCGCAGGAAGTGCATGTTACCCCAACGGGCAAAGAGCAAGCATTTGGGTTTCACCGCTTCCACTATCAAGCCACGTCATAAAAGCCGAATTTGGGTTTCCAGTTAGTTCCTGACTGTCAATTTTCAAGAAATTGGGTTTCGACTTTGATTTATCACTGCTTAAGGATGTCTCAGCAACTTAAGAGAAAGCTAAAAGTAGTGTAAATCAACCCCACAACTCCGCCTAAAAACCTGGGAATCGTTGGCTATGTATCATTAGCTGGTATATCAAAAAAAGCCTCACCGCTATGACGCCACATCTGAAAAGCTTTAGGAATCCGTCCTTTGTGTCGTGGATCAATTGGGTCAGGTAAGTCGCTCTCAGCAAACCAACCTAGATCAAGGGTCTCATGCGCAAAGGTTGCAACTTGCGTGGGTTTATCTTTTTTGGGCTCACAAAGAAACGAAAACGAATAAAGGTGAAAAGGCATCTTTACACCAGTCATTCGTGAATCAAAGACACCAATCAGAGACTTTACCTTACAATGAACCCCTGTTTCCTCGAGGGTTTCACGCATAACCCCTTCAGCAGGCAACTCCCCTACTTCAAGCATACCTCCAGGCATACACCACATAGCATTATCAGAACGTTGAATTAGTAATATCCGTCCTTTGTCGTCAATAACGGCAGCATCTCCGCCAATTAAAGGTGACGAACGTGAAAAATGAGGTAGTCTTAGCGGCTCAATTTGCTCGAGCTTTTCCCCACTAAGCAGGGCCAGCATCTCCATAGCAATATCCTGAATCGCCCGGTAGTGTTGCTTGTCATAAATGTTACTGGCAAAGCGTAAACCTAAAGCAGAATGATCGCGCAATCGATCTGCCCAGAGTGCTAGTTGCTCCGTAAGCGTTTTATCAGTCATCTCCACCTCTTTTTAACTTGAGCCAAATAGCATTTTGCCTGATAGTTAGGCTTGCTTCAAAATCCAGTCCATGGTTTTTTCAGCCAGTTTGTCCAGAGCCGTTACGCTCATTTCAATATGCTCTTCTTTAGTATCTTCGATCTTGTTATGCGATATACCGTGCAGGCTTTGGGTGAACATCATCACGGTTGGAATGCCTGCTTTTGAAACTTCGGCTGCGTCATGAAGAGGACCACTGGGTAATCGTTTGGTGTAACCACAGGTTTCCTGAATAGCCTCATCGCAAAACTGAAGCAAATCAGGGTGAAAATGCTCGGGCGCAATACTCCAGAGATGTTCCCATTTCACGCTTACATTGCCCTCTTGAGCAAAACGCTCGCTGGCATCTTTGGCCTCTTGCAGCATGGTAGCAAGCTTATCTGCATCAAGAATGCGCTGATCAAGAGTGATACGACATTCTTCGACAACCGAGGTGACGATACCTGGTTTGGTTGTCACACTGCCAATCGTGCAAACCCCGCCATGTCTATCGGTAATTTGGTAAATTTCTGGCGACATTTTGGCAGCTGCCAGAAAAGCATCTTTCCGGCGATTCATAGGCGTAGACCCTGAGTGAGCAGCCTGACCGTAAAACGTCATAGCGTGCCGCTCAACACCATACGTTCCTAAAACTGTACCCAGGGGTAGATCGAGATCGAGCAAGACGGGGCCTTGTTCAACATGAAGCTCGAGGTGAGCTGCAACATTCTTCAGGTTCTTATTGGCAAGATGGGCTTTATCAATATCTACCCCGCAGCGCTTCAGGGCATCTTCGAAATGGATGCCGTCTTTATCGGTCCGGTTGCGCTCCTCATCAGGGTTCATGGTTCCAGCGCAGGAGGACGAACCAAATAGGCTACGACCAAAACGGGCACCTTCTTCATCGGCCCAATCCACCAGTTGAACGGTTACAGGCGGGGTTCCATACTGATCTTTTATTCGCCGGATGACCTCGAGCCCTGCTAAGACATTTAGACAGCCGTCAAGCCAGCCGCCATTGGGCACACTGTCCATGTGTCCCCCAATGAGGAGTGACTTTTCAGATTTTCCTTTAAGCGTTGACCAGACATTTCCTGCTTCGTCCTTATGAGTCTCAAGCCCCAGAGCGTCAAGCTTTTCCCGCAGCCATGCTCTGGCCTCGAGCCAGGTGTCAGTCCAGGCAACGCGCTGAGCACCATTGTCATCGGCAGTCAAACGGCGTAACTCTTTTAGCTCTTCTACGGTTCGTTTTGGATTTAGTGTACTCATGGTCTGATTAAAGCATGTTCCATGCAGGATGGCTAGACCGGCAGCTGGTGTAGCCACTACATCCTTACGGCATAAAGTCTTCTTGAAAGCGCTGGGCAATCTCGGCAAGCAGGGCCTCAGTAGCCTTGAAACTTTTGGTTTTGAGAATCAGGCTAACAAATTCTTGCGACCTAGGACGAAAGAATATCTCAGAATAGTCAAGGCTCGAGGTATCGGCAAACGGGATTTTAGATGGTGCAGCAATAAGGCCTGCGTATCCCTTTTTGACTTTTGGTGGTTTATAGTTCTCAGCCTTAAGCTCGGCCAGATCGATACGTGCGGCTTCCTGCCAGATTACCAGACCTGTTGCAGCTTCTATAAGCTTCTCAATATTGCCCCCGCCGACTCGAGCCGCAGTTTCCAGAAAATAAAACTGACCATCATGATGCGCTTTTATAAATTCGGTGTGGGTTGGCCCGTACTGACGCCCAAGCGCTTTGACAACCTGTTTATTCAGGCTTTGTAGTGCCAGCGCATCTTCATGGTCTCTGGGAAGCACTCGAGTGCTAAACACGCCCCTGCCTTGCAGCGCAGCCATAGGCGGCACACCGTACTTGCTTACCAGAGAAAATACCACTTCACCCTGCCAAACCAGCGCATCGACATGGTAAACATCCCCAGGAATGAATTGCTCGAGTAAATAGAAACTTTTTTGATCCCCCAATTCATCAAGTTTGCGCCACAGGCTTTCACTTTCTTCGAGTTTACTGATGCCCTCAGACCCAGCTAACATTCTCGGTTTTAACACCCATGGAGCCTTGTAGGTATGCATAAACTCGCGCAGGTCGTCAAAATTAAAAATGCCCGTAAAGCCCGGTTCCCTTATCCCCTGTTGGTTAATAGTGGTGCGGTTGGCTAACTTATCACGAAACAGTCTTGCGGCACTGTCCCCCATCCCTGGAAGCCGCAAGTGTTCTCTGAGCGCTGCGGCCATTTCAACATCATAATCATCAAGAGCAACAATGCGCTCGATATGCCGGTCTCTTGCCAGATAGCTAACTGCATAAGTCATGTCTGGCTGCCTTCTTACTTCTGGCATCAGGAAATGCTCATCTATGCATTCCCAGGGCCAGAGTTCATCTTTCAAACGCTCATTCATAACAAGCAGAACATGAAAGCCCTGACGGTGACACTCCACCAGGTAGGGCAATCCTTTTAACTCGCTGGCAATGGCAAGTATGGTTGGTTTCATAAACCAAACTAACATTTACGTTTGGGTCTGCCTAGTCTAACTGGCATATTTAGTGATAATTTTCACGATTTCTAGGTTGTAATTTTTTTATGGCTTAGATTTTAGCGTTTTCTAAGCTCCTAAGTAGCTCCATGGTTGGTTTGCAATCCTGCAAACCAACCCGAGTAAACAGTCCTGAACCACAGGTAATGACTATGAAAGCTGGGTATAGGCAAAATCGTTGATGAAATTCAGATACATCATGTTCAATGTACCATCGGTTCAAGACTGTTGAACGAGTACGGACAAATGAACTCAGCATCCTGCAAATTCACCATGGACTAGCTTATGTTAAATATCGAGTTTTCGATGCTTGAGCGTTATCGCTGGTACATTTTACCGGATAGCAAACCTTTTTAATTTGCTTAGCCCATAACTTTGGGGGCTTGAAATCTCTAGCGTAAAACGAATGTGGCATCTTTAAAAAAACGGAGGCTGGGATTATGAGATAGAATTAATGACACAACAAGGAGGCAAAAGTGATTCCTGAGAGCTTACTCGAGCTTGGCGAATTTTTTGGTGAAGGCTACAAACCTGTTTTAGATTTTCACGGCTGGCGCGTGGCCATGCTGCGTTACTGTGACGCCTTTGATGTAAAACATTTGCATCAGGTAGAGCGGCACCGTGAAACCAATGAAGTGTTTATTTTGACGGCGGGTGAAGCAGACCTCATTCTTTTTGAAGGGGCTGACAAGCTGGAAAAGGCGCATGTGGTGCCGATGAAGCTAAACGTGGCTTACAACATTGCGGCTTACGGCTGGCATCACATCATTACGTCCAAAGATGCGCATGTGATCATTTTTGAACTGACCAATACCAGTCGGGAAAACTCAGATTATATCGAGCTGGACCCTGAGCAGTTAGCAGCGGTTAAGTCTCAGTTGCGCTTTAAGGAAGCCTGATGGCCAGACCCTGGGCAGATGACAGCGAGCTTTTTACGCTTATGCGCCGTGATTTGTTCACGGCAGTTATAGGTGATGTCCTTGACAAAATGGGCTTTTTGCAGCAGTTTCTACCGCCCTATCTAAAACCATTGCGCGATGATATGACGATTGTAGGCCGGGCCATGCCTGTACTCGAGGCAGATGTTTTAGGAGAAGCGGTTGGTGGCCAGAATCCTCTCCTGAACAAATCCTTTGGAATGATGCTCGAGGCTCTTGATGACCTGAAACAAGACGAAGTTTATATTTGCAGCGGTTCTTCGCCAGATTACGCGCTTTGGGGCGGACTGATGTCAACGAGGGCCAAACATCTGGGGGCTGCAGGTGCTGTTTTAGACGGCTATTCCAGAGATACCCCGGAGATTTTGGAACTGAGCTTTCCGGTTTTCTCCCTAGGTCGCTATGCGCAGGATCAGGGGCCGAGGGGTAAGGTTTTAGATTTCCGCGTGCCCATCCAGTTTGGGCAGGTCAAAGTCAATGTTGGTGACATTATTTTTGCCGATATTGATGGGGTACTGGTTATTCCTAAGGTTGCCGAAGAAGAAGCGATTCGTAGAGCGATTGAAAAAGTGAGTGGTGAAAACAGGGTGCGTGATGCCATAAGGGCAGGCATGAGCACTGTAGAAGCTTTTGCAAAGTATGGAGTGATGTAATGGTAAACCGATTCCGTTTAATCATGCGATTAACTCGCATGATTAAATGCGAGCGGAGCGCGAGAAGAATGGAATAAAGAGGTTTTTTAATGTTTGAAGAATTTCCAAAGTCAGAATTAGATATCTTTTTTGTCGGGACCTATACAGTAAGTCCAGGTAAGGGAGAAGGGATATATAGCTGTAGTTTAGAGCCTGATGGCAGCATGCGTATTCTTGAAATCTTTAAAGCCATTCCTAACCCCTCCTATGTCATTTTAGATAGACCGAACAAGCGGCTTTACGCTGTGCATGAGGCAGGCACAGATAGTGCAGCAGTATCCGCTTTAAGCTACACCGATGACTACAAACTGCGTCTTATAAATACTCAAAAAGTACCGGGGTCGTCGCCCTGTCATCTGGCCCTTGACCCATCAGGTGAGTATCTGACAGTAGCCAATTACAGCTCGGGCAATGTCGTGATGTATGGCATAGAGGCCGATGGTTCGCTTTCTGAACTCAAGGATAATGTGCAGCATGCAGGGAAAAGTGTGAATGCTGCCCGGCAAGAAGGCCCACATGCCCACTCAACGGTCTTTGGCCCGGAAGCTAAGTTATGGGTCGCCGATTTAGGTACCGATGAAGTTAAAGGTTACGGTCTTGCTGAGGGTAAACTCAGGGAGGACTCGAGCACCAAATTAGCTGCCGGAGCTGGCCCCAGACATATGGTGTTTTCGCCCGATGGCAAGTACCTTTTCGTAGTAAATGAGCTTGATTCCACGGTTAGTCTTCTGCGGCATCAGCAGGGAGCGCTAAGTTTGCTGACAAGCATCTCAACTTTGCCCCATGATTTTACTGGCGAAAGCTACTGCGCTGCCATTCGGATTCATCCAAATGGAAAGTTTGTTTACGCTTCAAACCGTGGTCATGACAGCATTGCCGTCCTCGAGTTTGATGAAGAAGCTGAAACCCTTACTCCTGTACAGTACGCGTCAACGATTGGCAATTTCCCCCGCGACTTTGCTCTGACACATGACGCAAAAATGCTGATTACCTCTAATCAGCACAGCCATGATCTTTATAGCTATAACCTGAATGGTGAGACAGGCAAACTCGAGCCTACCGGAGAAAAGCTCGAGATCGGTAGCCCGGTTTGCGTTTGCATGGTTTAACGCAGGGGGTAAAGCTGGGCAATTAAAATTTCAAAAGGAGCAAGCTCGAGGGTTTCAAAACTCAGACTTTCCTCCTTACGGTTGGTACTGGACATAAGGATGTTGGGAGAATTCGCCCCAAGATCAAGGCTAAGTCTTTGTGTTTCGTCTGAAAAATTAAGCATGACCAAACAGCTTTGCCCAGCTTGTTTATCGTGTCGGAGAAAAGCCAGATAAGTTTTACTGTCATTATGAAGTGCCTGGTAGTCACCCGTTCTCAATGCTTCATTGGTTTTTCGTAGGCTTAGCAGGCGCTTACAAAAGTTCAGGTGCGAGTCGGGGTCTTCTTGCTGAGTGGCAACATTGACGCCTGTAGCGTAATTTTTATTGACAGGTAACCAGGGAGAAACGTCGGCTGGGCAAAAGCCGCCATTGGCGCTGTTTTCCCACTGGAGAGGACTACGGCAGCGGTCTCTGGTGGTTGCCAGTACGGTCTCGAGTGCTTTTGCAGGCGTTATGCTCAGTTTTTCGGTGAGTAGATAGTACTGATTGAGCACCGCAGAATCTTTCACTTCGCTCAGTTTGCTGAGCTCGAGGTCGGTCATGCCGATTTCATCCCCATTAAAAATGAAGGGTGTGCCCTTTAGGGTAAGCAGCAAGGCGAGGTGGAGTTTTGCCAGAGCTGCATCATTACTCCCGTCACCAAAGTGTGTCCAGAGACGAGAAATATCATGATGGCCCAGCGTGTTGCAGGGCCAGGCTTCGGGTGGTAAGGCCGTCAAACGCTGAGCCTGATTTGCGCGAATATGCTGGACAGTCAATTTGGGGACATTGACCAGCGGAAAGTTAAACAGCAAGTGAAGTTCATTATTGCCTGTGCCATAAAAGGCGACATCTTCATCTTCGCCAATCAGTACGCGGTCTCCAGAGTATTCATCAACCAGACTGCGCAACTCCTGCATGAGTTCGTGCAGGCCGGGCTGTCTGACCTGAAACTCGAGCAATTTCAGGTATTCATCCTTATGAAAGGCATTGGCGTCCAAGATTTCTTCGGCAGCGTAGCCTGAGGTCTGATCAGGTAAATCAGGGTGCTCATAGATGGTTGCCAGCGCATCCAAACGGAAGCCGTCCACACCCATGTCCAGCCAGAAACGAACGGCGTCCCACATGGCAGCTTTGACCTCTGGGTTGCGCCAGTTCAGATCGGGTTGCTCTTTTAAAAAAGCATGATAATAATACTGCCCAGTTTGCTCATCATAGGTCCAGGCAGAGCCGCCAAAAATGGATGCCCAGTTATTGGGTGGGCCACCGTTACGACCTTCACGCCAGACATACCATTCACGTTTGGGGTTGTCACGGCTCGAGCGTGATGCCTTAAACCAGTCATGCTGGTCAGAACTGTGGTTTAGCACGAGATCAAGGACGACTTTTATATGGCGACTATGTGCATCCTCTAAAAAGGTTTTGAAGTCCTCGAGTGTGCCGTACTCAGGCGCAACCGCCGTATAATCTGAAATGTCATAGCCACAATCTAAAAAGGGTGAGGGGAAATGGGGTGAAAGCCAGATGGCATCTATGCCCAGGTCTTGCAAATAATCAAGTTTACGGGTCATGCCCGCAAAGTCACCAATACCATCGCCATTGCCATCGGCAAAGCTGCGCGGGTAAATCTGATAAAAGACGGCGGTCTGCCACCATTTGGGAGAGCTCATAGCAGCTATTTTAAGCCAAGTTCTTGCCCTCTGCGCACCTCAGCTTTTATGAGCAAGCGTAAAAGCGTACTATGGGTAGCTATGCGAGACGGTTGGCGAGCCTTGATTTTTGTCTTGAGTTTTCTTGCTCTTAGCTACCCTTTTTGTTTGGCACAAACGAATGGTTGTGGCCCTCAGTCGCTGGGCTTTCTCAGCGATTTTTTGCCCAACGGCCCTTTTCCCCTGTCAAATGATCTGTTTTTGCCTGCCTGTGATGCGCATGATATTTGTTATCAACTTGGGGGAGAGGCTACCCAGGCCAGTTGTGATCAGACCTTTTTGACAACCATGCTAGCTGCCTGCACTGAGCATTTTCCTGACCCTGCTGATTTAAGCTACTGCACGAGAACGGCCCACCTTTTTTACTCACTGGTAGATCAGTACGGGGAAAATTCGGTGGCTATTCATTTTACGCCTGACCCTGGCAGTGTTGCTGTAGCCGGTCTAGGGGAGCTCGAGCTAAACACCCTAAATATTCTTCCCGGATTTACCGGGCAAGATTTGCATATCTGCGTAACGGCCAAAAATACCGGCAAAATCAACACGCATTTTCATCTTTACCTCTACGCAGCAAAAGACAGAACAGATACCGATTTGCCAGACGATGATTTACAACTTGCCTGGTTTCCTACCTTTAGCTATGAAACGCTGTTTCTAAGGGCAGGCTCGAGTCAGGAAATTTGTTTGGGTACAGATGGCTTTATGGGGATTGCCAGAACCTTGGCTCAGTTTGAAGGGCAATACAGGCTCGAGCTTTGGGTTGAAAGCCGCAGATTTGATCTTGGTTTAAAGAGGGTAGATGTACTCGAGGGATTTATAGATTCCATAAAATAGCTTTGAATTGAATTTAAGAAAAGCAATAAAGAGCTTCTTAGGTATTGACAATCATATAATTAGTAAATACAATTATAATTAGTAAAAAGGAGAGTGGAATTATGAGTCATGAAGAAGCATTTTTGGAAATTAAACGGTTATTGAAAGAGCAGAGAAAGAAATTGGGTTTAAGCCAAGGACAAATAGCTAACAATTATGGGGGCGATACAAGTCAACAATCTATAGGAAGATATGAGAATGATCCTAAAAGTATTTTAGCCGTACTTCCAAAAGCTAGAAAGATTTTTGAGGCATACGGATTTGACACAGAACAAGTCGAATATTTAATGAAACTACTTTATTTTGCGCATGATTCCAGTAAACCTGATTTTTCAAATAGGACAGTCCAACAAGCTGCTCACGAGATCTCTCAAGAATTTTCATCTAATAATGATTTATTGGAACTTTGTCGCCGTTTACTTAAAGCTGTTGAAGAAAGATTATGAAGCTCTTTCCTGATACTGCAACTCATAAAGCTTGCGGTAGTAGCCATCTTGCTCTAGCAGTTCAAAATGATTCCCCTGTTCAATCAGTTTACCCTTGCGTAAAACCATAATCCGGTCAACATCCTGAATGGTGCTTAGCCTGTGGGCAATGATGATTGAGGTGCGACCCTGCATGAGTTTTTGCAGAGCATCCTGAATGAGTTCTTCAGTTTCAGTGTCTACATTGGCGGTTGCCTCATCTAAGACGAGTAAGATGTCAGGATTTTGTACCAGTGCTCTGGCAAAGGCCAGAAGCTGTTTTTGACCCGTTGAGAAACCTGCGCCGCGCTCACGTACAGGGGTGTTATAGCCCTGCGGGAGCTTTTCAATGAACTGATGCGCATTGACAAATTTGGCTGCCTCTATAACTTGCTCCATCGGTATGCTGTCATCATTCAGCGTAATGTTACTTCTTATGGTGCCACTAAAAAGGAACGGATCTTGCAGCACGATGCCAACATGGCGGCGTAAGTCAACCTGATCATAGTCGCGCACGTCCTTACCATCAATCTTAATGCTGCCTTTTTGCACATCGTAAAAGCGGCTGACCAAACTGATGATGGTGGTTTTACCTGCCCCAGTATGACCAACAAAGGCAACGCTTTCACCCGGCTGTATAGTGAAATTTAAGTCACGCAAAACCCAGTCTTCATTTTGATAGGCAAAAGAGACATTTGCAAACTGCACTTCGCCTCTGAATTTGCTGGCAAAACTTTCCGGGTCAGGACGGTTAACGATCTGTTCAGGGGTATCGAGCAGGCTAAAGATGCGCTCACCTGAAGCCATGGCAGCCTGCAGAATGTTGTATTTGTCGCTCAAATCTTGCAGCGGTCTAAAGAACATACCGCTGTACTGTATAAAGGCGATGAGCGTACCAATGGTAATCGTGTCGCTTAAACCTGGGCCAACGATCTGATAAGCACTAAAGTACAGGATAAGCCCGGTAGCAATGGCGCTGCTAATCTGAACGGCAGGCCAGAACAGGCTAAACCAGCGCATTTGTTCAATATTGGCCTCGAGCAAATCCAGATTGCGTCTGTCAAAATTCCGCTGGTTGCGATCTTCGCGGTTAAACAGTTGAATGGTCTTCATACCACTCAGGTTTTCCGCCAGATAGGCAGTAGATATGCTGGTGCGCAGTCTGACTGCCCTGTAAGCATCGCGTATGCGACTTCTCAAGTAATTAAGCGTCCAGAAGAGAATGGGCATGACGACAAGGGTCACAATAGCCAGTTGCCAGTTAATCCAGAACATATAAACAGTCAGGCCAATAACCAGACCCAGATCAGCAATCAGACCAACAATGCCGTCTTGCATCATCTGCTGAATGGCTTCAACATCCCCCGTGATGCGGGTAATCAGACGACCAACCGGGGTACGATCAAAAAATCCCAGGTGTAAGCGCTGAATTTTGGCGAACATCTCTTTACGAATGTCGTAGACAATGTGCTGACCTAACCAGGCAATGAGATAGGTATAGCCAAAGCGTAGCCCAAAATTGAGCAGTCGTAACGCAATATAAATAAGCACGATGTTGAAAAGACCGCTAACATGAGTAGTCCTTTCGGCATCATTCAAAATATAAGTCCCACTACCATCAAAACCGACCAGTAAGTGGTTATCGACTGCCTGCCTAATAAGATTTGGAAATATAGGCACGATAATGCTGTAGCCAACCAGTAAAACCAGTGCCGAAATAAGTTGAACCTTATAAGGCAACAAATAAGCCAGTAATCTGCGGGTGATTTCCCAGTCAAAGGCTTTTTGAAAGGCTTCACCATCTTCGTCAAATTCGCCTTGTTTGCGCAGACGTTTGACATGTTCCTTGCGCTTGTTGCGGTAGCTTGCTTTGGCTGCTTCAACGGAGTAATTTGGGTCAGACATATCAGTCAGACCGCGGTTAAAGTTGTCTGCCATCAGTTCACTTCCGTTTCTTCAAGATCGCTTTCTAGCTGCTGGCGCCTATCAATATCGGCGTACCAGCCACCCTGAGCGATGAGTTCATCATGACTACCTTGCTCTACGATTTTTCCTTCTTCCAGCACCATGATTTCGCCGGCGTGCTGAAAAGCACTGACGCGGTGAGCGACAATCAGGGTGGTCCTACCTCTGGCGACATCTTTTAAACCCTGTAAAATTCGCGCTTCGGTCTGGGTATCTACAGCACTCAAAGAATCATCCAGAATAAGAATATTCGGGTCACGAATAATGGCTCTGGCCATGGCAGTGCGCTGACGCTGACCACCCGAAAGAGTGACACCGCGTTCGCCTAACTGAGTTTTGTACTGTTCTGGGAAGTCCATGACATCTTCGTCTAGCTGTACCAGTTGGGCAACTTCTCTGATGCGTGCAAACCTTGCTTCTGAGCTGTCTTCAGGTAAACCGTAAGCAATATTATCGGCGATATTGTCAGAAAAGAGATAAGGCTCTTGTGGCACAATGCCAATAAAACGTCTTAAAACCTCGACGGGGTAGCGCCTAATATCAATACCATCAATCAGAATTTGTCCACTGCTAGGCTCGAGCACCCGGGTAATCATATTGACAATCAGTGTTTTGCCGCTGCCTGTTCGCCCGGTTATCCCCATCGTCTTCCCTTGAGGAATGCGGAAACTAACGTTATCAAGTGCTTTCATCTCGCCAAAATTCAGGCTGACATTTTTAAACTCAATTTCGCCTTTGATGCTTTTGAGACTGTAGTCAGTATTCTCGTCATCTTTGATCGTAGGCTTGGTATCTAAAATGCTCTTTAAACGCTCCCAGGATGTATGTCCACGCTGCACAATGCTGGCAATCCAGCCAAGGCCAATCATAGGCCACTGAATGCCCTCAAAGAGGAAGATAAAAGCAGAAAATTCACCGATGCTGAGACCGCTACCGGCACCAAGGACAGTGCGCCCGCCAAGCAAAACCAGGACCGCCATGGTCAAGCCAAAGAGCAACTCCATAAGGGGAAAGAGGGGGCCATCAACCTTGGTTAAAGACAGATTGCGCCGGATAAATTCGTCATTTAATCTACCAAAAATACTCAGTTCACGATCTTCTATACCAAATCCCTTGACCACTCTAATGCCGCTGAAATTTTCCTGAGCCATGGCTGAGACATCGCTGAACTGTTCCTGTACTTTCTGGTAGCGCCTATGCACCACGCGCAGAAGCAAAAAGAAGCTTAAGGTAATGAGTGGTACGACCAGCAACGTGAGCAGCGTAAGGTTCAGGTTGAGCTGGAACATGCGGTAAAGGGTGAAAATAAGCATGAGCGAGACATTGATACCCTGATAAATGCCAACACCAGCAAACATGCGTACGGCGTTCAGGTCAGCCGTCAAACGGGCGATGAGGTCACCAACCCGGTGATTGTCGTAAAATTCAGCGTCAAGCTTGGTGAAGTGCTCAAAAATAGTGCGGCGAATATCAAACTGGATTTCCCAGCTGGCATTGAGCACTTGTCGCCTGACAACGACCATGCTAAGAGCAGAGGCTGTACTGGCAGCAAAGATGCCCAGAATGTAGCGCCAGACTCCGGTCATAGACATACTGCCATCTTTAAAACTGTCAATGGCATGCCCAATAACGACCGGGATTAAGGTATTTAAATAGGCTGAAGCGATCAAGCAGAGCGCGCCAATAATATAGGCTCTGGGATAGCGTCTGATGTAGACAAACAGATCTCTTATGGTTGCTTGCACATGGCCTCCTAGACTGAGATAGGTGCAATTGAGAGAGTATAAAACTGTGTAGGCGTGCTAAACCTTGCTAAAGCCAGTGCCTCGAGCCAGGTTTGAATCAAGAAAAAACAGTACCTATTGAGCCATTAGATTGATTTCGATTGCTGCCAAGACCGACAATTCCCTAAATAAGTAATTTTCCGTCACTCCGACTGTATAAAATCCTTTTCTTTGTTCTTAGGATTGTTTAAAGCCAAACGCTACTATACCTCAGCTACGGGTGCTAACCGTAAGGAGGGAAACAGTGGGTCTAAAAGTGATATAGCGAACACTAAGATAAAAAGTAGAAAGTGAAAAGGGGTTTGGTTTAGGGAACTTTTAAGATGCCGTAGTCACTACCATTTAGCTCGAGTCTAAAAGTGATGGTTCCTAAACTCGTGGTTTTCCAGCTACCCTCGACGCTGTCGCCACCCTGAACCCGCTTTCCGGCAATCAGCTTGCGGTCACCATCAAGGGTTTCAGCGTAGACCTCAGCCTGGCTCGAGGGAATGCCCTGCTCAATAAAAAACCGGTAGTTAACGGTGCGCAGTTCGGCAGGTTTGACGGAACTACTCACTTGCGGTACCGGGATGGCTTGAGGAGGCGTATAAATATTGACCAGTACTGCGATGCTGGCTGAGCTTATTTCACTGTTCGGAGCCGGGGTTTGACTGACGATGCCGGGTGGCAAATTAGCACTGTCGATTTCTTTAACTGAGAAGGTATAGTTTGGCGCAATGCTTTTGGCCTCATCCAAACTGTAGCCAATCAGCGAAGGGGCGCCTTCACTGGTGACAGTCATACCGCGGGCAACCGTTAATCTCAGAGTATTTTCAAAAGTTCCCAGAGGTATTTCGACATAAGGAGGAATGCTCTGCGCTATGACGCTATCATTGGCATAGCGACTGGACGCCTGGTAAACAATATCGGGGGGTGTTAGTCCGGCTAACTCGATAATTTTTAGGGCATCTTCTAAATTGAACCCCGTTAGATCAGGAAGGAGCGTCAGTTGAGGTGCGGGTCCCTGACTCACCAGGATATCAACCTTGCTATTTTCTTCTAACTTGCTGCCAGCCTCTACGGATTGCGCAATAATGTCGCCTCTCGGGTGATTTGAGTGCATAAAGGCAACATTGCCAAGGCGCAAGCGGGCGCGCTCGAGTAAAGCCTGGGTTTCACCTGAGTACACCTGTCCACGAAGCTGAGGCACCTCACGCTGGGCAAACTGCTCAGCAGGCAGCGCATAACTCAGTTCAACCGTGCCGTAGTAAGGACGTAAAAACGTTCCTGCTTCAGGAGAAAGCCCAAGAATGACGCCTGGGGTTTCTGGTGACGACACAGGAACAGGGTTGACCTGTAAATGAAGCGCCTGAAGTAGAGACACGGCCTCATTGACATTTTTCCCAAGTAAGTCAGGTACTTCTACTGACCGAGTGTTCATGGTCCTGGAAAATTGCAGCAAAAAGAAAAGCAGGGCAAGCGCACTAAAGACCAGAGTAAAGCCCCAGGAAAGAAGCCAGGGGGGAAGGCTGCGTTTTGCTGGTTTGGGTTTGACTGGTTCGGTTTCGGCTTTAGGCTCGAGCCTAAGCTCCTGCTCGCTAGGTTCAAAGCTTAAGTCATAAACCTGTACTTGCCCCTGGGCGTTTTTAGCACACTGCGCCTTATGAAACTGAAACTCGTTTTCCTGTAAGATTTCTCTGACATCTTCGTTAAGCCTTAGCTCTTTGCCGTGCTTACTGGTGTACCAGGCAACGTAATGAAGGCCAGGCCGCGAGACGATTTCGTAGAGTGCGGCTAGACCCTGTTTTTTTAAAGCCCTTAAAACGCGGCGATAACGCTCAAATTTATACTCTTCTTCGGAGCTATTTAAGTCAAACAGAACAATGCGTAGAGGTTGTCCGTCAGGGGCGATGGCATCAAACTGGCTTTGTTTTCCCCCCAAACTTTTTTGGTTGGTGATTTCGTACTTGCCATCAAGAAGAGCCATGCTTTATAAATACTAAACCGCAAGAGGTGATAAGTGTGAATATTGTCTTTGTTAAAGCCTTATCAGAGAGAAACTTTTCTTAACCGATGCGTGCCAGCCTCCCCCGAGACTTCCATAGCAAAATCAAATTGATCTATTTTTAGAGCAGTCTCGAGGTCAGCAAGGGGAAAGGCTGTCTGGCTACTATCACGAAATTGTTGACTGGCTCGAGTCACTTTCATGAGCTCTAAATTTCTTCTAGTGCCTCAATCTGAATGCTGGGTACAGGAGCTGGCTGTTTTAGAAGCGCTGGGCCAGGGCGATTTGCCAGTACATCCAGTAAATCTGCCACAACGCCGCTGGCTGTCGCCATGCCGCCTGCCCCTGCACCCGTAATAAAGACTTCGCCAATGGCATCTCCCTTAAAGTAAAGGGCATTTTTGTTGCTGGCAGCCGAGGCCATGAGGTGGTCCAAGGGTAAAAAGACCGGGCGCACTTTGACCTGCCACGTGCCCCCTTCAGGATAGACTGACGCCAGCAAGCGAATTTTGCCACCGCGCTCTTTTGCCTCAGTCATAACTGTGGGGGTAAGCTTATCTATACCTTTGGTACTGGCTTTCACGGTTTCCCACTCAATACTGGGGTCAAATACCAGCCTGGCCAGAACGGTGAGTTTATGGGCAGCGTCAAAGCCACCGACATCCAGCGTGGGGTCAGCTTCGGCGTAGCCAAGTCGCTGGGCTTCAGCCAGGGCGTTTTGGTAACTAACCCCTTTTTCCAGCTCGGTCAAAATATAGTTACAGGTGCCATTTAAGATGGCATGAAGCTCGAGGGGGCTCGAGCCTCGTAAAACACTGCTCAAAGGCCCAACGGCGGGTGTACCTGCCATGACCGAACTTTCATAGTGCAAAAGTCCCTGCTCGGCATAGGGCTTAAGCTCCTGCCAGCGTTCAGCCAGTACAGCTTTATTGGCACTGATGACGGGTTTACCGGCTTGCAGGGCTTTGAGCGTTAAATCACCTGCCAGGCCAGTACCGCCCATGACTTCTACGATGATGTCTGCCGAGTCCAAAACCTCACCAGGGTTGGCGCTGAGCTGCTTACTCGAGATGCCCTCTCTTGCTTTGCTGACATCTCTAACTAATACCTTCGTTATTTCAACCTGAATATCGGGGCGATTGGCGAGGACTTGTGCCGTTGCAGCACCTACGTTGCCTGCGCCCAGGAGGGCAAGTTTTTTCATGGCGCTAGGCTAACATGGCTGACCGAAATTAGGTACTGGGCAAGAGGGCAAAAAGTCAGCTCACCCGAACTGACTTTAGCGGTTTAAGTTAGGGTTTGGGCTTAGTTAGTAGGGGAAAGCAATATCACAAACAGGGTCAGAAGCTTTAGCACTATCCCAATCGGCAAAATAAACCTCGCGGGGTGAGCCGCAGTCTTTTATGCCTTGGCTTTGCAGGTGATGAGCAACTGCGTCATAGGCCTGTAAGAGTCCAGGAAATTCCATTTCGCCTTTGCTAAGACGGGTATAAGCCTCTTTATGGGCAGGCTCGAGCCTGATACTCATGTCGGTTTGAGGCTCGAGGCTACCTTCAAAGGGTACACAAGTTTCCACCGGGCCATCCGAGTCATTATTCACCTGACCATGGTAGATGACAAATGGAATGCCGGAGGGTTCAAATCCAGAGGCTTTCAGGTAATTCATAAGCCTAGTCATTGATTCGCCAATAAAATGGGAAAGGTCCTTAACGTAGACGGCTTTTTGAATGCTTAAGACTTTCTGTTCGTTAACCTCACGCTCCAAGACTTCATACATGGCTTCTCCTTTGCTCTCGAGATAGGTCTCGAGGTAGTGAACAAGTTTGCGCTTTTCTTCCATAGCTCTTTCCACCTTTTGCCAGTAGGCGGCAATGGCCTGAATGGCAGCCTGTGCTTCAAGCTCGAGTACCTGCGCAATCTGATTGAGTGGCATCTCGAGCTGCCGTAATAATCCAATCAGTTTGGCTTTTTCTAGCTGGCTTTCCAGATAGTAGCGGTAACCCGTCTGCTCATCGACATAGGCTGGATTCAGTAAACCCATACCGTCATAGAGGCGCAGAGCTTTATGCGACAATCTGCTCCGACGGGCAAAAACGCCAGTGGTCATAAGGTCTTGAGATACTTGCTCGTTCACAACTCAAGTATGAGGTCTGCCCTTGGGGCAAGGTCAAGTCTAAAAAAAACTAACAAACTGCTCGAGCCTTTTTTTCTCTGTGGCGTGCAAGGGAACCTGAGCATTTGGCGCGGGGTAGCCCACCACCAGATTGATATACGCCCGTTCATTTTTGGGTCGCCCTAAAATCTCAGCCAGGAAATTCATGGGGCTTGGCGTGTGGGTAAGACAGGCAAGGCCAGCATTGTGCAGTGCAGCAATCAAAAAACCCGTAGCTATGCCTACGGATTCTTGCACATAGTAGTGCTTGGTCTTATTGCCCGCATCATCTAAACCATAAGCCTGGGCAAAAATAACAATCAGCGCACCTGCCCTGTCAATAAAGGATTTATCCGCATCTGTACCTAACGGTGCAAGGGCGTCAAGCCACTCCTCAGAGGCGCGCCCTGCGTAAAAGGCGCGTTCTTCCTCTTCGGCAGCCAGACGGATTTTATGTTTGATGGTTTTATCGGTCACGACTGCAAAATGCCAGGGTTGTTGATTGGCACCGCTTGGAGCACGGCCTGCCGTTTCAAGGCAGGTTTTGATGACATCTAGAGGGACTGCCTGGTCGGCAAAGTCGCGGGTACTGTGGCGGCGTTTCATCAGTTCAAAAAAGGCTAAGGCTCTGGCCTGCATTTCTGTTTCGGGATACGTGGCTAGTTCTAGGGGTATAGATGGAATAGGCGGCATAGTTACTCCTGAAGATAAGTTTTATGCATTATATGCTTCTGTATAGGTCCTGGACTCCGTAATGAGTCTTGCTAAAGCCGTGCCCTATAAACCCTATAATTCTCCTCATGCAAAGCCTTAAAAGCCCTGAAGATGTTAGTGCGATGCTCGAGCATTCCCGGAAAGAAGCCGTTTTTCTTTATAAGCATAGCGCCTCCTGCCCGGTAAGTTTTTTTGCCAGACAAGAAGTAGAAGCAGCTGCCGAAAACCACCCGGTCTATATGGTGATTGTGCAGCAGGCCAGAGAGATTTCCAATGAGCTGGCTCAAAACCTGGCGGTTAAGCATGAAACGCCGCAACTTATTTTGCTTAAAGAAGCAAGGGCACAGGGGGTTATTTCTCATGGAAATATTAAGCTCGAGGCTTTTGACACTTTGCTTCAGGAGGTCTGACTTTTCCCTTTGCCTTTTTATGCGCCACTTCTTTAAGGGTGTTAAACTTTTCAGATGGATTTTTCTGAGCTTTGTTACTCGAGTGCCAGCGACTTACGAAAACGCCTTTTAGCCAAAGAGATTTCTTGCCTGGAAGTCATTCAGGCGCATATTGCTCGCATTGAGCAGGTCAATGAAGCTGTCAATGCCATTGTGACCTTTATTCCTGAACAGGCGCTCGAGCAGGCCAAACGAGCCGATGAGCAGCTAGCCAAACAGGATTCTGTTGGTTTGCTCCACGGTTTGCCGGTAGCTCACAAAGATTTAGCCCATACCAAAGGCATAAGAACAACAGAAGGTTCTCCGCTGTTTAAAGACTTTGTGCCCGAGCAAGATGATCTGATCATTGAGCGCATAAAAGCGGCGGGGGCTATAACGGTTGGCAAGACCAATACACCTGAATTTGGCGCAGGCTCGCAAACCTTTAATGAAGTTTTTGGCGCAACCAAAAATCCTTATCACCTGAGTAAAACCTGTGGGGGGAGCAGTGGCGGTTCAGCCGTTGCGTTGGCGACGGGTATGGTGCCTTTGGCAGATGGCAGTGATATGGGTGGTTCGCTAAGAAACCCTGCTGCCTTTTGCAATGTCGTGGGGTTTCGCACCACGCCCGGACTGGTGCCAGATTACCCCAGCTCAAGAGGCTGGAATACCTTTAGCGTAGTCGGGCCAATGGCGCGTACTGTAGAAGATAGTGCGCTTTTTTTAGCAGCGATTGCTGGACATGACGACAGAGTTCCAATCAGCCGAAGCGATGACTCAAAGCAATTTTTAAGTTCTTTAGAAACTGATTTAAAAGCTAAGCGAATTGCCTGGGCACTGGACTTTGCAGGCTTGCCTTTTGATAAACGGGTTACGGAAACGCTCGAGCCCTTGGCCAAAACCTTTACTGAGTTAGGCTGCACTGTTGAAGCCGCCCAACCTGATTTTTCAGAAGCCGATTATGTTTTTAAAACCTATAGAGCTTACTCTTTTGCAGCCAGTCACCATGAACGCTTAAAAACCCAGCGGGACAAACTTAAAGATACTGTCATCTGGAATGCTGAAGAAGGTTTGAAACTAACAGCGCTTGATCTGGCCAAAGCTGAAGAAGCGCGTACCCGGCTTTTTGTGCGGGTTGCCGAATTTATGAAAAGCTACGACTATCTCATCTTACCTGTGACGCAAGTGCCACCCTTTGACGTTACGCAGCCCTATGTTAAAGAAATTGCTGGCGTGCAGATGGAGACCTATATTGACTGGATGAAGTCCTGCTATTACATAAGCACCATCGGTAATCCAGCGATAAGTGTGCCTGGTGGCTTTACTGCTGAGGGATTGCCCATCGGCTTACAGATTGTTGGGCGCTATGGTCATGACCTCGAGGTTTTACAACTCGCCCATGCCTTTGAACAGGCGACCAAGGTTGGACAAAAACGCCCCAGCCTTAGCTAACTCGCACCACAATGTTACCAAAGGTACTGCCCTCGCCAAGGTCGGTTAAACGCTCACTGGTCAGGTCATTTAGGCTTTTGCCATCAGGGCTGAGTTTGGGCCACCACTGACCAAGCGCGGTGGCAGTTCCTTCCTTAGTGGCATCACTGACCCAAATCTTGCGTAAAATGCTCCCTTGTTGGCTGCTTATGGTGTGGCGCTCCCCATCCTTTATGCCGTATTTGGCAGCATCGTTTGGGTGAATGATAACCTGTGGTTCGCCGCCTGCAGCTTTAAGCAAGCTGTCTATATTGCCCATACTGGTATTGATAATGTGTGAGCCCGGAGGCGAAATGAGTCTTAAGGGATACTCGGTGTTTGGCTCTTCCTTAAACTCGAGCTGCCTGGGCGCAGGTGCAAAGCGAATTTTTCTATCATCAAAGTTACTTCCCTTACTGTAGGGCCTAAACGCTTCGGGAAGATTTAATTTGACAAAACCATCCTTTTTCAAGGATTCAAAGCTAATACCCTGCATAAAAGGATGATCTGAGTTTAGCAGGTCTTTTGCGATGTCCTCGGCTGACCAGTCAAAAACATTATTTTTTAGCTTTAAGCGTTTGGCAAGTTGCTGAAACACCCAGCTATTGGCTTTGCACTCCCCGGCTGGGCTTACAACTGGCTCGGCCCACTGTAAAAAGTAATGTCCATAAGCGGTATAAAGGTCCGGGTGCTCCAGGAAAGTTGTTGCCGGTAAAAGGTAGTCGGCGTAGTCGGCGGTATCAGTCTGGAAGTGCTCGAGCACCACGGTAAACAAATCGTCTCGCTTTAACCCCTGTCTTATGCGGCTGCTGTCTGGGGCAACAGCCGCCGGATTTGAGTTAAAAACAAACAGTGCTTTAACCGGGTTTTCTTTAAGTTCCAGAGCACTTGCTAGCTGATTCATATTGATGCGCCGAACTTGCTTTTTAAGATCTAAACCGCTGTAGCGCCCAAAATTTAGCGGAAATGCGCCACTGGTCGAGAGCATAGCGCCGCCACCCTTTTGTTGCCACGCCCCAGTTAGCGCTGGCAGCAAAACGATGGCCTTGGTCGCATTGCCACCGCCTTCATTGCGGCTCATACCGTAGCCGATGCGTATAAAACTGGTTTCTTTGGCAAACTTCAGGCTAACTTCCCTGATGCGCTCAGCGTCTAAGCCACAGTAGGCAGCAGCTCGCTCAAGCGTCCATTCCTGACAGGCTTGTTTGTACTCTTCAAAGCCACTGGCGTACGCTTTCAGATACTCACTATCCTCGAGTCCGGCATCTAAAATCACTTTGCCCATAGCCAGTGCCAGAGCTGCGTCGGTACAGGGTTTGATTTGCCAGTGTTCATCGGCAAACTGACTTGTTTCATTGCGGTAAGGGTCTATGTGAATGATATAGGCCCCATTTTTCCTTGCCTCTTTTAAAAACGGCGTAAGGTGCGAGTTGCTGCGCAAGCTATTAATACCCCAGAGCAAAATAAGGTTTGCATGTTTGATGTCTTCAGGCGGTGTAGCTAGTTTTTGTGGGCCATAGACCGCTTCCCAGCCTGCACCGCCTGTTGATGCACAAATAGTGCCAAAGGTGAGTTCGCTTGCGCCCAAGGCTCTAAAGAAGGTATAGGGGTAATCTCGCTCAATGAGTCCCATGGTTCCTGCGTAGCTGTAAGGCAAAATGGCTTCGCCTCCAAACGCATCTACAATCGCTTTGGTTTTCTCAGCAATGACACTAAGCGCTTCTTCCCAGCTGGTGCGCTCAAATTTGCCCTCGCCTTTTTTGCTAACCCGGCGCATAGGGTAAAGCAGTCTATCCGGGTGGTGCTGGCGCTTAGGGTACTGGTAGGTTTTTACACAGGCAAAGCCTTTAGTTACAGGATGTTCAGGGTTGCCCTCGAGCCTCGTCACCCTGCCATCTTCTACCGTTAACAGCAGGGAGCAGGCATCTGGGCAGTCAAGGGCGCAAACAGAGCGATGTTGGGTCATGGTTTAAGTATAAAGTGAAACATGAAAAGTGGAAATGACCAGTTTTGTAGCAAGGTAGGGTGCCAATTATCCTTAGATTCGTCGTACCAGCGCAGGCTGGCACCCATGGCTTAGCGCTAACAACTTATTCCGAATGCTGTATCATTCGAAATGTTATCCAAAGTATTTAGCCATAAATTCCAGACGTTACTGGAATGACAGGGCTCAGAGCATAGGCAAGAGTTTTACATGGTCATCAGGTACATAAAAACTGCCTTCGGTAATGCCCTCGGGAGCTGCAACTTTGAGTTTTTCCGCTAAGTCTTTAAAGCTGAGCTTGCCGTTAAAAGCATCTTGAAAAGCTCGAATGACGGTTTTAACCTGTTTGGCATCTTCGTGAACAAACTCGAGCCTGTAATTCACAATGCCAGCGTTTAGCCAGTCTTCCAGATAGGTCACGCCAGTTTGCGCCTCGGCGCCAAAAACGGTGTTACGGCAACCAACATCTGCCATGACCGGGTGCAGGCGACCCTGTTTGTCCTTTAAAGCGACGCGGTGCTGTTCGCAGGGGTGACCACAGTTGGTGTAGTCGCTGCCTTCTGATAAAAAGCGGCAAAAGACGCAGTGCTCAGTATGAAAGACAGGCAGGTGCTGATAGGTAATGACCTCGAGCCTCTCTGGGTCACAGTAGCGACTGAGTTCAATAATTTGTTCGGCATTCAGATCGTGGGTGGGGGTGAGTCTCGTTAGGCCCATAGCTAAAAAGCTTTCACAACTTAGGGCATTCGCAGCATTGAGACTAAAATCACCCGATAGGGGAGGGCATTTGCCAACGTCCAGATTTTGAAAGTCATGAAGTAAGCCCCCCGAACGTACCAGAATTTCCGCCTCGAGACTTTGCAAAAAGCGGATGATGTTTTGTTCGCTGGGTTTTAAGATTCTGGGGCTGGCAACCCTTACGGCTATGCCAGCTTCTTTTACCTTTTCTACTGAAGGCTTCAGACCATAAAGCTCGAGGTAATCCAGGGTAATGCTGTCTGGGCGAGTTTCAAGGGCAGTGTCTAGCTGCCCAGGCGTACGAACCAGGACATGAAGCTTGGGAGCGAAAGACTGAACCTCTTTTTGCTGACTTAGTTTGCTGAGTTTTTCTTTAATGACTGCAAAAGTTGGGCGTTCGGGCAGGTACTTTCTTAGCTCGAGTAGTTTATCAATCACCTGTCTTCTTAAGTCATTCAGCTCGCTTACAGGAACAAAAAGCGCCTCATCGCAGTCAAACCTCAGGGTTTCCAGATGAAAAGGTGTGCCCCCTAATCTGCCAAGTTGCGCTTGTAACTGGGTTTCATCCAGAGCACGTTTTTGAGCAGGCTCGAGTAGGTGCGTTCCCTGTACACTTGCTTTTAATCCATCTTCCGTTTCAGCAGAGATGCGTAGGGATTCCCCCATTTTAGCCATGACAGTAAAAGAAATCGGACGGGTATAAAGGGGCTGGCTATTATCCAGGTAAGGTTTGGCCAATTTGCCAATATCGGCATCAGCAGTACGCCAGACCCAGTCACCTGCCCTGATGCGTGAAAAGTCGATGCTTTTGTTGGCAAACTCGAGCCTTATGCTATCTTTGCCCAGCGGTTTAACGTTATAGATAGCGCCGCCTTCTTCTTTTTCTTCAGGGCTGCGTCTGTGAGCTGCGTCAAACACCAGACCGTCGCCACGTTTTAAAGGGTATAGGGTTCTTACCTCAACCGCGTTATGGCTGACCTTAGTGACCTCTGCAACTTTTAGCCCGCGGTGTCTGGGTGCTCTTCCCCTTACGACGGTTTGGTGGTTTGTACCTGAAATAAAATAATCCCCTAAGCCACGGGAGTAGACTTGCTCGAGCGTTTGCTTTTCTTGTTGACCTGGCCTTGTCGTTTTTCCTGCGCATGCCTCATCTATGGCTTTGCGGTAGGCTGCTGTGGTTAGTGCAACATATTCGCTGTCTTTATAACGCCCCTCTATTTTAAAGCAATCAATGCCAATACGTACCAACTCAGGTATTTGCTCCAGGGCATAAAGGTCGCCGGGCGAAAGCAAATAGCGTTCATCCAGAAGCTCTTTTTTCAGTCCATCGACTATCAGGTCGTAGCTCAGGCGGCAAGCTTGAGCGCACTGCCCACGGTTAGCGCTGCGGCCACCCCAGGCTTCACTGCTAAAGCACTGACCCGAGTAAGAAACACAGAGCGCGCCGTGAACAAAAACCTCGAGTGAGAGATCGGTTTCAGAGGCTATTCGCTCTATATCTTTCAGGCTAAGTTCGCGCCCTAAAACCACGCGGTCACAGCCGAAGCTTCTAGCCAGCTCGGCACCCTGACTACTGGTAATTGACATTTGGGTACTGCCATGAAGCTCGAGGCCGGGCGCAATCTGTTTTGCCATTTGCGCAATGCCTATATCCTGCACAATGATGGCATCGGCGCCAGCCTCTGCAATCGCTGTCAAGGCTCGCTCGGCTTCTACAAGTTCCGAATCAAAAACCAGCGTATTGAAAGTCACGAAGCCTTTAACACCACGCCCATGCAAATGCATCATGACGTCAGGGAGTTCAGCCAGGGCAAATCCTACCTTGGCTCTGGCGGTAAAATGTTTGAGCCCAAAATAGACTGCGTCTGCACCAGCTTCAACCGCTGCGTGAAGCTGCGGCCAGTAGCCAGCCGGACTCATAAGTTCGGGCTTTTTTTGCTTAGCCATATAAAGTTATTTGAGCTTAGTTGTCAGGTATAGCTTTAAATGCCTCGGGAGGCCTTACAGCTTTCCAGTTAAGGCTTCCGTGACGCATTGGGGGCCAGATAATGGCTGAGGCTTTACCAGCAATAGAGATAAAATCAACCGGACCATAAATACGCGAGTCAACGCTGTTCATACGGTTGTCGCCCATAAAAAAGTACTGCTTATCTGGGATGGTGATTTCGTTTAAATTACTATTTCCCAGGTGTCCACCAATATCAGTTATAAAACTCTGATCGAGTGCCACATCATTAATATAAACTTGCCCCTCTTCAATGCGTATGCGGTCACCAGGCAGACCAATCAGACGCTTAACCAAAAAGTCGCGGCGAGTGCCCACATAGGGTGAATCTGCGGGTTCTCTAAAGATGATAACGTCGCCGCGGCGATAATCGCCAAGTAATCCCATACGGTGCAGCCAGGTTTCATACTTGGGTACAAAGAGCCGGTCACCTGTCAAAAGCGAGTTGATGATGGTGCCATTGCCCCCATAAAACGTGGGTGACATAGAGCTCCCTGCGACACCAACGGTGGTAAACAAAAAGGTAGTAATGATCAGGGCAATGATGATGGCTTCGGCGTAGCCTTTGACTTCGCGCCAGAGCTTCATTTGCCAGCTTAACTTTTCTTCTTTTTTTGCAGCACTTACTTGCTTTGCCATAAGAACTCTTTTCGTAAAAATAAGGTTGAACGTTAGCATTCCCCGGTAAACGGTTATCAGTTTACTCCCTTTTGGTACTTTAGCGTACTCTTCAAACATCTTTCGTTAGCTCAATAAAGGTAGCATGACGTTCTGATTAAGGGAATTGGGGCCACATGAACGATATGCGTATAGAATTAAGCGCGCTTTTTAAACTTGCCCTGCCGCTGATTCTGGCACAGCTTGCGCAGAATTCTTTAACCTTCATTGATACCCTCATGGTGGGACGGTTGGGCAATGAGGCTCTGGCAGGCATTGCGCTTGGGGGTACCTTTTTTCATCTGACAACGATCATGCTTTCAGGCATTTTGTTTGCGGTTGGTCCTATGGTTTCTCAAGCTTACGGTGCCAAAGATAAAGAGAGCATTGCCCGGTCGGTGCGTCATGGTCTGGTTCTGGCTATCGTGGTTGCCCTGCCTGCTTTTTTACTCTTTTCCAGATCTGAAGCTATCTTACTGGCGATGGGCCAAAACCCGGATACGGCAAAGCTAAGCGCTCGTTATCTCCAGGCGATTGCCTGGGGGTTTTTACCTGTTCTCTGGCTCACGGCTATCAGAGGCTTGTTTGAAGGACAATCAAATACACGCCCGATTATGCTGCTTAGTTTTATGGCAGTTGGTCTCAATGTACTGGCAAACAACGCCCTGATGTTTGGTCGCTGGGGGTTTCCAGCCCTGGGCTTAGTTGGTACAGGTTATGCCAGCGCATTCGTATACAGCATTATGTTTCTTTGTTTACTAGCTTATGCTCTCTGGCTTTACCGGGATTATGGCCTTTTTAAAAGTTTTAGACCTGACTGGGGTATTAGTAAGGAGCTCTTACGGATTGGTCTGCCGATAGGACTCATTTTGGGTTTTGAAGTCGGCATGTTTGCCGCAGTTTCTTTCCTTATGGGACTGATTAGTCAAGATGCCCTGGCTGGGCACCAGATTGCTATACAAACCGCCTCAATTACGTTTATGGTGCCACTTGGTCTATCTATTGCTACCAGCGTTAGAGTCGGTCAGGCTGCCGGACGTAAAGATATGCTTGCTGCCAGAAGAGCTGGTCTTACTGGGATTATGGTCTGTGCAGGGTTTATGGTGCTTACGGCAACGGGTTTTCTCTTATTTCCCAAGCAGATTGTGGGCTTTTATCTGGACACGGCTGACCCCAGAAACACAGCAGTTATGCTCCTGGCTATTAGCTTTTTAAAAATCGCAGGCATGTTTCAGATTTTTGATGGACTTCAGGTAAGTGCTTCGGGTGCGCTGCGCGGGCTTAAAGATACGCGGATTCCAATGCTTATTACGCTTATTGCCTACTGGGTTATTGGTATAGGCTCGAGCCTGCTTTTGGCATTTGTCTTTAATCTGGGTGGGAGGGGACTCTGGTTAGGACTGATCGCTGGGCTTGCCGTTGCCGGTCTTTTACTCAGCTACCGTTTTAACACCATGACCAAAAATCAAACTCAGGGCTACCCGTCTAACCCTGAGCTGGAAATCTAAGGTTTAGTTAAGCAAGATCCCAGTTGGCAAGCTCCTGGGCGCTTAAATCTTTTATGGCCATATCACCAAAGTCACCAATGCTCTGACTTACGCCTACAAAGTAGATGCGTTTGCCCCCAATCTCTTTCCAGATACATTCAGTTGGGGGGACCAGATAGCCTGTAGCCAGGCAGCATAGCTCGAGCCCATATTCCTTACAAAAGCCAATCAGCGTTTCATAGCCAAACTCGGCAGCCATATTGCTAATGATAAAGAGACGACCCTGCCAGTGAGGATTCTTTTCTCTCACCAGCTGCAAATAGCGAATAAGGGTTGAACCCGTTGCAATAACCCCATCAACCAAAATGAGATCGGTTTTTTCATCTAAGTCAACCAGGGGCAAGGTTTGGTCAAGGCCGTGTTTGCCAAAGGGTAGCGTAGTGAACTGGTGTTTGATGCCTTTAAAGGCCCGTTTCACTCCTACACCCGTAGCAACGCCACCTCGAGGAAAAGAAATAACCTGAGGGTCTTGCAAGGAGAAACGCTCGAGTAAACTTTGAGCTATCACATAAGCATGCCAGAAGGCATTTTCCCTAAAGGTTTCACCACCTTGATCGGTGATAACAGATGCGAGCAGGGGATGATTAACATGCAGCAGAGGTGCAGTATGATTCACCCGTCGATCCTTCAAAACTTGACGTGACCTCGAGTCTAAACTAAGTACTTCTTTCATTTAATCGTGCGAGACCTGATTGGAGTGAGTTTGCCCCTTTACCTTCTCCTAATTCCCGGCGTCCCCTCACAAAATGGATTTTTGACAAACTTTAGCAAGTTTGAAAGAGAATCATATCATTTCTGATGTTTTTTTGTGTTTGCTGAGTGTCAGCTTAAAAAGATGAAGCCGAAGCTGAAATGGGCATGTGATGAAATCTGAAACTACAAAACGCATACTGAATTGTATTTCCAGCAAAGCATGCACCGTTTGCTGAAACCTGGTCTCAACGCGCAATAGCCTTCTCGTTATTCTAGGATTAGTTCGCAATAAATATTGCTGGTGCGATACTTAAGTACCTCCTAGCTGAAAATCCTTGATTTTCAGCTAGCGTGTAGCGGTTATGGACCGGGGAATCCGTTTTCATTAAACGACTTTGTTAGCTTGGTTGT
>JAGQHN010000319.1 GCA_020431825.1 Trueperaceae bacterium | reverse complement strand
ATTGGCGGACGGAGGCGGGGTTGGCATTGGTGGGGCCAAGGTATTTTGGGTATGAGGTTGATTATATACCGGTAGAAGAGCGATACAGCTAATGCGTGAATTTACTCTTGATGATATAGAAGCACTCGCCATTGGCTCCGGTATCCTTGGTACCGGTGGTGGCGGCAATACGTATCTTGGCAGTGTCTGGCTGCGCAAAGAATTGACCGAACGCCAAACGGTCTGTCGCATCATCGAGATCGACGAGGTGCCGGATGATGCGTATGTCTGTGCCGTCGGTGGCATGGGTGCGCCGACGGTGGGCATTGAAAAGTTACCGGCCGGCAATGAATTCGCGCTGGCCGTGCAGAGCTTGGAAGCGCACATGGGGGTCCGTTTCTTTGCCTTGGTCTGCGGCGAAATTGGTGGCTCCAATTCGCTGCGCCCACTGGTGACAGCCTTGCAACTCGATCTGCCGATTGTTGACGGTGATGGCATGGGACGGGCCTTTCCCGAGTTGCAGATGGACACCTTTGCGATTGGTGGCTTATCACTCAGCCCCATGGCCCTAGCCGACGAGCACAATAACGTGGCGATCTTTCATCACGTTGATTCCCCTAAGCGCGCCGAGCAATATGGACGTGCCGTCACAATCG
>JAGQHN010000318.1 GCA_020431825.1 Trueperaceae bacterium | reverse complement strand
CATGAAAAAAGTATTGCTGTCTTTAGTTGTATTTCTTGGCCTTTCCTCAGTTTTTGCCCAGGACATGATGCCTGCCACCGTTGTCGATATTGCGGTTGGTAGTGAAGCTCACACTACCCTAGTTGCTGCAGTAACCGAAGCAGGTTTGGTTGAAACCTTACAAGGTGAAGGTCCTTTTACTGTCTTTGCCCCTACTGACGACGCTTTTGCTGCTGCCCTCGAGGCTCTTGGTCTAACCGCTGAAGAACTCTTAGCTAGTCCAGATCTTGCCAGCATTCTTACTTATCATGTTGTACCTGGAAAACTGATGGCAGCTGACGTTATTGCTGCAGTCGAAGCCGGTGGCGGCGAAGCCATGGTTGATACTGTCAATGGTGCACCTATCAGTGTAACGATTGTGGACGGTATGGTCATGATTAACGGCACTGCAACTGTAACAGCTGCAGATCTAGAAGCCGGTAACGGTGTTGTCCATGTCATTGACGCAGTCATTCTTCCTCCTACTGAGTAAGTAGGCTTACCCTCCTAGTGTAGAGTGTCTTTACAGGCGCTCTTTTTTTATTTCCTTTAAAGGAGTTAAACCCTGCCTAAAAGGGTAGTGGACCATCTCAGACAGCTAGCTTAGCTTTGATGTCAAGG
>JAGQHN010000317.1 GCA_020431825.1 Trueperaceae bacterium | reverse complement strand
AACGAAGCCAGTAAATCACTCATTAACCTCCCAGATAAATCAAGCCTATAGGTACTGCTAACAATCCTCTCCCCTTTCCAGACTTTTATTCTTCTAACCTGTATATCAGACCCACTCAGTGCAGCCGTATACGCTTTCCCGGTTCCGTCTTCAAGTAACAGTGTCTCTCTCCCTAACGCATCAATCACCAGATACCTTCCGTCTATCGTTTCATCGGTAACTAAGTTAATCCCACTAACCTCAGCCCAAACTTCAAAGTCATTCCTCCAGCTAACATAATCCTCTACTGCCCCATAAGGTGCACCAAGTGCTCTATGAAACCAGGGACTAAACCCATCCAGTGATAACGGCGTTAACGCTAAAGCAAGCAAAGAAAAACCAGCCAAATAGCTAAACTCTAAAGGACTCCCATAAGGTGTTCTTAAGCCCCGGTTGTAAATACTGACAAACTCAATCCTTAAGGGATAAAGCAAAGGAACGCCTGTGACATTGTGAGAATCAAGAACAATATGACTCCCTATCCCCAAAAGCAAACAAACCCAGGCACTAAGACTTATAGGAATTAACCAGACACTAAACAAGGCAAAAAGAACCATCCCTAAAAAAGAATGCGTCAGCGTCCTGTGCCCAAACCTTCTTTCAA
>JAGQHN010000316.1 GCA_020431825.1 Trueperaceae bacterium | reverse complement strand
AAACGAGTCGCTCGTCAAGCCACTTTAAGCCAGTAAAAAGCCCTACCGCTTGGGTAAGGCTGGTCATTCTAAAGACGATGAACCCTTAGTCATCCTTGGGTGTCTAGTAGCAATACATCTCACACCAATCAATTTCTGGATAGTCACCGCGATCTGGATAAAATGGATTATTGTAGTTTTGATAGTCCAGGTAATACGTAGACGTATAGTCCAGCAATATCTCAAAACTCAGCGCAGCATATTGCAGAATGTCTTCATCGCTAACAGACGCATCAAAAGGATATTGGTTTTTATAGTAGCTAAGAATGCTCTGCTCGAGTAAACTCAAACTCTCTTCTCGGGTATAAACTGCCTTGGGTATGGTGTAGGTATAGTAATCTTCCCAGATAGCATCTGAGTAAGGCGTTTCTGCCTGAGCGAATCCTATAAAGCTGCCCAGAAGTAAAATAAGTAATCCAAAAGCTTTCACCATTAACCGAGATTTCGTTCTTAAGATATTCATCTTGCCTCCTTTTTCTTAGCTTGAGTTTAAAAAGGAGGAGCTTAATTTTGGCTTAACAGGTTGGGATACTAGACAGAATCAGCGATTATGAAACTAACCAGGCTCGTTATCACTCACAGTGCTCGAGCCATTCACCGCTTACA
>JAGQHN010000315.1 GCA_020431825.1 Trueperaceae bacterium | reverse complement strand
GGCCCTGGCCGCCGAGGGCATTGCCTGTGAAACCGTGCCCGGCATCAGCGCCGCGCAAGGCGCAGCAGCCGCCACGGGCATTCCGCTCACCCACCGCGACCATGCCGGCATGCTGGTGTTCGCCACCGGCCATTTGCAGGGCGAAGGCGAGGAGCGCAGTGTCGCTCTGGACTGGGCCGCGCTGGCACGGCCCCGGCAGACCGTGGTGATCTACATGGGTGTGGGAACTCTGCCGGTCATCTGCGCCAAGCTCATGGAGCATGGTTTGCCGCCCGGCACGCCTGCCGCGTTGATCGAACGCGCCACACTGCCCGACCAGCGCACCATCATTGGCACGCTGCAAAGCCTGCCCGCCTTGGGCGTAGCGCACCATGTGTGCCCGCCCGCGCTGATCATGATTGGCGAAACCGTGTCCTTGCAGGCGCGCATTGGCAACCAGGCAACGGTGTTGACGGTTCCGCTGGCCGCCTAGGCTGCCGGCTCTTGTGGTGCGTTCCAGCCGTGCGAGGCCACATAAGCGAACAGGAATTCCATGAACTTCGCCGCAGCAGGTGACGGCGACGTGTTGCTGCGCATGTAGACTTGGAAGGTGCGTCGCAGTTCGGGCTCGTGCAGGGGGCGCATCTGCAAGTGGTGCAATTGCACCAGGGAGGTG
>JAGQHN010000314.1 GCA_020431825.1 Trueperaceae bacterium | reverse complement strand
AACGCCGGTCCCGCCGACGGTTCCAGCAGGATCCACGTGGCCTGCACGCTGTCGAAGAGGCGCACGCCGTCCACCGTCACGTCCAGCGCCGCGGCCAGGACAGCGCCCTGGTCCGGCCCGCTGAGCGAGAGGCCGATGCGCACGCCGTCGGACTTCAGGCGGGCCAATGCGTCGAGCACGTCTGTGTGGTCCCGCTCGCCTCTAACAAAAAAGGCTGAGTGGATCTGGTAGAGGTCCACGTAGCCGCCGAGACGTTCCTGGGTCTCCTGCCACTGGCGCTGGAGGACCGGCAGCGAATGTTCCTTGACCTCATGCACGTCCGCGTCCACCTGCCAGTCCGCGGTGTAGGTGTAGCCCCACTTGGAGCCGACGGTCACCGCGCCCGGATCGATGTCACGGGCGCGCAGCCAGTTGCCCAGAAACTCCTCGGCGCGACCGTAGGAGCGCGCGGCGTCAAAGTAGCGCACGCCCGCGGCCCATGCCGCGTCGAGCACGCGATTCGTCTGCGTCTGCATGGCGTCCACGCCGTACGTGCCGCCCAGATCGGCCGCATGGCCCAGGTTGATGTACCCGGGCCGCCCCAGCGCCGCCAACCCAATACCCACGCGCGACACCGTCAACCCCGTCTGACCAAACGATCTCATCTCCATGAAAACTCC
>JAGQHN010000313.1 GCA_020431825.1 Trueperaceae bacterium | reverse complement strand
TGGCCACTACAAGCCAAGGCGTTGGAGGAGCATGGTCCTTTTTATAACAATGACCCTGCTACCTCTGTTTCTATGGGCCGTTTCAAATTGGTCTCTATGGAACCTGGCAAGCGGATCGTGCTTGAAGCAAATGAGAAGTACAAAGGGCCGGTTCCACCTCGCCTCAAGCGCAAAGAATTTATTTACATGGATCCCAGCACCTTCTTTGCTGCGTTCCAGAACAATGAAATTTATGAGGTGGGCTATGAGTCGCTTACACCGGCAGATTTCGACCTCGTCTTGAATGATCCGGTCTTGAGCGAGAATTACCTGCGTCACTTTGGTGATTTCCGTACAGACTACCTGCTCTTTGATACATATACCGAGCCCTTTAGCGATCTCAACGTGCGCAAGGCCTTTGCTCATGCAGTCGACCGCGAAAATATCATCAAGAATGTCTACGGGGAAATCAAGGCGATGCCGGCATACTCAATGTT
The DNA here is from genome assembly GCA_020431825.1 of Trueperaceae bacterium. Lineage (GTDB taxonomy): Bacteria > Deinococcota > Deinococci > Deinococcales > Trueperaceae > JAHEBB01. Next base: position 193 of record JAGQHN010000313.1, on the reverse strand, counting down.
GATGCCTGGCTTCCCGTCCTCTGATACAGAAGGAAACCTGCACGAGTATCAGATGTATGATTGTGACATGGCCAAGCAATACCTGGCTGATGCGGGTTACGCCAGTGGTGCTGACTTCCCACCCCAGGAACTGTGGCTGCGCAATGAAGCTCCGGCCTTGCAGGCTGTCTTCCAAGCTGTTGCTGCTTCGATT
>JAGQHN010000312.1 GCA_020431825.1 Trueperaceae bacterium | reverse complement strand
ATAAACATCCCTTAGTTCAATTTTTCTCGCTCCACTCGCATTTAATTCCTTGCATTAAGCAAGGAATTAAACGGAATCGGTATGAGATGCTAAGCTCTGCTTACTGAGTCTGAGGTTTACTCCACTAGCTGACTCGGCTCTAGTGAGCCTAGCAGATGGAGCTTTTACCTGTATCGACTATGAAAGCTGGGGATTGGCAAAATCGTTGATGAAATTCAGATACTATGCGATACAATCTGGCTTTGCCAGTTGTTCAAGCATCATGTTCAGTGAATTCAGATACTACGTTAAGTTTTAGCAAAAAAAGGGTCAAAGGGTGTGTTGTTTTTGATTACGCCATAAGCAATGTGGAGGAGTTTTCTCATAACAGCAACAATGATAACCTTACTGGGTTTGTGTTTAGTTTTCAGCCTATAAGCAAAGGACTGAATGACAGGATTGAACTTCATGGCAGTGATAGCAGGAAAATAAAAGGCAGCTCTTAAACTGGCTTTACCTAGTTTAGAAAGCTTGGGATTACGTTTAATGGATGTACCCGATTGATACATTGAAGGCGAAAGTCCGGCATCAGCAGAAACAGCTGAAGCTGAATCGTAGTTGCTAAGATCCCCTATTTCAGTGAGGGGTGAGTGCATAAAAACACTATGAACTGAAAAAAGGAAGAGTTTCCTTTAGCCTAAGTTTGCTATGACAAAA
>JAGQHN010000311.1 GCA_020431825.1 Trueperaceae bacterium | reverse complement strand
CTTCTCTCGCTACTAGGACCCCCCTATCAACAGCTTTATTCCTAATTTATTCAGAGGGGGGGCGGAAAGTCAGCTTTGCCATCACGCTTGTAAACTGCGTAGGTAAAATGCTTGTCCCTCAGGGCGCGCCACTCGTGACCGTCTCGCCAGGCAGCGGTTGCACCGCAAATCATCATAAGTGCGGCCTCAGGTTCGTCTCCTTCTTGCCCAAGTACAAGCTTAGCTAAATTCATGCCCTGCGCATCTGGTCTGGGACTTAATCCGAGGAGTTCGCAGAGGGTCGGTTGTAAATCTATGGTACTGATGCAGGCATCAGAAACCACACCAGCGGGAATGTGACCGGGCCAGCGCAAAAGTAGGGGAATTCGGCAAGCCTCTTCATAAAAAATGTTCTTGGCCCTTCGCCCTTGCGCACCAAACATTTCTCCGTGATCGGAAGTAAAGACAACGAGGGTATCATTCTCTAAGCCAGTTTCCTTGAGGGTCTCGAGCAATCTACCCAGATTCCAGTCAAGGTTTGCCACCTGTGCATAGTAGTTTTTGCGCCACTTGGGGAGCTGTTTTCGTTCTTCTGCACTCAGTTTTGCCCAGTCATCTCCGTAAGGATCATCTTCAGGTTTATAGTTGGGGGGATTGGGAAAGTCTCTCTCATCAAAATACAAGCGAAAAGGTTCAGGCGTATTGTCATCGGTCCAGGGGTCATGAGGCGGCCCCCACGATAAAAAGAGAGCAAAAGGCGTGCTCGAGTCTGCTTTGCG
>JAGQHN010000310.1 GCA_020431825.1 Trueperaceae bacterium | reverse complement strand
AACCCCGACAGAACCAGGACGAGAACCTAAAACACTAGATGCTGAAAAAAACACACCAACCACCACCAAACCGAACTGTTTTTTACCCGAGCGGGCTAGAACTTGTGATTGCGGCGCACGGAGAAAAAAGCAAACCCGTAATGAAATGAAGTACATTTAAGGTTTGCTTTTTTTGAGTACGACGCCACAATGAGTGAGCCCGTGAGGAAAAGAACCATGCTTTTATCAAAAGGTTTTGAGTGCGTAGCTCTGTATCCTTTGGGTGTGTTGGGTCTGTTAGGTGAAAGTAGCGGGTGAGGTGGCAAGCCTTCTAATGCTAGCGCAAAAGATCTCTAACCATGCCAGAGTAGAGCACGCTGGCATCATAAAGGGCGATCATATAGCGGCTTTAATAGGTACCCATATCTCGAGAAAGTTTGGCAAGTTCTGCCATGGCTTCCTGGCTTTTACGGTGCATACTTTCCTTATAGGCCAGAATATCTTTTAATAAAACTCTGCGGTGAGTACCTACCAGGCGGTAAGAAAGCTCACCGCTATCAACGAGTTTTACCAGAAAGGGTCTTGAGACATTAAGGATATCGGCAGCTTGCTGGCTACTGAGTTCCGCGTCCAGGGCCACAATATCAACGGCCTTACCCTGAGCTATTTCGCTAAAAAGGCGTTCTAAGAGCTGAACCACTGGAGCTGTAAGGGTAAGTGATTCTTGCTGCCATGAGCTAAGTATAGCTCATGGCTAAGAAGAAACGGTCTTTGTTTACAAAAGCAAACATGCT
>JAGQHN010000030.1 GCA_020431825.1 Trueperaceae bacterium | reverse complement strand
CCGCTGGAAGATAGAACAGTTTCACCGCGAAGCCAAACAGGTTACGGGGCTTGAAGGCTGTCAATGCCGTCTCAGTCGAGCCTTACGAAATCACATTGCTTGTTCTTTTTTAGTCTGGGCACACTTAAAACGTGTAGCTACTCTACTCAATACCAATGTTTATCAACTCAAGTTTGGTCTTCTTGACGATTACATCAAACACCAACTTAAACATCCCAGCATTCCTATGGTCTTACGTGCGTAAGTCCTATGATATAATCAGTTTCAATCATTTTGTGGAGTTTGTTTACAATGTGTAACCAAATGTGCAACGCAAGCTAAGAAACCTTGTATATACTTGTTAGCGGAGGTTATTACCTCCATCTCCTCTCTGACGGCCCTGTGTCTCCCCCGCACAGGGCAATTTTTTTGCAAGACTTTTCCGAAGTCGAATGATAAACTAAATTTTACTCATGCCACTTATTAACATATGGCGATCAGATCCAAACCACGTGCGACAAATGACAATAGAGCAAATAGTTGCAATTTCGGGAGACGGTAAACTGTCTGATGACTCAACTTCTTCTGAAGAACTTCGCACTTATTTTAAAGAAGAAACTAGCACTAAACTTTTTCATTACATTGACTATTGTTTGAGCAATAGTTTTCTCAACTCTGGTTTCGTTTTACAAGATTTAGTAAATGAATTAGGGAGACGGTTAGATTTTGAAGTACAAAACGGTCTATATCGTGGTCGTAAATCAGCGATAGGTAGCGATGGTCTTTGGACTTCACCAGAAGGTAATCATTTAGTAGTCGAAGTTAAAACGACAGATACTTACCGTATTTCTTTAGATACGATTGCCAGTTATAAACAAAAGCTACTTGAGTCTGGCAAGGTCTCAGATTTGATTACAATTCTTATAGTTGTTGGTCGAGAGGATACTGGTGAACTTGAAGCACAAGTCAGAGGTTCACGTCATGCGTGGGACATCCGGCTAATAAGTACCGACGCCCTTAGCAAACTTGTCGAAATCAAAGAAGGCGCAGAAAGCATAGATACCCTTCAACAAATCAGAGAAATATTAATACCTTTCGAATACACTCGTATCGATAAAATGGTAGAACTCCTATTTACAGCAGCTAAGGATGTTGAATCCTCAGTTGAAGTTGAACAAGGATTGCCCATTCAAGAAAGCAGTGAAAAACCAGAAATAAAAGTTGACCAACCAGACCACGATTTTATTCAAAAAAAGCGAGAGGAAATTCTTGCAGCATTTGAGAGAGTCAAAAACTTACGACTAGTGAAGAAAACTCGAGCAACTTATTGGGATTTAACAAGGACCCTACGCGTTGCTTGCACAGTTTCAAAAAGGTATGAAGGTAAATCCCCCTACTGGTATGCCTATCATCCGAGTTGGCACAGCTTCCTTCAGGAAGGTGAAATAGGCTTCTTTATACTTGGATGTTCGGATTTGAACTTTGCATTTTCTATACCCTTAGACGCTTTAACCCCTTTACTTGAAAAAATGAATACTACCGAGAAAGAAAATGGGAAAATGTATTGGCACATTAAGATCGCTCAAGAGGAAAATGGCAATTACTCTTTGCTAATTCCTAATCACCCAGACAATCTTTCCCTGACACCATTTCGTTTCACATTACCCACACTTGCTCCTAAAGTTATTAGTAAATGAGTTTAGACATTTCATAGCCACCTAATGACTTCATCTTCTGTCCATGTGATGATTGCGCCTTAGAAAAAGCTTTTTAAACCTACCATAGAGAAACAAGGAGTTCTCTGTGAAGGCCACCATCCACACCTGCATCCTGCTCGCACTTCTCATAGGCATTGTGTCCTGTAGTCAAGGACCCAGACCCGCTATTTTGCGTCTGGAAATGGCTGTTATTGGACTTGGTAAAGGTAGCATAACGGGTGAGGCCTTAACTAAAGCCTGCACAGATAGCTGTACCTCTCTTTTTCAATTTGGTGATTCTGTTACTTTAAAAGCAGTCGCCGCTCCAGGCTCGAGCTTTGTGGCTTGGGAAGGTGCTTGCACAGGTACAGGAGCCTGCCAGCTCAATTTAGACAATAATACTGAGGTTCGCGCTATCTTTGAACCCAATGGTTCCTTGCTTAAACTCGAGCTTAGTGGTTCAGGCAAAGGCAAAATACTTAGCCAAAGTGGAAACCTGAACTGTAGTGAAGCCTGTGAAGTGCTGTTTGGTGAAAATGAAAAAATTAGCCTGGTAGCCGAGGCCCTGCCGGGCTCGAGCTTTGTGGCTTGGGAAGGTGCTTGTACAGGCGCAGGAAGCTGTGAACTCAGCATGAATAACTCCAAACTTCTGGGCGCTCGCTTTGAAGCGCTGGCAAGTAATGAAGCCAGTTTGCAAATCACCAGGCTTGGCAATGGCAGTGGCAAAGTGAGTGCAGCAGGAACAAACCTCAACTGCGGTAATACTTGTTATGAAGTGTTTGCCAAAAATAGTGCTGTGACCCTTGTTGCTGAAGCGCTGCCGGGCTCGAGCTTTATCGGCTGGCAAGGAGCTTGCTCAGGCTCTGGGCCTTGCAACCTTAACTTAACTGAGAACGCGCAAGTGAGCGCCGAGTTTAGCCGCCCGGCTCAAGGTGATTTAGTTATCAATGAACTGGCATCTGCCCCACGTGGTGAGAGCGTTTGGCTCGAGCTCTTCAATGCTTCAAACGCGACCCTTGACTTAAGCGATTACCAACTTCGCGCTCAGGCTATACAGGGAGTAGTGCCTTACGCTGCCTTTGGCGAAGTACGCTTTAAGCTACCGGCTCGCCCATTAGCCCCCGGAGAATATATGGTGCTTCTCTCAAAAGGTGCCTACTGGTATACAAACGGCCCCAAGCATGCTTATCTGTCTGGCATCAACTCGAGCCTGCCCTACTGGGCCAACAGTGGCTTTGTAGAACTGCTACGCAACAACCAAACGGTAGATTTTGTCCGTTTTGGTAACGATCAAACAAAACCTTTAAGCCCAGAGATTTGGGGAAGCATGAATGCCCCAGCCCTGAACCTTCAACGTTACGGTAGCAGCCTGGTACGCAAGTTAGACAATAAAGAAATCAAAGGCTCGAGCTGGCGCATCAGTCAGTTTGAAACCCCTGCTGGCGCTAACGATATTCCCGAAAATGCTGCTGATACCGATGGAGACGGCATTCCTGATAGTGCTGAAATACCGGGCGGAAGCTTTGCAGGTCTGCCTCTCTATGAAATGGGCGCAAGACTGGGTCAAAAAGATATTTTTGTCGAAATCGACCATATGGAAAGCAGTGATGAAGGCATCTTGCCCAGACGCGAAGCCCTGGATAAAATTGTTGCTGCCTTTGCCAAACAGGGCATAGGTTTGCACTTTGACGTCGGCACCTATTTCTCTGAAGACTTTAGCCCTATCTCCTACAACCTGGGTGCCGGTAATAGCAGCGTCCCTTTTGCAGCCAGTATCGTTATCCCAAGCAGCAGTTACAGCCTCAAGGATAAGGCCAATTTTTACGACTACAAAGCCCGTTACATGGACCTGCGCCGTAGACCTCTTTTTCACTATCTACTTATGGCAAACTCGATGAAAGATAACGGTCTGGCTGGCCCCTCGGGTTTGGCTGAAATGAATGGCAATGATCTGATTGTAACCCTGGGCAAATGGAATTTGAACAGCTCGAGCCTGGAAAACACAAACATGCTGATTAACTTTCAGGCCAGCACCATCATGCATGAACTGGGTCACAATCTGGGCTTAAGGCACGGCGGTCATGAAAACGATAACTACAAACCTAATTACTACAGCATTATGAACTATCAGTATCAGCTTTATGGTCTGGGTAGTAGTACGGGCGACTATGCTGCTGAGCGCTATTATGCTTTTAAGAACTATAAGGGTTTTGGCAAAGATATCTGCAAACTGAGTTACTCACCTTGCGGCCCTGATTTCATCATTGACTACTCAAGTGGCTCGAGTGCCAAACTAAACGAAAATGGGCTACTTGAAACCCTTAATTTAGGTCAGGGGCATACCTGGTTTGACTTTGATAACAATGGAGTAGAAAATCGGCCCAGTCTGGATGTCAACAACGACAATAAACTTGCTGAGCTAGAAGACTTTGACGACTGGAGCAACATCGTTATTCCTTTTCAGTGCGGCTTTAATGGTACGAATCTGCGCAGCCAGAGTGAGCACACGCTTAGCCCTTTAAGTCAGGATGTCCAGGAATGGATTACTGAAGAGCTGCATTTACCCTGAATAAACTCATTAACAGAGTAGCCTGCTCGCTTCATGTATAATCATTCTTTGGCAGGGGAGTAGCCACCAGCAAGGCTGGGTTGCGTATCGTCAATACGGCAGTTATTACTTGTCCCGGTACGCAAAGATAGCGCGAGACCTGACCACTTTTAGCCCGGCTAAAAGATAAAGCTTTAGGCTTTGGTCAGGAGTTCAGTGCTTAGTTTTTGGATTATTTTTCACCTGCTTATTTTTGTTTTTCTCGCCCTTGATCTTGGGGTTTTTAACCGCAAGGCTCATACCATTAGTGTTAAAGAAGCAGGCATTACCAGCCTCATCTGGATAAGTCTGGCGCTGCTTTTTAATGGTGGCATTTTCTATTTTATGGGTCAGCAAAAAGGGCTCGAGTTTTTAACGGGCTATCTGATTGAATACTCTTTATCGGTTGATAACATTTTTGTTTTTGTGCTGATTTTTAGTGCCTTTGCCGTTCCCAGCCAGTACCAGCACCGCGTCTTATTCTGGGGTATTTTGACTGCGCTTATTCTGCGGGGAAGCCTGATCGGCCTTGGCGCCGTTTTAATAAGTGAGTTCCAGTGGATTCTACTCATCTTTGGCGCGTTTCTGGTCTTCGCTGGAATACGCATGCTGCGCAATGATGATGAAGAAATTGATCTGGAAAACAATCGGGTACTGAAGTTAATTCGCCGCTTTGTCCCCCTCACTGACAAATATCACGGTCAAAAGTTCTTTATCAAAGAGCTGGGTAAACGGATGGCTACTCCCTTATTTATGGTTCTTCTGCTGGTTGAAGTAACAGACGTCATGTTTGCGCTTGACAGCATTCCAGCCATATTTGCGATTACGCAAGACCCCTTTATTGTCTATACCAGCAATGTCTTTGCCATTCTGGGTTTAAGAAGCCTTTATTTCTTATTAGCAGGCATCATTGGTCAATTTGTCTTTTTGCGCTATGGTCTTGCGGTGGTGCTGAGTTTTGTAGGTTTAAAGCTGCTCCTGGTCGAGATTTATCATATTCCTACGCTGCTTAGTTTGGCAGTTATTGTTCTGTCGCTAAGCGTAAGTATTTTGGCTTCTATGATTTATAACCGCAGACAAAAACAATTGGAGCAGGACCCACAGTAGCTCATACCAAAATGCTTGAATCATGTCATCGTCGGAGTGATCTAAGGGTAAGCTCTCACGAGCGCCTTCAATGTCTTTTTATGACATTAAGCCAGCCCTTTGGTATCACCCGCTAAAGAGGCTAGCGCATCTCTGACAGGTTTCTAGGCTCGAGATGTAAATAATGACTAGGCTCACAGCCATTCTGTGATAAAACCTGAACCATGTATGACTTCGCAGTTATTGGTAAAGGTCTAATCGGCAGTGCCGCCGCTCGCTATCTGAGTCAAAAAGGTAGCACGCTCCTGATTGGGCCAGATGAACCAGCAAACCTGGAAACTCACCGCGGCATTTTTGCCAGTCATTATGATCAGGGTCGCATCACCAGAGAGATTGCCAGTGACAGCGTTTGGGCCGAGCTTGCCAGACGCTCCATAGATGTTTACAGCGAACTCGAGCAGCAAAGCCAGATTAGCTTCCACCATCCGGTTGGCTGTGTTTATATCGCCAATGAAGCGGGCATTCAGCCTTACAAAGAAGTAGCGAATGAACGCAGCGTTCCGCATCAGTTTTTTGACCACGCCACCGATCTGCAAAACGACTTTCCTTTTTTAGGCAGCTTTGATGCTCTCTCAGCCATCAGTGAAGAAGCACCTGCAGGCTATATCAATCCTAGAGATCTGATCAGGGCACAGCTCGAGCTTTCCCGAACTCAGGGCACTGACATTGTGGCAGAAACCGCCATTGATCTTGAGATTTTAAAAAGTAAAGTCAAAATTCATACGGGCAATGACACGGTTTATGAGGCCAAGCGCATCCTGCTGGCAACTGGCGCTTATGCCAATGCCTTTAATTTGCTCGAGAAAAAGCTCGAGCTGCGTGTCAAATCGGAAACCGTGATGTTTGCGAAAGTTCCAGAAGCTGAAGCCGCGCGCCTGAAAACCTTGCCGAGCCTCATCTTAGATAAGGCCATTGGCTATCTGGATGATTTTTACCTGCTTCCTCCTATTCTCTACCCTGATGGCAATATCTATGTAAAACTTGGGGCGAACACGGCTGCGGACTCTACCCTCGTCACCAGTCGCGATATGGCAGACTGGATGCGCAAAGGTAAAAGCAATATGTTCCTTGATAACTTTAAAGAGGCACTGGCACAACTCTTACCCGACCTACAAGCAGAGTCTTTTCACACCGGTCGCTGTCTCATCACCTACACCAAACACGGCAAGCCTTATATCGATGAAATTTTACCCAAGCAGCTTTATGTAGCTACCGGTGGCAATGGTTCTGCGGCAAAAAGCTCCGATGCTATAGGTCAGTTGGCAGCACAAATGGTAGAAAAAGCCCGCTGGCAGGACACGCTTGACCCTGAGCTCTTTGCCTTGCCGTCTTAAACGCCTGATCAGGCGTTAAGCTCGAGCGTGAAGTTTTCTTCATCCTTGCTTCATGAGCTTGCTTACAGCATTTCTAAGAGATTTGCGTAAACTAAAGGTCTACCCGTCTTGCTTCTGGCTCACCGCAAACCACGCCTAGCCAAGCCAGCAAGCAGCAGACACCTGTAAATTTGTGAAAAGAGGTTTACTTTTGAAACGACTCTGTTTATTTTTGCTTTTGCTCTTTCCGCTTAGTCTGGCTCAAACCGTAACAATTGAGGGGCAGGAATACGCTTTAGAAGACCAGCTACCTAGAGACCCTGACATTCGTACCGGCAAACTTGATAATGGTCTGACTTACTATGTTAGGCGCAATACTGAGCCTCTAAACCGCGCTGATTTTGCACTGGTCATAGACGCAGGCTCTATACTTGAAGACGACGATCAAAGAGGTCTGGCACACTTCCTCGAGCATATGCTCTTTAACGGTACGGAAAGTTTTGAAGGCCAAGAGATTATTAATTTTTTAGAGCGTTCCGGTATGGAGTTTGGCCCCGATGTCAATGCCTATACCAGCTTTGATGAGACCGTTTACACCCTGGAAATACCGCTGGATGACCAGGAGGTTGTAGATACCTCCTTTCAGATTCTTTATGAATGGGCCAGCAAAGCCAGTCTAAGCCAGGAAGAAATTGATAAAGAGCGTGAGGTCATTGTTGAAGAGTGGCGACTCCGTGACCAGACTATGAATGGTCGCCTGACCAAGGCCATTATTCCTATCTTGTTAGGCGATACGCGCTACGCCGAGCGCATCCCAATTGGTGATATTGAAACGGTACGCACAGCGCCTCGAGAAGCCTTTACGCGTTTTTATGATAACTGGTACCGCCCCGACCTCATGGCTATTGTCGCCGTAGGCGATTTTGACCCAGCTGCTATGGAAGAACATATTAAAGCGACCTTCTCGAGTCTGGAAAATCCTGAAAATGCGCCGGAACGCAGTCGTTTTGATGTACCTTTACCAGGCGATAGCATTTACTATACCTTTGCAGACCCAGAGTTCCCGGTAACGGCTGCCCAGATTTTCTATAAGTCACCCTCAGCCAAACTAGAAACCATTGAAGATTTTAAAAACAACATCATTGGTTCGCTCTTCTCGATGATGCTCAATACTCGCCTCGAGGAAAAAGCGCGCGAGGCCGACGCCCCTTATTTGCAGGCTAGCGCCTCCAGTGGCCCTTTTTATGGTGGGGTTGATGATCTAACGCTCACAGTCGTTACTCAGGAGGGTCAACTTGAAACAGGGGTGACCGCAGTTCTTGCTGAAGTAAAGCGAATTCAGGATTTTGGCTTTACCGAGACGGAACTCGAGCGTGCCAAAACGAATCTGCTAACGTCCTACGAAGAAAACTATAAAGTCCGTGATGATTTAGACAGTAGCTTCTGGCGCGACGCCATGGTTGACGAGTTTTTAACAGGCGGTATTGTCACCAGTAACGGCGCAGACCTGGACATTGCCAACGCCTTTTTACCTCAGATTGGCCTCGAGGATGTCAATGAGCTTGCCAGCATCTTTAGGGATGAAAAAGACCGAGCCGTGGTTGCTCTGGTACCCCAGAAAGAAGGCTTAAACGCGCCGACTGAAGCCGATTTACAGGCCTGGGTTGAAGCCGGCTTTAATCAGGAAGTCGAAGCCTATCAGGATGAGCTTGCTGATACCGAGTTAATGACTGAGATTCCTGAGCCAGTAGCCATTACTGATGAAACATATGTTGAAGGCTTAGATACAACAATCATTACGCTTGAAAACGGCATCAGGGTCATTATGAAGCCCACCGACTTTACCGCTGAAGAGGTTCTGGTAAATGGCAGTAGCTACGGAGGTGCTAGTCTGGTCAGTGATGAGGATTATCCTGAAGCCAGCACTATTTCAAGCATCATTTCGGACAGTGGGGTAGCTGCTTACAGCCTTAACCAACTCGAGCGCATTCTTGCAGGCAAAAATGTCAGTGTTGGCGTAGGCATTGGCAATATCAGTGAGGCTATGAGCGGCAATGCTGAAAAAGAAGACCTGGAAACCCTGTTTAAGCTCATCTACCTGTACGCGACTCAACCTCGCAAAGACGAAGCTGCCTTTAAGCGGAATCAAGATAGCCTGATTGCCAATCTGGAAAACCGTGCCACTCAGCCTAATGCCGTTTTTCAAGACGCCATTACCGAGAGCATTTATGGTGATAACATTCGCTTTAACTCTCTCACCATCGACCAGGTCGAAAATCTGGACTATGACAGGGCTTTTGAAATCTATCAGGAGCGCTTTGCCGATATGGATGATTTCACCTTTACCGTAGTTGGCGATTTTGATATAGATACGGTCAAACATCTAGCTCAGGTTTACCTGGGTAACTTACCTGGCAAACCAGGCACCGAGACCTGGCGCAACTACTATCCACCCCTACCGCAAGGGGTACAAAAAGTTGATGTCTATAAAGGGCTCGAGGAACAAACCATTTTGCGCCTTCAGTGGGATGGCCCTTTTTATAACCCGGTACGCGAAGAGCGCTTTAAACTCTTTTTACTTCAAGGGGTCTTAGACATAAAAATGCGTGAGAAAATCCGTGAGGAGCTGGCTGGTAGCTATTCGCCAACCGTTTTTCAGCGCTATGAGCAAAAACCAAGTCGCCGCTATACCCTGGGCGTGCAGTACACTGCTGATCCTAAACGGGTGCTCGAGCTTATTCCACCAACCCTCGATGTTCTTTATGATCTAAGAGATAATGGTCCTGACGAAGACACGCTCTTCAAAGCAAAAGAACAGGTCAAGCGTGGTCTGGAAGAAGCCTTACAAACCAACAGTTACTGGCAATATGTACTGGGCTTTTTCTATTTCTTAAATCCAAATGAAGACCCGCTGACTATTGTTAATTATGCTGAACTGGTAGATGGCATCAGCGCCAACGATGTTCAGGAAATGGCACAGCGCTTTATTGTTCCAGACCGCTATACGCAAGTTATTTTGTATCCTGAGGCTTATCAGCCCTGATAGCTACGACCAAAGTAGGTAGTGTAGCGAAGACGACTTCGCTACACTACGTTCAGGAAAGGAGGCCAAATGGCCGCTGCAAAATTTCTCGCTGCTGTTATGGCAACTGCCCTTGCTGCTATCCCGGTCACACTCCGTTACCTGGTTAAGCACAAAGATTTAGGTAAAGCCCCAAAAGCCGAAGACTTAATCTCTAAAAAGACCGAAGTTTAATACACCAAGCCAAACATAAAAGACCCGCCTAGCGCGGGTTTCTTTTTGGGCATTGTAGGTCTAGCAGCTATTGAAACAGGGTAAATCCCTTAGCGTTAACTATGGCAGACAAGGTTCAGGGCTCGATTAAAGAAGTTCCGCAAAGCGGCGAAACGTTAAGAGACTTTTTCAATACCGATGACATTTTTAAACGCCTGCTGGCCACGGCCAATGAAGAATTAGCCAGTTCTCGCTCCAAACTCTTTTGGAGTGGCGTATCTGCTGGACTGGTCTTAGGCTTTTCCTTTATGTCTCTGGTCATCCTCGAGCAACTTACGGGTAGCAAACTGCTAGGTCAGCTTCTCTACCCCATTGGCTTTGTTTTTGTCATTTTGGGCCGCTATCAACTTTTTACCGAAAACACACTGACCCCGGTCACGCTGGTCCTAACGCGCTTTGCCAGCATCCCAAAACTGCTGTCCTTCTGGGCTTTTGTTTTTTCAGCCAATATAGTCGGCGCCACCTGTTTTGCTGCCCTATTGGCCTTTTCCAATCTGATAACCGGACCTGAAGCGCTCGCTCCAGCTCAGCACTTTATAGAAACACCGTGGCTCGAGTCGTTTCTTCGAGCAGTTTTCGCTGGCTGGCTTTTGGCCTTGCTGGTCTGGCTTGTTTATTCCGCCAGAGAGTCGGTAGCCCGACTTATTCTTATCTGGTCAGTGATATTTTTGCAGACCACCGCCGAACTCTTTCACTGCGTAGTAGGTTCTATTGAGGCGATTTACAGCATTTTTCTTGGTCAAATGACCCTGCTACAATACTTTGCCGATTTTCTTCTTCCTGTGACTTTAGGCAATACCTTTGGAGGGGTCGTCTTTGTTGCCCTGCTCAATTATGGTCAGTTTGGCGGCGATAAGGGCTATTTTCCCGAAAAATATCAGCGGCTTAGCTGGCATGAGTGGTTATGGGGCAAAGAAAAGAGGAAGTTACAATGAACTCCCTCAGAACTTGCCTGGTTTTAAACCTGCCTGGTTTTAAACTTGTTTGGTTATAAATTTGTCCTAAATTTGCTTGGTTCTTACTCGGCCTGCGCCACTTTCAGCTTGACGCCTGTTTCTAAATCATCTTGAATCCAGGCAACCGTAATCGCTTCGCTAGCACCTGCCAGCCCAATACTTGGATAGTAAGCCTGCTGAATCACCGGCTCTTCAGCGTCAAGCTGACCAATTTCAAGCCACTTGTCTTCTCGCCACTGCGCCAGAATGATACTGTTGTTTTCAAAGCTCGAGGTCTTTAAACTTTCAAACCACACGAGACTGATCGTATTGGCAGCGTCAATTGCCAGAGAAGGGTACTGAGCCCCATCTGCCTCAGCTCGGTCAATCATTCCACCAAGTGCCGTCCAGCTCGAGCCATTCCACTTTTTCGCATAAATGTGATCTGCATTTACCGGGTCAGTTGCCGCAGCGTCAAACTCGTGCCAGGCCACCACTGGCAAATTATCTGGCCCTGCAGCAATGCTCACCATATTGGCACGAACATTTGTGCCAACATTTAAGGCTGTTCCCAGGGCTTGCCAGGCAGTACCGTCAAATTGCTTCACCAGCACCTCAGCAGTTCCGTCTACTTTGGCTTCCCACCAGGCAACACTCGGTTTACCTGTGCTATCTATAGCCAGCGCAGGACTAATGGCAAGCGCGGCAGGGGCACTATCTAAAATATCCCCCAGCTTTTGCCAGCTCGAGCTATCACTGTCATAAGTAGCCACTACCACATCTGGATTTGTGCCATCAGATTCATGATAAGCCACATAAAGCTTGTCTTCGTAAAGGGCTAAACTTGGTGCTGAGGCCTCCAGGCTGCTATTGACTGGCCCAAGATCATCCCAGCTCGAGCCGTTCCAGCGCGCCACCTGAATGCTCGAGGGCTCAATGATCGATGTGGTCGCCGGATTATCTGCACCGTTACGCCAGGCCACCACTGGGTTACCATCACTTAACAGCGCAATTTGCGGCAGGGAATCCGCCGAAGTATCTACAGGTAAAGCAGCAAGACTTGTCCAGGCACTACCTGACCAGGTCTGCACCTGAATCTTGGCATCGGAAATAAAGGCAACCATAACATTACCTTCAGCATCGGCAGCCAAGTCAATGGGTTTTTCGCCCAGATCTTTAGCGGAGCCTAAAAGCGCCGTGACATCGCCAAGTTGCTTAAAGCTATCCAGGCTTACAGCCGTTCCAGGAACGCTCCATGACCAGCTATCGCTTAAGCTATTACCTACTGCATCACTCAGCCCATTAAGAGTCAAGGTCAGCGTATCAGGCGCGGTCACACCTGAAATGCTTACGCTAAGGGTTTTGCCGTCAGCACTCAGGCTGGGGCTGGCGCTAAGACCCGATGACGTGCCACTTAAGGTTACACTCGAGCTTGTTACACTCGAGGCAAGAATCGCTTCTGAAAAAACAACTGTGGCAGTAGCATCGGCAGCAACCCCAGAAGCGCCCGCCTCTGGACTACGACTCAAAATAGCTGGCGCTGTCTTATCCAGACTAACCTTGACTGTATTACTCTCAAACGTTTTTTCCCCCAAGCTGGCAACTGATTTAAAACTGTAATTGCCATCAGCTTGACTGGCATCCCAAAGATAGGTCGCACTCGCGTCAAAGTTGGCTAAAACTGAATCATCAAGATAAAGCTTGATTGAGTCAGCCGTGCCCCCCGTAACGGATACTGAAAAATTGATGCCTGTATTAGTAGTAATGGGTCCCTCTGGACTCAAACTCACCGTAAGCTCTGCACCACTTGGCGTTGGTTCCTTAACAGCATTTTGACAGGCAGCTAACACAAGGCTTAAAACTATAAAACTGAGAAATAAATATCGTTTCATAATACTCCCATTTCTCTTTGCCTAAAGCTGTACTAAAAATAGAAATAGAGAACGCGAAAAAAGCTTTAGCAACATAGACCGCAGGTATCTTAACCCAAAAACTTTAAGACTTGGGCTTGGGCTAAGTCTATAAAGACGGTGATGAACTTGATGACAGCAGCATGATAAAACCCCGGCAGGTAGCCGGGGTTCATGCTACACATGCAAAACTTTACTGGGCTAATTTGACATAAACGGACTGAGTATTTTCAGTCCAGTTAAGAACAGGAAGTTGCTGAGGACCTGCTAAAGCCAGATCAGGGTAGCGCCCTTCGGAGGCGGCTAACACTTCCATCTCACCAAATTGCTGCCACTCGCTGCCAGTCCAGTGGGCAAAATAAATGTCATTTTCAATATTGACATTTGATCCTTCTGCGGTCACCCCTTCCCACCACGCAACACTTAACCCGTTTGCTGCATCAGCAACAATGGTCGGATAAATAGCCCGCTGGCGTCTAACAAGATCAACAGGTTCACCCACCAATTCCCAGCTAGCCCCAGTCCATTGTTTAACATAAACATTGTTACTATTTTCTAAATTTTCGAACTCGCTGAAGGCAACGACCGGATTGCCATTTCCTCCAACGGCAATAGAAAAAAGCGTAACGGCTTCAAAGGAACTGATATTTAACTCTTCTCCAAGGCTTTCCCAACCAGCACCGGTCCAGGTTTTAACAAAAAGATGCCTTACCCCATCCGTTGGGTCAAGAAATCTAGCTTCAAACCAGGCAACATAAGGTTTCCCAGCATAATCAAGGGCTATGGATGGATAAGCAGCGGTGCGCCCTAACACCTTATCTAGGGGCCCTCCAAGGGCTACCCAGTCGGTCCCATCAAAGCGTTTAACCATAACATTAGAACTGCTGCCGTCATATTCAAACCAGGCAACAGTAATCATATTGGAAGCGTCTATAGCAATTGCTGGAGCAGCCGCATCAAAACCCGCAGTATCAACCGTTCCCAGACTTTCCCAACTACTGCCATTCCAGCGGGCAACTTCTATATCTCCCTGGCTTGGATCAGTCTCAGTACCGTTTTGCCAGCTAACCACCGGCAGGCCACTGCTTAATAGTGCAATGTCCGGTCTGAAAGGTTCTTTGCTACTTTCCAGGGCTGGCAGTTCTGTCCAGGCTGTACCTGACCAGGTTTTTACTCTTACGGTTTTAGCGTCTAACCAAACCACAGCAATATTGCCCGCGTCATTGGCGGCTATGCGCGAAGGATTTTCCTTAATCGTTTTATCACTGCTAAGACTGCGCTCACCAAGTAAAGCAAAGCTACTGATGGCTTTTCCAGGAACAGACCATGACCAGCTATCAGATAAGGTATTTCCTGCCAAATCACTGATGTCACTAAGCTCGAGCCGTAAACGGGTAGGACTTACAGGCGCTTCAGCAAGGCTAATGCTTAAAACTTTCTCGTTGAGCTTAGCACTACTGCTTAGAGTGCCCTGACGCACATCTACAACTTGAACTGCTTTACCCTCTAGAGACGCAGGATCAATCGCTTCAGAAAAACTTACTGAGATCGCTCCATCAGTAGCAGCGCTGTCTGGCTCTGGGCTGCGATTTACAATGGCAGGTGGGGTACGATCAACTGTCAGGCTTAAGACATTGCTTGTAACTGTTTTTGAACCTTTGCTTGCTTTGGCATAAGCGCTATAAACCCCATCTGACGCTGGATCAAAGGTATAAGTATAGGGTACCTCCAAGTTTTCTGCTAAGTTATCGTTTAGCCAGAGCTCGAGTGCATCAGGTTCTCCCTCTACCGTGGCTGTCAAAGTAATCGTTTTATTACTAATAAGTTTGTCCGCTGCCAAACTTACGCTTAAAGGGTCTGATCCTCCAGGATCTACCTCTTTCGTGTTATTACATGCACTGAGTCCTATGACTAAGAAACCAATGACTGTTATGAATGCGATTAGGTAGTGTCTCACTACCAACCTCCCTACTTGATCTTCACTCACCTTATTCAGGCAAACTAACCGTTCTCTTAATTACAGTCTATAGCCTAGCCGAATGAGGAAGAAAGAAGAACCAATGCCAGTACCCTTATATCGCAACTTTGCGTACTTGCCTAGAGACAAATTGATGTTAGAACTACTTGGCTGTCTTTGCGTCCAGCCAAACGTTTACCCAGGAAATAGCTTTCGAGGAACTTTTTAGCATGCGTGTTACTAACATAACGCTTCAAGCCTAAAATACTGGCTACTATATTTTTCAGAGTAAACCCAAGCAAATTACTCGGAAAAAAGGAGTAAACTGTGCTAAGAGACCGCGTT
The DNA here is from genome assembly GCA_020431825.1 of Trueperaceae bacterium. Classification (GTDB taxonomy): domain Bacteria; phylum Deinococcota; class Deinococci; order Deinococcales; family Trueperaceae; genus JAHEBB01. Next base: position 31,587 of record JAGQHN010000030.1, on the reverse strand, counting down.
GTAAATCTAAGTTCGACAGAAGATGTTGAAACTTTTCTTACCAACTATCCAACCAGTGTTATTTTTAAAGCTGGTACCTGTCACAAAACCATGCAGGGCTTTGGCTTTTTACAGGAAAAGCTCGAGCCACGTGAAGATCTGATGGTTGGACTTATTCGGGTAGTTGAGGCCAGACCTGCCAGCAACTTGGTAGCTGAAAAAACGGGCATTATTCACCATAGTCCGCAGGTCATTTTGTTTAAAGATGGCGAGGCTGTCTTTGATGTTGATAACTGGAACATTACCCCTGAAGTTCTGACCATGGGTTTTGAGCGCCTACCCGAAGCAGAAGGTGTAGAGGTCAGGGCAGACTCGAGTGCTCGCAGTGATTTAAAACCCTATCTCGACATGATGGAACAATATCTTTCAGGCGTAATCAGCGATCAGCATTTTGAATATGCCTATACCATGACCTTTAGAGATGATGCCAGTCTTCGCAGCCGTGAAGAGGTCGAAATTCTGAATTCTATTTTTGGCGATGTTGACCAGCATATGAATATGCATGTAATGATGGCTGGGCAAAGCAAAGATTACTCGGCCATACGGGAACGGGCTGCCAGGGCTTTTGACAAGCTTCAGGCACTCGTTAGTGCCTAAAAGAAGGCAGCTGTGCCAGATTTAGGGATTCACTAAGGTAGAATCACTAAACTACCTGAGTTCGGCGTATAGCCTAGCCACAAAATCGGAAACCTTCAAAAGAAAAGCCCTGTGCGGGGGAACACAGGGCCGTCAGAGAGGAGATGGAGGCTTTGCCTCCAATACATAGTTTATAGCACCGAAAACAAGAGAAGTGTCATACAAGTGTCACAAAGTACACAGGCTATCAACTATAAGTTAAGCATTTTTTCACAATAGTCTTAATCCACTTTTTGCATATCACAATACAAGTTTTCGCATGTCACAATACAGGAGTGAAAAAGCTCCTGTTTAGTTTCTTAGCTTTGGTATTGACCTGGGCTTGGGCACAAGAAAACCCTAGCAAAGGTGTTTTTTACGAAATTTTTGTTCGTAGCTTTCAAGATAGTGACGGCGATGGCATTGGTGACTTTAACGGCATTACCGAGCGACTCGATTATTTGCAGGACCTAGGCATTACGGGTATCTGGCTCATGCCTGTCAACCCTAGCCCCAGCTATCACGGCTATGACGTTACCGATTATTATGCAGTGAATGCTGATTATGGCAGCCTTGATGATTTTAAGACCCTACTCGAGTCTGCCCATGAACGGGGCATCCAGGTCATTATTGATCTAGTGGTCAACCATACCAGTGATCAGCACCCGTGGTTTCTCAAGGCAAAGCTTGGACAAGAACCTTACCGCGATTACTATCTCTGGCAAACTGAAGACCCTGGCTGGCGAGGCGTAAGCGGCAGCCCTGCCTGGCATAAAACCGAAACAGGCTATTATTTGGGGTTGTTCTGGAGCGGTATGCCCGATCTAAACTATCGCAACCCGGCTATTGTTCAGGAAATGAAAAACGTCGCCCAGTTCTGGCTCGAGCTTGGCGTTGACGGATTCAGGATAGACGCTATTCAGCATGTGCTCGAGTCTGAAAGTGGCAACATAAGAAACGTGCCTGAAACCTTTGCCTGGCTCGAGGATTTTGAGAGCTTCATAAAGACGATAAACCCGGAGGCTTTTCTCGTCGGTGAAACCTGGACAGACACCGAAACCATTGCCAAGTACCACAGTCAGAGCCACCTTGATATGTCCTTTAACTATCCCCTTTACACAGCTGTTCTTGCAGGCATTCAAAAACGCAGCGCTACGGATCTGAAGTTTGCCCTTGATCAGGATAATCGGCTTTACCCTGAAAACAGTCAGAAGGCAATCTTCATTTCAAACCACGATCAGGTGCGACCCGCTACCAGCCTGAGCCCCTTAAGGAGAGATGTCGAGCGCTTAAAACTTGCTGCAGGTCTTCTGCTAAGCTTACCGGGTACACCTTTTATTTATTACGGCGAAGAAATTGGCATGCCAAATGGTAAGGAAGATAAGGATGAAGCCAAGCGTACCCCTATGCGCTGGGATGAGAACACAAACGCCGGTTTCAGTGAGCATAATCCGTGGTACGCATTTAGTACCGAGGACGCTGCCATATCTGTTAGTGCAGAAAGTAAAAACGCAAATTCATTGCTTAATCATTACAAAAAGCTTATTGAGCTGAGGACGCAAAACCCTGCTTTAACTAAGGGAAGCCTCGAGCTTATTGATTTAAGCGACAGCAGCGTACTTGCCTTTAGACGCTCGAGTGGCTTTCAAGATCTGGTCATCGTTGCCAATTTCAGCAATCAGGAAAAAGAAATCAGTCTCTTAGAGCTGGGCTTAAGTGGCAATCTTGATCTGATAAGCGAAACTCATTTTACAGATACGCTGGTCTTGCCAAAGCTAGGTCTGGTGGTACTCGAGCCTCTACGAGACTAGCCCTCCAAACTCTCAATTAAAAAATCCCAGGCAGTTTCGCCTGGGATTTTTTTAAGAAAATCTATTCTTCGTCAAGATTGAGTTTTGATGGTTTGGTGTTTAAGATTTCAGCCAAACGTTTACGCAACTTGGCATTAGACATGAGCCGTTCGTCCATCATAATCTCGCCTAGTTTTTTCTTATCGCCTCTGGCCTGACGTTGCTGCTGAATCAGGTCGGCAATCAGCTTTTTCTCAACATCGTTGTAAAAGAGCAGGTTGTCACCCAGGCGGCGACGGGTTGCATTAAGAATATCTTCTGACACATAGCCCTTGCGTTCTGTTTTATCCCACTTGGGCGTACTGCCTTTTTTGGCTGGCGTTTTTGACTTGGCAAAGCCGTTAGGCCAGAAGTGAATGCGCCATGCTCTAAAGGTCGCCATCATATTGATGTAATTTGCCAGAACCCAGCGAATGGGGAAAAGAGGCAAGAAGAAAGTTGCCATCATGGCTTCACGTACACCGTAGATAGTTTTCACCGAGTGAAAACGCATCATAAGGCGCTCGAGTGTAATCCCTAAAACGATAAAGCCTAAAATCCAGACCAGTTTGCTTTCCACATGCGGCAGAGGTAAAAAGGCTGACAGTATTGCGTAGAAAAAGAGCGGATAGGCAATAATATGTATCAGGTTAGTAAATTTGCCTTTTTGGTCACGCAGCAGAGTAAATTTATCTTTAAAACTTAACTTTGACCAGTCAATAAGCTTGGGTGCCTGAATGGTAATGCCGTAGGTCCAGCGACCTTTTTGCTTAATGGCTGCCGGAATCTCTGAAGGGAAATACTCACGAACAGCAATAAAGTCATCTTTTAATTTGCCATTTTCATCTATGCGCTGGACTTGCTGTACATGAAAGTGAACTTTAATACCAAGCTGCCACATTCTCAGGGCCATTTCGTAATCTTCTGTAAGAGACTTTTCGTTAAAAAGGGGTCCCTGCTCGGTCATACGCTCAACGACATCACGGCGTATAGCAAAACCAGTTCCGGCACTTGGCACAAACATGCCCAGGTGTTCACGAATCGGCACGTGGTGCAGATGGTGCTCGGCAAATTCGTCAATATAGGTGCCGGTAATCAGACGCTGCCAGAAATTCACCTTTGGAAAAAGGGCAAATACAGGAAGCTGTACCACCGCATGTTGATTGAGCAGAGTGTTGTAAAGCTTAAAGGTATAGGGGTGAATAACATCTTCAGCGTCGTGCACGGCAATGGCGGCAAAGCGCTTCCCTGTTTCTTGCTCATGCAATTTGATGTACTTGATAACTTCATTCAGGTTCTGGCTTTTGTTGGTAGGACCCGCTTTAGAGTTAACCACACAGTGAACATTAGGGTGGGTTTTTGAAAGTTCATACACTTCTTCTACAGTAGCGGTGTCATTAGGATAAACGCCTACAAAAAAAGTAACACGCGAACTCGGATAGTTAGAAAGCTCGAGCGTTGACTTGATCATAGGACCAACGACTCCTGCCTCGCCATAAGCAGGAATCATAATGGCTAAAGGGCGAGGTTCATCCCACTGAATACTCGAGGGCACAATGGTTCTGGGTTTGAGTTGCTTATACTTGAACATGTAGATGATGTCAAAAATGAAATCATCAAAGCTGGCCAAAATATAGCCAAGCAGCACAAGAATAGTTATAGCTGTGATAGTGGTGGTCAGCATAATTGTAGTATAGGTGGACAGTCCTGGGCCGCCTGGTCAACAGTCACGCCAGGGTTAAATGTGAGAAATTTACATGCTTGCAGTTTGCTTGTCATTAAGGCCACACCTCGACTCCTTACTTTCTTATTGTAGGAAAAAAAGCTTACGAAACCCTTACTTGATTTGAAACGAACTACTTACCTGGAAAAATCGCTTCCTTCACAGCCAATACCGCAGATTTATATTGCCAGGTTGATCTTGGCAAGTGCATCATCGCAACTTGGCGCTGTCAGTCTATCTGGTTTTAAAAGCTACGAATGTCCCGACTCAAAGTCAGAATTAAAAGCATTAAGATGGATATCTTAAATGAGAACTATATGATTAAAAATCTTCACCTTTAAGTATAAAAAAGACACCGTAGTCGTAAAAGCTCGAGTGCTAGACTGGCGCTATGGATTGGCTGGAAAAAGCTCAGAGGAGTCTTGCCAAAGAACACTTAGCGGCCTGGATTATTTACGATTTTTGCGGTACTAATCCTATTGCTCAGGAGTATCTGGCGCTAAATAAGACAATGAGTCGCCGGGTTTTTTGTATTGTTCCGCAACAGGGGCAGGCAACCCTGATTGTGCACTCCATGGACCGTGCATTTGTGACTATGCCAGGCATGACCATTCGTAGTTATAGTAGTCGCCAAAGTCTGGAAGTTTTGCTTAAAGACCTGGTTCCTAAAGCGAGGGTTGCACTCGAGTATTCCCCCAATAGCGACATCCCTTATATCTCCTACGTAGATGGGGGCGTCATTGACATTTTGGAAAATCTGGGCGCACAGCCGGTGAGTTCAGCACCTCTCTTACAAGCTCTAAATCTCTGGTCAGCCGAGCAATTAAGGGCGCACGTGAGGGTTGCCGAACATTTGAATCTGGCCAAAAATATTGCCTTTGAATATATTAGTTTGCACGCCCCTATGGGTAAAAGCGTTAGAGAGAGTGATGTACAAAAGGTTATTGGTGATTATTTTGAACGGCACAGGCTCAGCTATGACCCGCCCAATGTCAGCTTTGGCCGTAATACTGCACATCCTAACTATGTCACTCAGCTTGGTAAAGACGCCGTCTTAAAAATGGGCGATATGATTATGATTGATCTTTGGGCCAAACTGGCTCTTAGCGACGCACCCTTTGCCAACATCAGTTGGGCTGGCATGTACGGTGAACCTAATATCCAGATTCAAAAAATGTGGAATGTCATTAAAGCTGCCAGAAATCTGGTTGTACAAAGTTTACACAAAGCTTACAAAGAAAAGCGCTGCCCTAAAGGCTGTGAGATGGATCAAATTGCCAGAACTTATATTGGTCAAAAAGGCTATGGTCAGGCTTTTATCCACCGTACTGGCTACAGTTTAGGGATTAAGCACCGTCAGGGGCATACTGCGCACCTGGATGATTTTGAAACCCATGATTCTCGTCCTTTAAGTCCGGGGCTGGGCATTGCCATTGAACCGGGTATTTACCTCGAGCATTTTGGCCTTAGAAGTAAAATCAATGTTTTCCTCGAGGCTACCGGACCCAAAGTCACCACTGAAGTCCAAGAAGATTTGTTTATTGTTTAGCATAAAAGAACGGGACAGTTTAGCTAAAGCCAGTGCTCAGCACTTAGTGTTTGCACTGCCTGGCAAGTCTAAGGTCATGATAAAGAAAAAGCAGGAAGTCTAAAGACTTCCTGTCTCGAAATTGGAGTTTAGAAGTTATTTACTTTCAATTGTTACCTGAAGAATGGGACCATGCGTCATGACTTCTACCTTAGCTACACCTGCACCCTGAGCTTCACCGTCATTGGGTCCCATTTGCCTGGGAGCCTGGTGCGCTCCAGTACCAGGTTCTTCATCTACTTCAGTACCTGCATCCCAGAGATAAAACTGATCGCTTATATCGCCACTGATTGCCTGTCCATCACTTGTAAATAGGGAAATTCCTTCTGGAGCAGGTGCGTAAAACCAGTCATTTGACTGCACAAACATAGTGGCTAAAGACAGCCTATCACCAGGGTTGGCGGTAAAGCTAAACTCATAAACCCCTCCAGGAAGCAGTGGGCCAGCGTCCATCTTATCAACAGGCATATTGAAAACCCCAAAATGACCTGCCATCATTTCTGACGCCAGATAGTCATTAAGCATGCCAGGGTTACCATCTTCAGCTAGAGCCTCGAGCCCCTGACCACGGTCTATTTCTCCTTCACTAAAAAGAGGCATACCGTCCTGATGGCTAAGCCAGACTCCAGGCGCTAGGGGAACGGCAACAGCACCAGCCGAAGTACCCAGGGCATCAGCCATAGACACATTCGTAATGCGAACCGTAAAAGTAGTTTGCGCTTGCGCCAAACCCAACAAGCCCAGTAAAAGTCCAACCATAGCAAAATTTTTCATTCTGACTCCTTTTGATTATGTTGATGATTTCAACAAGGCAAAGCTTAAAAAGAAGCTTTCACATACGCCTCACATAACTATCACAAAAGTATCACAAACGGAAGTATCGAACTTCTAACACCCGTTTAATACGCCCAAAAGGTAAACTTTATGCAGATAAGTTCAGGTGTCCGAATCTGTGCCTTTAGCTAAGGACAAAGCCAAAAGCATAAGGGTTTAAAACAAGATCTGGCACCCCCTCAATAAGAAATGTGGAGGAAGTATGAATGTTCTGGTTACTGGTGGCGCAGGCTATATAGGTACTCACACCTGTATTGAGCTGCAAAAAGCAGGGCACAATGTCGTGGTTATAGATAATCTCTGTAATAGCAAACAGGAATCCATACGGCGCGTACAAAATCTGACCCAAAAGCAACTCTGTTTTTACGAAGCTGATGTTCTGGATAGTGATGCGCTGGACGCCATTTTTAGCAAACATAAGATTGATGCGGTTATACACTTTGCTGCCCTAAAAGCTGTTGGAGAAAGCGTAAGCAAACCCCTCGAGTACTACCATAACAACATCGCTGGTACGCTAAATCTTGCTGAAGCTATGAACAGGCATGGGGTTAAAAACATTGTCTTTAGTTCGTCTGCTACCGTTTACGGCGACCCAAAAGAGCTTCCCATTACCGAAGCTTCTGAGCGCAATATCAATGAAGTCACAAACCCATACGGCAAAACCAAACTGATGATGGAAATTATTTTAGAAGATCTCCATCACTCTGACCCCGACTGGAATGTAATTTTGCTGCGCTACTTTAACCCGGTTGGTGCGCATAAAAGTGGCGATATCGGTGAAGATCCCAAAGGTATACCCAATAACCTCATGCCCTACGTCACTCAGGTTGCCGTAGGCAAACGCCCTAAACTAGTCATTCACGGTAACGACTACGACACGCCAGATGGCACGGGCGTACGCGATTATATTCATGTGGTTGATCTGGCAATTGGCCATGTCAAAGCCCTCGAGGCCTTTGCGAAAAACCCTGGTGTCACGGTTTACAATTTGGGCACCGGTCGTGGCTACAGCGTACTCGAGGTAGTTAAAGCCTTTGAAGAAGCCAGTGGCAAACCTATCCCCTATGAAATTGGCCCTCGCCGCCCAGGAGATATTGCCTCGAGCTACGCTGACCCAGCCAAAGCCGAAAACGAATTAGGCTGGAAAGCCGAGCGTGGTTTAAAAGAAATGTGTGAAGATAGCTGGCGCTGGCAAATGCAAAACCCTGATGGGTTTTAATATCCTCTGAAATTCCATTTAGAAGTCTTTTAGCAGAAAGTTTTACTTTAAGTATTGCGGCTAAAATCACTCCTAATCGTCTGCAATGCGTATAAGTAATATCGCCCAGCTAATTAAAGGTATACAAAGCTGTAAACTGAATGCCTTATGGATACCAAACTTCATGAAGTTAATGGTCTAACCATCACTGAACTGGTTGTAGATACGCTTAGTATTCAAACAGCTCAGGATGCTTTAGACATTATGGCAACGACCATGTATGGCGGTAGCCGAAGGCTCATTTGGCATGAACATCAGCTAAACCCAGATTTCTTTGAGTTAAAAAGCGGTCTGGCAGGCGAAATACTGCAAAAATTTTCTAACTACGGCATGAAGTTAGCGGTTGTCAGTGATACCGAAAAATTTCAGAGTAATAGCCTTAATGCTTTTGTACTCGAGTGCAACCGGGGAAATCAAGTTTTCTTTAGCCCTGACTTGGCTACCGCGTTAGAGAAACTGTCAGGCTAAGGCTTGGGTCGAAAAAGTTTCTGGTAGCGCCAGCCTAGCCCCAGCACTCTGGCAATCATCAGGGTGCTTATGCCCCACCACACCCCTATCAGACCCCAACCCAAAGGCACCACCAGCACCAAAACTACAGCACTTATCAGAGCTGAAACCATCATAGCAAAAGCTAGAAAAGCAAAATCCTCGGCGCCAATGAACACCCCATCCCAGACAAAAACCACTGCATTTAGCGGCTGCGTCAAAATAATAAACGGGAATATTTTGAGTACCAACCGTGTTACTTCAGGTTCATTGGTAAAGAAGTGCGGCAAAAAGCCTTGAAAGACAAAAAAGAACAGGGCAAAAAACAGCCCTGCAATAAAGCCTAAAAAGAGCAAACGGTCAGCCACCGCTTTTGCTTCCTGGCGGTTCTCCTGAGCATATTTGGCTACCAGTGCTTGCGCAGCTATAGCAAGGGCGTCAATGGTAAGGGCCAGCAATAGCCAGATTTGTGAAGCAACCTGATGTGCAGCTACCTGCGTCACCCCCAAACGGGTTGCTACCGAAGTGGCAAAGGTAAACGTGAGAGATAATGACAGAGTTCGTAAAAAGAGTTCCCAGCCAATTTTTAGAAAAGGACGAAGCTCGGAGAAGTTTGGCAGGCTAAGCTCGAGCCCCAACTTCTCCCGCTGCTGAAAAAAGATAAGTCCTATGAAGCTCAGGGCACCTACCCACTGCGCCAGAGCTGTAGCCAGCGCTGCCCCAGCCAGACCCCAGCCAAAACCAAAAATAAACAGCGGATCAAGGACAATATTTATGCCATTAAGCAAAAGGCTGATCATAAGGGGGGTACGTGTGTTTTGAAAGCCTCGGAAAACACCGTTGCCTGCGGTGATAAATAGGACAGCAGGCGCAGCCAGAGCCCGTATGCGAAGATAAACAAGCGCAGAACTTTGCAACTCTGCACTCGCCCCCATAATGCTAAGAAGGTATGGAGCAAAAAGCTCGAGTACCAGTAGCGCAGCCACACCCAGCAACGTTGCAAGTGTAAACGCCTGCATGATGATACGACCTGCCTGCGCTTTATCATTTTTGCCCAAACTTCGAGCAATCATGGGTGTAGTGCCGTAGGCCAAAAAGTTAAAGATGAAAAAGCTAAGGGAAAAAATAGCCGTGTTTACGCCTAGCGCACCGAGCGCCTCAACACCCAGGCGACCGACAAAAGCTGTATCAACCAGCGATACCAGAGGATCAGCCGCTAGACTTCCCAGAGCAGGCAAGGCCAGGGCCCAAATAGCCCTGTCATAGTTACGGTTTAAAAATGAGCTAAACATCTGAATTTTGAGGGGTTTCACCTGAAAAAGGCATAAAAAAAGCCGCTGTTTCAAGCGGTTGATAGCAATGAGTATACACCTGTATGCGGTATTTGTCAAGATTATGCATCATTAGCCCCAATTCATCTCACTTTTTGCTCTATTTATACCATTTCGGTACGGAAATGACGCATGTCATGCCCGTACCCGAGCGGATGCGAGCAGAAAAGGGCAGGTTCCGATTGCCTTACTTCCCCAAAGAATTGGTATTAGGTCGAGTAAGCATGAAAACTCTGTATAAAGCCTAAAAGCTGCTTCTCTTGAGCCTCACTTCTCAAATCTAATGCAGTCCATACCGTCGCCATAAACCAAACTCTGAATCGTGCTAGATTTACCCTGGTTATGGCACAGAACATCTATGACAATGCAGACTTTTTTGCAGGCTACAGTCAATTTGCTCGCTCACGCGAAGGCTTGGCAGGAGCACCCGAGTGGCCCTCCCTTAAAGCTATGCTGCCTGATTTAACTGGGGCTCGAGTCCTTGACTTAGGCTGTGGTTTTGGACACTTCAGCCGCTGGGCAACCGAAGCAGGCGCCAGCAAAGTCACGGGTGTTGATCTTTCTGAAAGAATGCTGGAGCAAGCCGAGTCGCTGACTACAGATAGTCGTATAAGCTATCAGAGAGGAGATTTGTCTTTGCTCGAGTTTCCTCAGGAAAGCTTTGATCTGGTGTACAGCTCGCTGGCATTTCACTATCTTCCTGACTGCCTTACCGTGTTTAAAGCCATTCGCGAACGCCTGATACCGGGAGGTCACTTTGTCTTTTCCGTCGAGCATCCGCTTTTTACTGCTCCTCTTAACCCCCACTGGCAAACCGAGGAAGATGGCACGGTAAGTTGGGCACTTAATAATTATCTGGTCGAAGGTAAGCGCGTCACCAATTGGGTCAGTTCCGGCGTTGTCAAATACCACCGAAGTCTGGAAACCTATCTCAAGTGTTTACTCGAGAATGGCTTCAGCCTAAACCATCTGATTGAGTGGAGACCAAACGCAAGCCAACTGCAAGAACACCCAGAATGGACCAGTGAATTACACCGCCCAATGTTTTTATTACTTGGAGCAGTTGCCAGTTCTGAAGGGTCGTGAAAAAATTGCGACTTTCAATAAACTAAAAACTTGCGAATTAATGGGGAAGTTTAGGTCTCAAGATACCATAAAGCCAGGTTCCAGCAACAGCACTCGCCAAAACAACCAGAAAAACACTGCTGCCTGTTCCTATGAGAGCAGCAATTGGCCCAGGACATGCGCCAGTCAGCGCCCAACCCAAACCAAATAGAATGCCTCCGCTGATGTAGCGAAAATAAGTTGGAGCTTTGGGCTTCAGGCTAATGTCTTGACTATCAAAAGTTTTAACCTTAAAACGTCTTAACAGCCATAAGGACAGCGCTGCAACCAGCACAGCTGTGCCAATCACGCCGTACATATGAAAAGTCTGAAAGCGAAACATTTCCTGAATGCGGTACCAGCTAAGAACCTCAGCCTTTACCAGAACAAAACCAAAGTATAGACCCGCAGCCAGAAACTTGATTTGCCCTAGAACCAGGCTTGCTGGCCTTGCTGCTGTTTTTACCTGAATACTTGCCATAGCGCTCCTAGAGTTTGAAAATGAAAGGAAGTAGAAAGTGCGTGCTAACCAAACCACCTATAAAAAAGCCAAGAGTAGCTACCAGAGATGGTAATTGAAAATTAGCTAGCCCCAAAATGCTGTGTCCTGAGGTGCAGCCACCTGCATAGGCCGTGCCAAAACCAATAAGCAAGCCACCGCCTATCATCAGGAGAAGGCCTTTTAAGCTAAAAAGACCTGCCCAGCTAAAGATATCAGGGGCAAGATGACCATTGGTAGTAATACCTAAAGTGCTAAGACTTTGCGTCGTGGATTGTGCCACGCTCAAGCCCTCCGGGTTTGCGAGCAAAACCCCTGCCACAAAAGCACCCAAACAGATGCCCAGGAAAAAGAGTAGATTCCAAGCACCTTCTTTTCGCCAGTCATAGCTAAAAAACCTGGCTTTACTTCCTAAAGCTGAGCACATATGCCGCAAATTGGAGGAAACGCCAAAATCTTTGTTACCCAGTAATAACAAAAGGGGAACGGTTAGTCCAATAAGGGGTCCAGCTATATACCAGGGCCAGGGTTCTTGAAGGTAATGCAAAACAGACATAGCATTCATTTAATAAGTAATTGATAAGTTTAGTAAGTTGTTTAGATGACATAACTTGTAAACTACTTTAACTGTACTTTTGTCATTAGCTCGAGCCTCAACTTACCCAGCACCAGTTAAGATACGCCAACAGGAAAAGGAGTTTGCCATGTCTATTACGCGTCACCACACGAATCAGCGCATGAGCCAGATCGTCATGTATAACCAGACGGTTTACTTAGCAGGTCAGGTTGCCGACGATGAAACAGCAGACATCAAGGAACAAACGAGGAGCACGCTTGCCAAAGTCGACAGTTTACTCGAGCAGGCAGGCAGCTCAAAAGATAAACTCTTAACCGTTACCATTTATCTGCGAGATATTAAAGATTTTGCAGCCATGAATGAAATCTGGGACGCCTGGGTTCCAGAAGGACAGGGACCAGCCAGGGCTTGTGTAGAAGCGCGTTTGGCAGATCCTGGTTTACTGGTCGAGATTTGTGTAACTGCTGCGCTTAGCTAAGCCCTGGCAGGCATCATCTGAGCAGCTATACGGTCGGCTTGAAATAACCGTGCCAGACGAGCTTTTCTCGTTCAAGACCGTATTTTTATAGTGATTGTATAGTCACAGCTTTTTTGCCATAAACACGCTATTAGGGTCGTCTTTATAATCGCCAAAGGGGCCCTGATACTCAAAGCCATATTTACTGTACAGGGCTCTTGCGGGTTCAAACTCAGGAAAGGCACCCGTTTCCAAAAAAAGATGGGTATAGCTGCGCTTTTGTGCTTCGCCAATGATGTGCTCGAGCATCCTTGAAGCCACACCACGTCCCCGGTGAATGGTTCTGGTACGCATGGACTTAACCTCTCCACTCCTTGTGTCTAACTCTTTAAGCGCCCCACAACCAAGCAGCTCATCCCCATCCCAAATTGACCAGAAACTAATGCTGGGCACGCGTAAACGCGATAAATCAAGGGCATGAATGCTCTCTGGCGGTGTTATTTCATGCATATTTCTAAGATGCTCTTCTAAAAGTTCAATGATTTTTTGACCGGTCAGGTCATCCTGGCAGATTTGCACCTGTTCACCTCAACATTCTGGCGGTGTTCCAGATTTTGTGTATCTTCTTTAATGAACGCCCATACACACAAAATAGGAACCCTTCATAGCTGAAGATTTTACGCCAGAGATGAGCGTTTTACCACACGAGCTACGCTACTGTTATGAATTACATCGAGCCTGATAGAGCTTCTATGCTACAACAGCTAAAGCGTGAAAACAGTCTCTTTGACTAGTCAGGATGCCTCGTTTCAGGAGCTTTTAGAGACTGAAAAAGAGCGGCGCTTTGCACTTTTTGCGACACTGGAACTCAGCTACAGCAATCTGGAAGAGCTTAAGCAAGAAGTTGACAAATACCTGAATATTGACCCGGCTCAGGCTTACAAGCTGGCCCAGCTGGCTTTTGATCTGGGAAGCTATCTGGGTGAACCTGAAGCAAGAGCTCTGGGACACTGGTCACTGGCCCTTGGTCAAACCGTGCAGGGCGAATTTGAAGCAGCCCTCGAGAATTATGAGGGAGCAAGAGCGCTTTATAAAGCACAGGGTTTGGAGCTCGAGTCTTACAAAGTTGCCACCCGCCAGATTCAGGCGCTAGCTATGCGCGGTGATTTTGCTGCTGCTCTGGAACTTGGCAAAGAGGCCGAGCAGGGCTTTAAACAGCATGATCTCCTGTCTGAAGCTGCCAAAGTGCAAAACAATATTGGCATTATTCACTGGCGTCTGGGTGACTATCAGGCAGCTATTCAGACCTTAGAAGAGGTAAGAGCTCTTTACCTTTCGCTCGAAGATAGCTTTGCCGTTGCTCGTACCGACATTAACCTTGGTAATGTCTATCAGGATCTGGATAAATTTGGCGAAGCCAGGCAGGCCTTTCAAAGAGCCATTCATTATTTTGAGGGAAAAAACAGTACGCATTTGCTGGCTGGTACCCTGATTGCTCTGGCACTCACCTACCGCCGGGAAGGGCATCTGGGACAGGTTCTGGACACCCTTTCAAGGGCCAAAATGCTTTTTGCCAGCATCGGCGAAAACGTTGATCTTGCGCTGGCTCAGCTCGAAGAAGCCAGGGTCAGGTTTGATCTGAACTTACTCGAGGAAGCAGAGCAGCTATCTCGCGAACTCATTGAAACCTTCAGTGAACGTAATATGCAACTTGAGACGCTCGAGGCTCAGACTCTCCTGGGCACCACGCTGGCAAAAAAGGGCAATTATGACGAAGCCATCAGCGTGCTTGAAGAGGCAAAAACAGGCTGGTCAGGTCTCGGTAATGAGGTACAGGCAGCCTGGGTACAACTTTATCTGGCGACTTACCGCCTGGAACAGGGTCAAGCTGATGCAAGCCTCAGCCAAGAATTGAGTACAACCATTCAGGCTCTCGAGCAAGCTGGTTCAAAGGTCGGCAAAACCGTTGGGCTTATGCTCCTGGCGCTGGTGCATGAACGGCAGCACGGTCAAGCTGACCTCGAGTTACTGCACGAAGCAGAAAGTCAGGCCCAGGAACTGGCAGTACCTGATCTCGTGATTCGTAGTGCTCGCTTACTGGGTCTGGCGGCCCAAAACGCTGGTGATAAAGACAAAGCGGAGAGCAAGTTTCGTCAGGCGATTGATGTTCTGGAAGATGTACGGGCAAGTCTGGCAGTTGACGAGTTTAAAGCCGCCTACTTCGGCGAAAAGCTCGAGGTTTATACTGACCTTATTGCCCTGTATCTGGACGAGGAACGTTACGCCGACGCCTTTCACTTTGTGGAAAGATCAAAAGCCAGGGCCATGCTTGACATGCTGGCTTCAGGCTTACAAGAGGGCCAGAATCCTGTAGCTGAAACGTTGCAGGCACAGCTAGCCGAGTACCGCACGCAACTTAATGCATTTTACGCGCAGGCCGAGCACGACGGCCCTCAAAGCCCTGTTTGGGACAATATTCGTGAGCTGGAAAAGAGAATTACTGCCACACGTCATGAAATTGAACGCTTAAATCCTGTCAAAAATCTGCAAGAGGCAAGCGTACCGCAAGTAAGCGAACTTCAGACCCAGTTAAGCGAAAAGCACATTGTGCTCGAGTACTACGCCTTAAACGATGAGTTAGTCGCCTTCATTTTGACCAAAGAGGGCATTCGCTGCGTAAGGCGACTCGGCTCCATGAGCGAGGTAAAAGCCCATCTCGACAGACTCAGTTTTGCCATGAGCCGCGTAGCTCAGGGTCAGGCGTATGCTCAGGTTTACAGTGCAGATATGCTGTTACTAAGAACCAATGCCGTGCTGCAAGCCCTATACGACCAGCTCATTAAACCCCTCTCCCTTGATCTACGGGGAGAGCAACTCATTATTGTGCCTTACGGTAATCTCCACGGTGTGCCTTTTGCTGCGCTCTTTGACGGACAAAGCTATTTGACTGACCATGCTCTCCTGGCGCTAGCCCCGAGTGCCGCTGTCTACTTGCACTGCGCGCAGCAGAAAAACGAGGGTGAGCAGGAACTCCTGGCGTTTGGCTTGCCCTTTGAGGACATTCCGACAGTTGAAAAAGAAGTCAAAGCCGTCAGTGCTTTATTTAACAACTCCAAGACCTTTCTGGGTGATGCCGCAACCCTCGAGCAGTTCCAGCAAGAAGCCGCTCAGGCAAAGGTTTTGCACATTGCTACCCACGGGGTCTTTCGCCCAGATAACCCGATGTTTTCAGGTCTTAAGTTTCATAACGGCTGGCTTGCTGCCAGAGACCTCTACCAGCAAAGGCTACAAGCGTCTCTGGTGGTTTTATCGGCATGCGAAACAGGCATCAGCAGCAGCCACGCCAGCGACGAAGTTTTTGGTCTGGCAAGGGGCTTTTTCTTTGCAGGGGCGCCTGCTCTGGTTGTTAGCCTTTGGGCAGTTAAGGATACGCAAACCGCTCAGCTTATGATTGCTTTTTACTCTGCACTCAATGAAGGCAAAACCGTTGCTGAAGCCCTTCACTGTGCTCAGATGAAGGTGCGCGCTGAGCATCCAAACCCGTACTTCTGGTCAGCTTTTAATCTCATGGGTGACCCAGACAGGACAATCGTTTAAGGCTTTACCAGTCCAATGAGATGCCCAGCATCTTTGCTATAAGGACTACGATCAAACTCCCCAAAAAATCTTAGGTGTGAAAAGCCTGCCTGGATTAAAGCACGCTCGAGTTCAAAACGCATGTAATAGCGCTGGGTCAAAACGGCTGTTTTGCGCGTTAAGTACCCCGACTCATCCACACTATCCAGATAATACTTTGAGGTCAGGACTTGTTTATCGTGATCGTGGCTCTGATAAATAAAAAGCTCACTGTTATCCCCCCCAACATCCGCCCATTCATCAAGGCGAGTTAGCTGCTCGAGGTTGACAAAATTAGGATTGTAGAGGTCAAAAGCAAAGAGCCCATCTGGCTTTAAGTGCCTGCGAATACAGCCAAACGCTGCATCCTGATCTTTGAGTGTATAGAGATGCATAAGAGCATTAAAAGGAGCAATGATAAGAGGATAGGTCTCTCTCAGGTCAAAGGTGCGCATATCCCCAGGCTCGAGCCTTACAGAGTGCTCAAGCCCAGCCTCTCTAAGACGCTGCCTGCCCAGCCCTAGCATTTGTGGGGAGAGCTCGAGCCCCAGAACTTCAAACCCTGACTTGCCAAGATGCAAACTCACCCGACCTGTCCCTGCTCCCAGCTCTAAAACAGGTGAACCATAGTCCTGGGCAAGCTGAGTATAAAAATAGAGATCATCGCGGTAATGCTGGTACTGCTCTTGATAAAGCTCAGGGAACTGGTAAATCATCGTTTGACCAGTTTACGCCAGCGCCACATCATGCTTAGCAGATTCCCCTGTCTGTCCAGCTCAAAGTCGCCAAAATCATCCTCAAATTTTCGGGCAGTTTTATAGATAGACATAAAGGTTTCACGGTAAACAGTTCCCTCGGCCGAGGTTCCTGAAAAACCTCGAGTCTTCATCTGCTCAATACGCCTCTGCCTATGTTCAGGACTACGGTAAGGATAGTGTTTAAAAATCGGCATTTTACTGTAAGGTTGCCAGCCTACCCCTTCAGGAATGACCTGACCATGTTTTTTTGCGTAGCGTGTATTGGCTGAACTTTTAAACTGCCTGATTTCCACCCAAAAAGGCGAATACCAGCGCAAACGTTCCTGAACCGGCAAACTCATATCAAGGGGCTCATCTGACAGATGCATAAAAAACTGCATTGCTGCCCAGTTCACCCGTTTTGCCCCCTGTTTTTCTGCACGCTCTATCATCTTTCTGGGGTTGTTATAAAAGATCTCATCACCATGCATCAGGGTAAACCAGTGCCCAGTTCCGTAGCGCTCGTGAGCTGCCTCGAGAAGTGCCTGCCTGTGAAAATCCTGTACTTTTTCTGTACCTGCTACATCCTGATCTTTTAAGATAAGCTCCACTTCAGGGTACTTTGCCAGACGCTCAGCAGTACCATCATCAGAGCCGTCCAGTACAAAAATAGTATCTACAAAATGGCGATTCGCTGCCATCATTTCATCAATGATATCGGCTTCGTTGTAGGTCATGAGCAGACCAATATTCATTTATAAGGCCTTGGTCTGCTCATATATTTGCCCTGCCTCAAGCAAGAAAAGACGATCAGCTGCTTCCATCAGGGCAGGTCGGTGAGCTACGGTAATAACCAGACGCTGTTTGGCCTGACTTTTAAGCAGCTTAACAATGCTTTGTTCGTTTTTATCATCAAGGCTCGAGGTTGGCTCATCAAGTATAAGCACGTCTGGTTCCGAAAGCAGCGCTCGAGCTATGGCAATCCTTTGCTTTTGCCCTCCAGACAGTCCCTCGCCTTCATTACTGAGTTCATAGCTTAGGCCCTCTGGCAACCCTCTCACTAAGTCTGCCAGAAAAACAGCTTCCAAAACCTGCCACAAGCGTTGATCAGTAAAAGAACGACCAAAGCACAAATTGTCTCGTAATGATGCCTTAAATAAAGGGGCTTCCTGAGGTACATAGGCTAGTTTTTCTCGCAGCTTTGCTTCGGAAATTTGGGATAAAACCCTGCCCTTTAGGTAGATAGTGCCTTCGCCTGGTTGGACAAAGCCTAAAAGTAACTTTAATAAGGTCGTTTTGCCCGCACCACTTTCTCCTATAAGTACGACTAATTCTGCCCTTGTCAAGCTCAGGTTTATATTGCTAAGAACTTTTTGCTGACCATAAGAGAAGGACAGAGTTTTTAGCTCGAGCCACCCACTTGCCCTGGGCTCAGAAACGACTGATGTCGTCTTCGGCTCTGTCTCATTACGCTTTAAGCCCAATAATTCTTGTAAACGTTTGCTGGCCGCCCTGGCCTGCTGTAAATGGGCATAACCCCGGGGGATTAGTTGGGCAGGTGTTGAAAGTAGGGCAGTCAGAGTAATAAATGCCACCACCTCACCAACAGTCATCCGCCCGGCATGAACGCTGGCGATAAGTATCCAAAGTAATATGCCTATTGCTATAAAAACGAGTATCTGGGTCATGGGTAGCTGCAAGCTGGCTAGCCAGTATCGTTTTGCCATAGCTCTGGCAGTAAACTGATTGCTGGCCTTAAACCGCTCCATGACAAAACGATCAGCCCCAAAAGCTCGAATAAGCTCATGCAACTTGAAGCCTTCTTGTAATTGGGCAGAAACTTGTTCAACCCCTTCCTGAGAAGCTTGTGACACGCTTTCAATACGTTTACCCAAAAACCTCGAGGCTAACACGGCAGGCAAAATCAAGACCAGCAAAAAAACTGATGCTTGAGCATTAGTCTTAAACAGCAAAAATAAGATGCCTAAGAGGCTAAAGGTCTCTGCAACCAGCGTTCCTAAGCCATACTGGTAGTAATACTCTACTTCGCGCAAATCTGCCACGATACGACCAGCAAGCCCTCCACTCGAACCTGGCAACTGACCCGGCATAAGCCGGAGTAATCTAGCCATAAGTGCCTCGCGCCAGCTAGCTGCAATCTGCGCCGCAGCTCTTGCCAGAAGGGCATCCTGGAAAAAGAGCGCCAGGGCTCCCCCCAGAGCAATAAGCGCCGCAATCGCCAAAATTCGTGATAACTCAGCCAGATCATTCTGGCTCAGCACCTTGTCAAAAACAGGAACGACCAGTGCAGGCACAATCGCCACACGCAAAAAAGCATTAGCTAGTGCCGCCAGCATCCCTAGAAGTGCCCAGCGGGTTCGGGGAAAAAGCAAATTAACCAGCATTTAAATCTTTGCGAATGCTCTCAACTAGCTTTCTAGCCGCACCCGCCTTGGGCATAGTCGCCAGGAGACGGTCGCGTTTTTGGGTCAAAACTTCAGGCTGGTCAAGTAGCTTCTTCGCTTCTTCTGCAACCTGTTTAGCCGTAATTTTCCCTTTAAGCTCGAGCATAAGATCTTCGCCTGCGGCGCGGTTGGGTAGTGACACAGGCACATCCAGACCTTCAACAAAAAGTTTAACCGCGTGCCTTTTGATATATTTACCCACCAGAGGAATAAGCCCTAACCAGTGTCCTAGTCCGTCCAGCGGAATAGCCTCAGGTTTATTCATGGGCAAAATCACAATAGACGGCAAGCCTGCTATACCAAGCTCGAGCGTATTGGTACCCGGAATGGTAATGGCCAAATCTGCCGAGCGCATATGGGCGTGTCGCTCATGCTCTTCGATCATGGCAATCTTAGCCCCCGAAGGCGTCAAAATGGTTTGGCCCTTGCGGCTGCCCCCCATGCCCTCAAGAATGGCGCGCTCTTTACCTGCTATACCCTCCCTAATGGTTTCTTCGGATAATAAGCGGCTTACTGGCCAGACGAAGGAAGCTTCAGGAAAATAGGCATGCAAATAATCTGCAACTGCGATAACAAAGGGAATCAAAAAGATCGAAAACCCATCTCGAGTGCCTGCCATAAGCAAGATGTGCGGTGAGCCTGAAACCTCTGCTGGCGCAACATAGTCAACAGCATCAGCTACCAGATTACCAATGAGCTCGAGTCTGCCCTCAGGCACCCCCAGACGCTTTGCCTTTTTTAGGGCTGTCTCATCGTGCACAAAAAGGCGTTTTAACTCTTTATTCCAGGCAGGAACAAATTTATAGCTGTACGTTGCGTAACCCAAACGCTTGCCCAGTTGTAAAGCCATATTTTGATTGCCCCCAAGACTAATCACAAAACCAGTCTCATCACCTAAAGCCGCAGGTCGTTTACCGGTTGTGGTATAGGTTAAAAACTCTTTGGGTGTGCTTACGCCATCTGCGCCAAAGGTTGCAGCAATCTCGGCTTCTCTGCCACTGGCATACTGACAGGGAATCAGGCTGATGCTAATTTTCCAGTTGGGCTGCAGTTCACGGATGGTCTTATATACCGGGTAGGCCCAGGTATAGAGTTCTCCGGGTCCATTGCTAACAAGCACCGCTTCCACAGGCACATTGTGGCAAGCCAGACCTCTATTAGGTGCAAAACATCCGACATAAGGCAGGTAGTTAGCGTTCAAATAAAAATCTAGTTAAAACATTACGCGTAATTTGCTGGGTGAAAAAATCCTGATGAATAAGCCCTGCAACCCATTCGCAGGTTCCAGCACTTACCACCAATCCCTTGCCGTTGTGATAGGTAACGATCATACCAGCAGCGCGTTTGAGCTTTTCCTTCCCTGCTTTGTCGTTTACCCCGAGCGCTCTGGCAACAAAATTCAGATCTTCTTCTCCCATAAATAACTCAGCACCCTCGAGCCCATGATCGTCTTCGGCTAACGTTGCTAGACCCATAGCTAAAATGTCAATGTTCTTAGCTTCTTCTGCCTTTTCAGGAAAGGGCAGGCCATCTTGAACATAGTAGTCCAGTCCATCGACTTCGTAGCCAAAGATCTTTGCTTCTGTACCAAAAACATCACCGTAGTAGAGATCGGTATCTTTAAACAGCCAGTGCTCTGGACGGTACACGGTAAACCCTCCGCTACCTCTGGGTACTGCCACCCCCCAACCTGCGTAAAAGCCCCTTGTACCATTTAGCCCTACGGTGCTCGAGCCTGGTCTATTGACAGGTTCAGCCTCCCAGCAAGTCGTGGTCAAGTGCTGCTTTTCGACATCATGTAAATAAGGGTCTTTTTCAAAACGGTATTTGTAACAAACCTGCGTTTGCCCATCATTTTCGAACCGAATCTGCCACAAAAAATTACCACCAAAGCGGGCAACCTGTCCACCTAAACGCACATACTGGTCAACTTGGTCACGCATTTCCCAGGACCAGTATTCGTCATGTCCAACCATAATGGCGGCCTTATAGTGGCTTAAATCAACTTGGCCAAAATGTAAATCATGCTGACTGGCAATATCCAGATCAAAGCCCTCAGCTTCGGCCCAGCGTACGAAATGACGCTCATAACTTGCCCAGCCCGCCGAGGCATACTTTTTACTGTAACCTTGCGCATAAGACCATTCCATATGCGGATAACGAGGAATCGCCCCTGCGGCAAGCCGCTCGCGTATAGGAATGCGCGGCGCACCCTTGGGCAAAACCACAAAGCCCTTACTGAAAGGACGCTGGGTGCTAACGATTGGCGAATACTGGTTCTTATCTGGTCCGGTAATCCCCTGGTAGTGATTAGATCCCCCCCAATCGTTATAGGCTAGCCAGGTACTGGTAGCAGCAATAAGCAAAAGGGGCGCAGGCTTTTCACTGCGAACAAAGATAATATGGTGCTGGTCAAAAGCTTTGCCCTCTTGACTTAGCACTCGAGCCGTAATGATATAAGCACCAGAACGCCAATCACCAGGAATCGTTAACTCAAAGCCAACGGGCCAGTTGCAGCCATTTACCGAGCAATCAGCAGGGGCTTTATAGAAAAGTCCGGGAAGGTTGTTGTAATGCGCTACAGGCTCGAGCCTCTGCCCTTCTCTGGCGATTAAGAGTTCGTACTTTTTTGCCGTTGTCGAAACATAAAACTGAACGGTTTCCCCGACCCTATAAGAAAGCTTATCGGTATAGCACCAGACTTGCAAAACCGTCTCATCATCACTGGCGCACTCATAGTAATGTTCAAAGAGCGCATTTGGCGTTTGACTGTTTGGAACATGCCTTCTAAAAGGATAAAGAGACTTAGGCGAGGCCATAGCAGGCTATTTAGCTTAGAACCCAGAGGCCTTCACGCTCGAGTAAGTCTTCAATCGAAAAAAGATGAACCACACCCTGACTTTCTCGCAATTTGTAGTTTTCATAGAGCATATGAGCCCGCTGACAACTAAAGACCCAGACATTATCCGGGTGATTATCGCGCTTGTTGCCATTGTCATGATGGACAACCTCGCCAGGTGCCAGAGGTCTACCTAGCTTCCACTCAGCAATGGCCCGGTGCACATAGTAAAGCTCGCCATTTCTGGGGTCACGCCGACGCTGGTAGGGATTGTGTTCCACGTGAGCTGTTTCTAATTCGTCCTCTTCGGGATCGTGAAACTGGGTTTCATCTGGTTGAGAAATTTCTGCCAGTTCATCCTGATTAAGCTCGAGCAAAGCTTCAAAAAAAGCTTCAGCCGTTTTAAAACTTGGACTGTCCATCTGCACGGTTTAACCCTCTTGAATGTTTATACATAGTACGAGAGAATGCCCTTCAAAACGATTGTAGCGACGTTATAACCTATCTAAAGATACCTTTTGACCCGATTTCCACTGTTTTCCAGAGTCAACTATACCGCAAAATGCCCGTCAAGAAAAGGCTAAACAAAGCCGCAAATTCCTCTTTGGCTCGAGTTTTTAAAATCAAGAATCTTTTGTACGTCTTCACTTTCCTGAGCAAGTTGCTCGAGCAACGCCCAGTCTCGGCGGCGAAAGGCGCGAATAGCCTTTTCCAGATAGCGGTAACGCTCTTTGCTAAAGCCCCGGCGCTCGAGGCCTACTTTGTTTAACCTTAAATGTTTGGCAGGCATACCGTAAACCATGCTAAACGGCAAAATATCCTGATTTGAGGCCGTGCCTCCGCCGGTCACGGCATAGGCTCCGATACGGCAAAACTGATGCATGATAGTAGTCGAACCCACAAAAGCATAATCACCTACTTCGCAGTGACCTCCCAGCTGCACACTGGTTACTAAAGTTACCCCTTTGCCCACCCTGCAATTATGCGTAATGTGGGTATAAGTCATAATCATTGAGCCTTCGCCAATGCGTGTTTCAGCGCCCCCACCCGTTGCTTTGTGTACTGTGACAAACTCTCGCAGTTCGACATTATCTTCAAGAACCGCATAACTGGTTTCTCCCGCATAGTGACTATCCATCGGCGTTCCCCCGACTATGGCGTAGGGCCCTAACTTACAGTTCTTACCAATTCGCGACCCCGAGTAAAGAATTGTCCCTGTTTCCAGGATGCTATTTTCGCCCACTTCAACATCGGCCTCTATGACTACGAGAGGGCCTACTTTGACACTGTTAGCCAAACGAGCTTCAGGATGAATTAGCGCAGACGGATGTATGTCCATAGCACCTTAACGTTTTAAATCTGGAAAGGCAAAAGTCAGCTCGCCCTCAGCGGCAAGCTCATCACCGACCAAAGCCTTAGCTTCTACTTTCAAAATGCTGCGGCGAAACATCACTATTTTGCCTGTTAACCTTAGCTGATCTCCAGGCACTACTTTGCGCTTAAATTTCACCTTATCCATCGCGGCAAAATAGCCCAGCTCTCCCCCTTGAAAACCTTCACGTACCGCCAACCCCACTGCCGCAGCCTGTGCCAGGGCTTCCATAATCAGCACGCCGGGCATAACGGCTTCCTGGGGAAAGTGGCCCTGAAAAAAATGCTCGTTGTGACTTACATTTTTGAGACACTCAAAGCTGTCCCCTTCTTGCGAAACAAATTTGTCTACGAGTAGAAAAGGAAAACGGTGGGGCAAAATAGCTTTTACATCAACAGTCATGGGGCTAGTTTACCTTTTTTAAGGCCAGTTATTTAGCGGGTTTGAATAATCTGCTGCACTTTATCAGAAGAGGTGCGCTCGAGCTTAGCAATAAGCTGCGTAGCAAAGTCCAGTGAGCGAAGATCATCCTCGAGTGTACCTATAGGCTCAGCATCATTGCGTATGCGAGCCAAGAAATGCTGCAGCTCTTCACGCAAAGGATTTTCTTCATGTACGGTACGCACATCTACTTTGACATGCGTGCCCCCATTCCCATTTTTTTGCCCCTTATAGACGGCCATTTCAGTAAAGGGTTCCTTGGCAAAATCAAGCCGGGTGGTCTGATCTGGCTCCGTCACAATAAAAGTACGTTCGGCATTTGGGGCAATGCGGCTGGCTAAAAAGCGAGCTATGCAGCCATTTTCAAATTGAATTTGAGCGGCTGCCACATCTTCATAAACACTGCCCTTAAGCGAATGTCCTGCCACCGTCATATCTTTAACTTCAGAATCCACCAGACTCAGCACAATATCAATATCATGAATCATCAGATCCAAGATGACACCCACATCTTGAATGCGGGCATTCGGCGTCAGACGGCGAGCTTCAATCAGATAAGGACGCTTGACTTGTTGTTTTAAAAGCTGAACAGCCTGATAAAAGCGGGTGATATGACCCACCTGTAAAATAAGTCTCAGGTCTCGGCTCAAATCCATAAGATAGCGTGCCTGCGTCACATCTTCTACCACGGGCTTTTCTACCAGCACATGAACTCCAGCAAAAAGACTTTTCTGGGTAAGATCAAAATGCAGGCTGGTGGGCGCCGCTATGCTAACAGCATCTAGCTTTTCGTGTTTCAGAAGCTCATCTATAGTGGCGTAGGCTCTAACATCAAACTGGGCTTCAGCCTCAAAGCGGCGAAAATCATCGGGCTCTACCACAGCCACCAGATCAACATGGGGCAAAGCCGCATAGATATTGGCATGATGCCGACCCATCACGCCAATACCAATCACGGCAACTTTAAGGCGTTTCATGAGACTCCAGCAGCGTTGCTAAATGTTTGACAAATGCAACATGCAAATGATGTGATCCGCGCTCGATGGTTAAACTCGCGCTAAGCGGTTGGCCGAACAAGTAAAGGTCTCCCAAGGCATCAAGTGCTTTATGACGTACAGGCTCATTGTCAAAACGTAAAGCCTGCAGTGCACCCTTCTCATCAAAAACAATAGCATTTTCCAGGCTCGCCTGTGAAGCTAGCCCCTTGCTTCTTAAGTACTCGAGTTCATGCAAAAAGCCAAACGTGCGAGCCGCTAAGACCTCTGGATACTGCTCAGGGAGTCCTGACCACTGCTGCTCACCAATCATAGGATGGTCAAAGTTAATGGCGACCTTAAGCTGCGCTTTACCCGGACTAGCCCTTAGCCGTGATGAATCCAGATTCACATCGAGTGGCTCTTTAAGTACAAAAGCATCAGGAGGCTGGGGCGGCTTTCCTAACTGGGAAAGGGGCTCGAGCCAGTCCTGTGCTGAGCCGTCTAAAATGGGTAATTCACGGTCACTGACTTCAATGAGCAGATTTTGCCACCAGCCCAGAACGTGCAGGGCCGCAAGCAAATGCTCAACAACCGCCAGGGTTTTGCCGTCTTTACCCAGAACGGTGCAGCGCTCGGTTGAAACGACATTATTGACTCGAGCCTCTATTTCGGTTTTGTTCAGACGAAACCTGACCGGGCCTTCGGCAGGGTGAAAATGGACTTCGGAAAAAACACCGGTGTGAAGTCCAAACCCTTTAATCATCCTAGTTTTCCTTGATCGTCTGCCAGATTTGCTCGAGCTTACCTAAGAGATAATGTTTACGCACATATTTTTTGTAAGGTTCTGCTGGATAGCCGTTCCAGCTTTCGCCAGCAGGAATCGACTTTGTCACCAGTGAACGTGCGCCAACCTGCGCGCCATCACCTATATGCACATGATCAACCACACCAGCACCCCCCCCAAGAATCACGCCCCTGCCAAGCGTCGTGCTACCCGCAACCGCGACCGTACCAGCAATCAAGCAATCAGAACCAATCTTTACGTTATGACCGATCTGGCAAAGATTGTCTATTTTGGTGCGAGCCCCTATCACCGTAGCACCCAGCGTTGCCCGGTCAACACAGGTATTTGTGCCCAGTTCCACGTCATCTTCGATGATTACCCTGCCCATATGTTGTATTTTGAGTGCGCCCCTTGGGCTTCTGGCATAACCAAAGCCATCACTGCCCACAACCACACCCGCATGAAGCCGTACACGGTCTCCAAGCTCAACCTCAGGATAAAGGCTAACATTGGGAAATAATGTGCAATCTTTACCTATTTTGACCTTTTTACCAATAAAGCTGTTGGCAGCAATTTGCGTACCTGCCCCAATTTCAACTCCTTCAGCAATAACCACATGAGGGCCAATATGAACATTCTCGGCAAGCTTGACCGTTTCGTGAATCACCGCACTTGGATGAATACCCTCCGCTAGAACAATCGGCTCTGCAAATAGCTGACTGAGCTGGGCAAAAGCCAGACGGGTATCTTTGACGATGACTTGGCTTAGGGGCAACTCGAGCCGCCGATTTAGCACAAGAACCGCCTCTATCTCTTTTAAGGCTGCCACAGTTTTAGTATCAGCAAGAACCACCACACAGTCTGCCTGAGCCTCTTTAAGGTCACATAGTCGGTTTACCTGAAGATCTGCCCCGATAAGCTCTCCTGCTAGCAAATCTGCAAGCTCACTTGCTCTGTAACTCTTTTTTGTTTGACTCATGGAAGCATCATTTCTGAATCATCTGGTTCTGCTTCTTTAGGCTCAGGGTCGTTGGAAGTATCGGTGGTTTCCCCTTCTTCATCAAGAATCTGAACGGTAAAACTTTCTTCTCCTTGAATAAGATAAGGAAAGCGCAGGCGCTCGAGCCGTTTGGGCTCACCATCTATGTAAGTCTCGACAATCAACTCACTTGATTCTATATTATCGTTCAGGGCTGCAACCAGTTCGGCAAAAGAGAGTATCGGTTCACCATCTGGGGCATTACCGTCACTGCCTTCCATACCGCCTCGTACCGTAATATCCAGACTGCCTTCGGCCTCTTCGGGAAGCTCGAGTCTGATGGTTTTAACTTCAGGGTCTTTACGGTATGGCTGCAAGCGTATGTGAAGTGTTAGCGCCTCACCTTTTTGCAATTCTTCCTGATCTGCGACCAGTTCAACAATATCGGCGTAACGCTCTGTTTCTTCATAGCTGATATTAAGGGCAACCCTCTCAATTTCAACCTTTTGAAAAATATTATCTGCCAGAATCTGTAAAGGCTCGGCCGCTAAACCTGCTGTAATGCCCGCAATGTCGCCAGGGTCAGTGATTTGCTCGAGCACTCTGACCACCGTTCCATTACTAAGGCTGATTTCCCAGGCCAAATCGGCGGTTCCAGCAGCTACCTTTTGATAGGCTTCATCAAAAAGCTGCACGATGGCACTGGCCAGTAGCGGTGCGTAGTAGCGCTCATCATTGCTAATTTCAAACCGCTTGGTCAAACTGTCGCCAGAACCTTGCAAAGTTAAGGTTACAGGTAAAAAGGCGGGTTCGGTTCCAAGGGTGCCGACAATGGCAGGCGGTCTATCTTCATGGATAGTGCCCAGTAAGCTGAAACCATTATTGGCAAGTTTAAAGGGAACAACATCACTGGGAACGATATAGGAAATAAACGCCGGAGCAAAGGCAAAAGATACTTCGCCTTCGCCAAAAAAAGGATGCCCAAAAGCATAAATAATATCATTTTCAATCGCGGTAACGGTTCCGACGGCAGCCAGCGTGACATCGCCCTTAACGAGTTGCACACTGATAGCACTACCAGGCTCGAGCCTGTAAGCTGTTTCATCCCAGCCTGCAACGCCTGCTAGCTGCACCGGAAACGCAGACAGCTGAGTATTTTTAAATAGCGGACCTATCACCTTGGCGGCCCGGTCACTGAGACCCGACATCAGAATAGGGGTTGCCACCGGTACCACTTCACCAAACTTGGCAAAATCAGGGCCAGATGGCAAGTAGCTAAGTGCCGAGAGCTTCACCCCTCGCATAATCTCGATGGGAGTTACCAACGCTAAGCTGTGATCAGAGCTGGGAAACACATAGGCAATAGCCCCCAGCAGTTCATCCCCCTGGCTTCCGGGCAAATAGACCGGGCTACCACTCATACCTGCGGCCACGCCGCCCGTTTGCTCAATAAAGGGCCCACTTGCTTTCACCAGCACCAGTGGAAAACCAGTACCCGCATCTTGCTGCACCCCCAGAACCTGTACCGGAAAACGCTCAATCAGATTACCTGCACCAGCAGTCAAGGCATAGCCCGATAAACCTGGAACCACTTGCTCGAGGGGAAAACTCTTAGCCTGAACGAGGCAAAATAAGAAAAAGAACGCCAGATAAACATAGCGTTTGAGGTAAACCTGATATAGGTTTACTACGGATTCCGATAATTTCCTTAATAAAAAAAACATCTCTTAGTTAGATTCTTCTCGTTCCACTCACATTTAATGCTTTGCTTAAAGCAAAGCATTAAATAGAATTGATATAAAGCATAAGGTTTTGCCAACATGTGAAATGTGAAGCTTTTATAAAGTCGCTAAGCCTTTAGCGTCTCAAAAACTTGTCCGAAATAAGCGCATCTCTTAAGACATGGAGCATCTCGAGTGCCTGTCCCGTGCCTAAAGCCACGCTGTCGGTCGCATGTTCAGCAACCACCACAGGTATACCGGTTGTCTGACGTAACAAGGCATCAAAATTGTTTAACAGCGAACCCCCTCCGGTCATAATAATGCCACGATCAATAATGTCAGCGACCAGTTCCGGCGGCGCCATTTCTAAAACGCGGCGCACCCCATCAGCAATTTTTTGCAAGGGTTCTTTAAGCGCTTCGACAACATCTTCACTGTTAATCTGTACCGTTTTTGGCAGACCATTGATCAGGTCACGCCCGCGTACATCGAGTTCCTTAACATCTTCGGGTTTCAGAATGAGTGCCGCCCCAATCTTCATTTTAATTTCTTCAGCAGTACGGTCACCAATCAGTAAGTTTTCTTTATGTCTTACATAACGAATGATCGACTCGTCAAACTCGTTGCCAGCAATTCGCAAAGACTCACTTACGACAATGCCCCCAAGGCTTATGACCGCAATATCAGTGGTTCCACCACCAATGTCAACAATCATAGTACCGGTTGGTTGTGCAATATCTACATCAGAACCAATGGCAGCGGCTAAAGGTTCCTCGATCAAAAAGGCCTTGCGCGCACCAACTTTTCGGGTAGCCTGCAAAACTGCACGTTTTTCAACTTCGGTTACACCACTTGGTACACATACCATAATGTTAGGTTTTAAAAAGTTAAAGGGGCCTCTACGCACCTTTTTAATAAACGCCATAAGCATTTTTTCAGTAAGATCATAATCTGCTATGACGCCATCACGCATGGGCCGTACCGCCACAATATTACCGGGTGTGCGACCTAGCATCCGGTAGGCCTCTTCACCCACTGCTTTAACTTCACCCGTGTCCCTGCCCATTGCAATAACCGAAGGTTCACGAAGCATTATTCCTTTACCTTTTACATAAATAAGAACCGTCGCGGTTCCTAAATCAACACCAATTTCTTGCCAGGGTCTAAACATTCTCTTCCACCTTGCTGCGCCCAATCAGCTAATCAACTCGCTCAAATAGCATCAAGCTTCTAATAGCGCAGTATATCAAGGAAGCAAGATGTTTATAAGTTGACCCCTACCACACAAGGTAGCATCCTACCGTGTCTAGAAACCCCAGTATTTATTTGGCGTTTTACCAGATTTTGTGTATCGGTATTCATGAGCCCACGAATACGGAGGGCAAAGGTTTCCAGACACAAAAAACTAGACTCCTTCCTCACCCGGGCTTTTCGAAAAAGGCGCAGTTTAAAACTGGCTGGGAACTGTATTTGGGCAGATCAGGATGTCGGCAAAGAACAAACAAACTGGCCTTAGAACTTTTGATAAGTTGACTATGACGGCAATACGCGCAAAGCCCCCCTCGAGCCGCCTTTAACAAATCTGCATTTACTGGCTTGTCCTCAGGCATGCACCCCAAAAAGGTCATCAGCAAGGTTATCAAGCATCTCTTTGCTAAACACTCGCTTACTTTCCACCAGCGCATTTTTCTCAGGGCTGTATTTTAATTTTCTATAGATGTGTGATTCGAAAGGATGTACGGTAACCTCTTTAAACAGACTATGTCTTGGACTAACTGAAATAAGCAGGACCGGGTTACCCTCAGCATCCGACAAACTTGCACTCATGATGGTGGTCGGCAGATCATAGGCACGTTCCATACGGTAAATATAATCAGGAAAATCTGCTTCTTTCTCAAAAATGACACCGTCATGTGCTGAGGCGTAGTCTTTCATCCAGTCCAGTAGTTGTTTCCAGGCACTATAAAAAGCCTTATCTTGTTCGCTCATAAGCATGTAGTTTACCCTATTTGGGCGGGAAAAACAGGGTTTTTTGCCCTCTAGTTCTGAGGGAGTCAAGGGTAAAACGTTGTACTTTATTTATGAGTACAACTTATTCACGCTTATAGTTTAGTAGCAAAAGCTATGGTAATTTTTGCTACTAAGCGCTTGAGGACTATGTTGGTGGGCTATAGAAACACCTCAAACTCGAGCCATAAGTATAAGTACAGTAATACAAGCAAAACAATTCTTATTTAGAGTTTTTCTGCTATGCGCTTATTCATTAAATTATTCAAACTTATGGCAGTTAGTGAGGCAAGTTCTTATGCATCTGGCTCAAACTATAAGGTCTTTACTTCAGAAATCTCATAAAACTGTGCTAGAGTTCTCAGCTTGGAGGTGTCAATGGCACTGCATTTAAGTGGAAAGCTGTTGGTTGTCGCCGCTGTTATGGTCGCTTTAATCACTGCTTTTACGACGCCAAACCTGATTGACATTAGTGTAAATCCTAAAGTGACTGTAACTATTGTCAAGCCTCAACCTGTAGTAGATGAGAATGCTCCTTTAGCTGGTCCGGAAGCCAGTTACTCTCTAACCGTTAAATCAACAGCCTATAATTCACTGGTTGAACAAACCGACGATACCCCGCATATTACCGCAATTGGCACCACAACGCGCTTCGGTATTATTGCAGTCAGTCGGGATTTACTAGGTCAGAATATTCCTTATGGCTCGCTCGTTAGACTAAAAGATCTGGGGAGCTGGTATAACGGCAGAGGCTACGGAAAATATCAGACCATGCTTGACCGTCAGGGTTTATTTATTGTTGAAGATACGATGAATCCCCGTAAGACCAATCAAATTGATGTCTGGTTTCCCCATATGTCAGATGCCCTTAACTGGGGTGTCAGGCAGGTAGAACTCGAGGTCGTGCGTTATGGTTGGGATGGCCCGGAGCTTGTGGCTCAAACGGGTTATGGGACCGAATTTTCTATGCGCTAAAGGTGGTTCTGTCAAGTTAAATGATGTTAGACTCAAGACTTGCAAAAATAGAGAGACTTGAATAAAAAAGAATGCTGGGCGTAGTTTAGTGTGTGAAAACGAAACTAAGCCAGCATAAACAGAGTTTACTTAAGTCAATAGAGTCATTGCTATGGAATAAACGAGAAGTACGGACATTCCGAATAATCTTGAGTTTATTTCTTGATAGTCAGGTACGAAGCATACTAGAAAATGTGAAAGGAATATCAGCGAGTACAGCAAGTCGCTTCATGAATTGTGAACATGCGCCCGATAGCGTGTTGTGGTCAATATTGAATAAATGGCAGTTCAAACAG